>PXSD01000064.1 GCA_003023165.1 Halobacteriales archaeon QS_9_67_15 | reverse complement strand
GAACGAGCGGGCGTCGAGGTCGACGCCATCGTCGCGAATCGACTGCCGGTGGCGGACGGGAGGAGCAAGGCGCAGAGCGCCTCGGAAGACACGAGCGGGCAGCGCCCGCGAGTACTCACCGGAGCCGTCGACGGACCGCTCATCGAGGGGACCAAAGACGACGCGCTGGAAGTCCTCACGGCGGTCGTCGGCGCGGACCGGTCGGACGCCATCGCCGTCGGCGACGGTGCGAACGATCTCCCGATGCTCCAGGTCGCCGGCCTCGCGGTCGGGTTCGACCCGAAACCAGCCGTCGCGCCCGCCTGCGACACCACCGTCGAAACGATGGACGGGCTCCACGAGGTGCTGCAGGGCGAAGACATCCTGGACTGAGCGATCGAGCGGTGAGTCGACGGGCCTCGCCACTCATACGGATTATTGTCGATTATGTCCGGATAGCGCCTGGGGGTCGGCGCGTCCCGGTACATCGCGACAATACTCCGTATCAGTTCGTCGCCCGGTCGATGGCCTGGTCCAGGTCGGCGACGATGTCGTCGACGGATTCCAGCCCGACCGAGAGGCGGACCATGTCGTCGGTGACGCCCGCGGCCGCCTTCTGCTCGTCGCTCAGCTGCTGGTGGGTCGTGCTGGCGGGATGGATGTTGAGGGTCTTCGCGTCGCCGACGTTGGCGAGCAGCGAGGCGATCTCCGTCGACTCGACGGTCGTTCTGGCCGCCTCGTAGCCCTGCTCCAGCCCGAACGTGATCATGCCGCCGTACCCGCCGTCGAGGTACTCGCTGGCCTCGCCGTGGGTCTCGTGGGACTCGAGGCCGGGATAGGTAACCCAGGAGACCTCGGGGTGGTCGGCGAGGTGTTCGGCGACCGCCTGCGCGTTCTCGCAGTGGCGGTCCATCCGCATCGGGAGCGACTCCAGCCCCTGCAACGTTGTCCACGAGTCGAACGGCGACTGCTGATTACCCAGGTCGCGCAGGCCGCGGGCGACCGCGGCGTAGGTGAACGCGGCGTCGCCGAACCGCTCGCGGAAGTTGACGCCGTGGTAGGCCGGGTTCGGCTCGGCGACCTCGGGGAACGTCTCCGCGTACTCCTCCCACGGGAACGAACCGCCGTCGACGAGGATGCCGCCGACGGTCGTGCCGTGGCCGTGGACCCACTTGGTCGTCGAGTTCCAGACGAGGTCCGCGCCGTGGTCGAGCGGCTGGCAGAGATGCGGCGTCGCGAAAGTGTTGTCGACGAACAGCGGGACGCCGTGGTCGTGAGCGATGTCGGCGATGCGCTCGATGTCCGGCGTGACGAGCGCGGGGTTGCCGATCGTCTCGAAGTGGACGTAGGCGGTGTCCTCGTCGATCGCTTCCTCGTAAGCCTCGTAGTCGAGGGTGTCGACGAAGCGCGCCTCGACGCCCATCCGCGGCGCGGTGTGGGTGTAGTAGGTGTAGGTGCCGCCGTACAGCGACGACGCGGTGACGACGTTGTCGCCCACGTCCGCGAGCATGAACGTCGCGAGGTTGAGCGCGGCCATCCCCGAGGACGTGGCGACCGCCGCGGCGCCGTTCTCGAGCGCCGCGAGGCGTTCCTCGAGCACGGCGTTGGTCGGGTTCATCAGTCGCGAGTAGATATGACCCGGCTTCTCGAGTGCGAACTGCGCGGCGGCGTCGTCGGCGTCCTCGAAGACGTACGACGTCGTCTGGTAGAGCGGCGGCGCGCGCGCGCCGGTGGCGGCGTCTGGCTCTTCCTGTCCAACGTGCAGTGCCTCGGTGGCCGGATCCCAGTCCTCGGACATATCGTTTCTACCGAGAGACTCCGAGCACATAAGTCCCCCTCAGCGGGCCAAACCCGCCCGCTGTCGAGGATTAGGATTTCCACCCGGCCCGAGCCGGTTTGCGCCTCCGCTGAAGTCCCGGTCGTCAGCGAGGAGGGCTCTCCGTCCTCGTCTGACACGCATATAAGTCGCTGGGGAGCGTACGTATCTGGTAATGAGCCAATCAGGCATCGGAGCACGACTGGTCGCGGCCGCGAGCGCGCAGACGCTCCGCGTTCTCGGCGCTCTCACGACCTGTCTCTCGGCCGGGATCGCTGCGATGAGCGTCACCACCGAGCACGGCCTGTCCGTCGGGACAGAGTCCGCCACACAGACGACCGCCTACGCCGCCGACGCGGGTATCCTCACCGCGCTCGTCGAGTTCGGCGCGGCCCACCCGGCCTACCCGGTCGCGGTGGTGGTCGGGGTCGTCCTTGTCGTCGCCGGCGACGAGGTCCCGCTGCTGGGCGGGTGAGAAGGTGAACAGCGAACGTCGAGACCGTCGCCGAAACGTCACTCGAAGTCGTGAATACGCAGGTCGAGCGTGTCGAGCGAGACGATGGGCGCGAACGCCACGTCCGGGTCGATGTTGACGCTCTTCTGGAAGTCGGTCTGGGCCTGCCAGCAGCCCGAGTTGATCGTCAGGACGTCGTGGTACTTGCCGTAGCCCAGTTTGTGAACGTGGCCGGAGTGGAAGACGTCGGGCACCGACTCCATGACGAGGTAGTCCTCCTCCTCGGGTGCGAGGCGCGTCTGCCCGCCGAACTGCGGCGCGACGTGGCGCTTCTTCAGGAGCTGGTACATCGGTTTGTGCGGCTCCTCGTAGGAGGCCTTGTCGTCGGGGAGCTCCGCGATGACCTCGTCTATGGAGACGCCGTGGTACATCAGCACGTCGACACCCTCGACGGTGACGGTCGAGGGGTTGCCGGAGATGCGAGCGTCGTGAGCGCTCATGATGTCCCGGAGTTCCTCGTCGAAGGCGGGCTGGGGTTCGGCGAGGCGGACGGCGTCGTGGTTGCCCGGGATCATGACGATCTCCACGTCTCCCGGCACCTCTTTGAGGTACTCGCTGAAGCGCTCGTACTGCTCGTAGATGTCGACGATGTCCAGTTCCTCGTCCTGGCCGGGGTAGACGCCGACCCCTTCGACCATGTCGCCGGCGATGAGGAGGTACTCGACGCTGTCGGCGTCTGCGGTGTGGAGCCAGTCGGTGAAGCGGTGCCAGGCGTCGGCCTCGAACTCCCGGCTGCCGACGTGGACGTCGCTGATGAGCGCCGCCTCGACCTCGCGGTCCGCCGTCGAGGGCTCGTAGGTCCGCGGGACCTCCGGGAAGTACATGGAGTCGACGAAAAGAATGGCGCCGTCGTCGGCGAGCGTCCCGTCGACCGCGACCCCCTCGTCCAGCATGAGTTCGTCGACCAGCTCCGCGATGTCGCGGTCTTTCATCACGAGACACGGAAACGTCCCGTTCGTGTCTTCGAGTTCGACCAGCCAGTGGCCGTTAGCGGTCGAACGGATGTCCGAGACCATCCCAACCATCGCGGCCTCGCTCCCGCCCGGCATCGACTCGATGGCGTCGGTCGGCCGGTGGTTGACGCGCCCGCGCAACTGCGAGGAGAGCTTCTCGTAGCGGTCGCGAAACACGGAGACGAAGTCGCTGTACTCGCCGGTCCCCGTGCTGTTGAAGTCGCCCTCGACCGCGACCGACTGCTCGTCGGGGTCCGCCGGCGTCCGCCCGCGTTCGGGTTCGCCACCCGACGCTCCCCCGACCGAGCCGGCGGTTGACCCGCTCGTGTCGTCCGCTGCGGTGGCGGACTCGCCACCGACCCCCTCCGTTTCGACTGGAGCGTCCTCCGCGCCGTTTCCCGATTTTCCGGCGCTCGTTCCAGTCGAAACGGAGGGGTCTCTGCCGGGTCGCGTGTCCGCTGAGTCGGCGGTTCCGTCCGGGTCGGTCTGTCCGGGCGGATCGCCGGACCGGGAGCGGGTCTCCACCGCCGACTTGACGTGGTCGGCGGTGAGTTTGACGACGTCGTCGGGGACCGTTTCGAGTGTCCGTTCGAGGGCGACGCCGGGGTCCGGGGCGGACGCGAGGAGCGTGACCGCCTCGGGTTCGGCGTTGTACCCGCGTCTGGCGAGTTCGTTGGCGACGTGGACCGGCGTCTCGAGCGGCACAGTCGGTGATCGGTGGCGGCGCGCAAAAGCGTAGCGAACCCGGCGGGCGGGTCCGGGACAGAACATTCAAACGGCCACTGGACTAACGCACTGGCAATGAGTCCGCCCCGCGACGGCGACTCGCCCTCCGACGACCCGGAGGACGAGCGGTCGTCGCCCGACGACGAGTCCGCCGAGACTGACGGTCCCGGTGAGCACACGACCCGTAGCCCGAACCGAACCGACGACCCGGACACGGACGACGGGAGCGGGGACCCGGCAGTCGGCGGCCACGACCCGGAGCTCGACGCCGGGCGCGACGGTGAGTCGACCGGTCTCGGCGA
Organism: Halobacteriales archaeon QS_9_67_15; assembly: GCA_003023165.1. Lineage (GTDB taxonomy): Archaea > Halobacteriota > Halobacteria > Halobacteriales > Haloarculaceae > Halosimplex. Next base: position 1,805 of record PXSD01000064.1, on the reverse strand, counting down.
GGAGGATGGCACTTCGACGGTCGACCCCACGAGCGGGCACGTCACGACGAACGGGGCCGGCGCCGTCGACCGGCCGACTGCACGGGGAGGCGGGGAGGCGTCCCGAGACGAGAGTGCTCCGCTCCGGACGTTCGTCTTCGACGTGGTGAGCAGCGCACTCGCGGTCCTGTTGGTGGGGGCGTTGCTGTTCGCGGTCAGCGGCGTCTGGCCGCCGATGGTCGCCGTCGAGAGTCCGAGCATGACTCCGCACATGCAGACGGGTGACCTCGTCTTCGTCATGGAGGAGACGCGGTTCCCCGGCGACGGCGCGGTCGCCGGGACCGGCGTCGTCACCGCACAGTCCGGCGAGGCGGCCGACTACCGGAAGTTCGAGCTGACGGGCGACGTGATCGTCTACGAACCCGACGGGCGGTCGGACCGGACACCGATAATCCACCGGGCGATGTTCTACGTCGAGGAGGACGAGAACTGGTACGACAGGGCCGACCGACAGTCGCTGGGCAACGCCGACGACTGCGACGCGCTCTCGAACTGTCCCGCACCCCACGCCGGCTTCATCACCAAGGGTGACGCGAACGGCGTGTACGACCAGGTCCAGGGACTGAGCGAGCCGGTCAAGTCCGCCTGGGTCGTCGGCACCGCACAGGTCCGCGTCCCGAAGCTCGGCTGTATCCGCCTGCGGTCCGACGGGTGCTTCGGCTCCGTCCGAGCCTCGCCCGGCAACGCGACCGCCGCCGGCACCTGAAACGGTCCCTTTTTCGTCGTGACACACGCCCGAGTGTCGTTCGGGCCGTCGGTTCGACTCGAATCGACAGGCTGTGAGAAGCGAGAGTGATCGGCGCTGAAAGGTGAGACTGAGCGGCGGAGACGGGCGGGACCGGCATCTCGGAAGCGCGACCGGCCGCAAAACCGGGTTCAGCTGTTGTCGTTGTCGAACCGCGTCTGGACGAACGGCTGGGTGTCTTCGATGTCGGAGAGTCGCGAGTCCGACAGGAGGACGGCCTCGGTCTCGTCGATGGGGACCGAGAGGCTGATCTCCTTCGTGCGGCCGTATCGGCCCTTGCTCACGACGACGGCGTTGACGATGCCGAGCATGTCGAGTTCGGAGATGAGGTCGGTGACGCGCCGCTGGGTGAGCATGTCGACGTCGATCTCCTCGCAGAGCCGCTGGTAGACGTTGTAGACCTCGCCCGTGTTGATGTTGTGGACGCCGTTCTTCTCGAGCATGATGATCGCGAAGAGGACGAGCTTTGACTGCGTCGGGAGGGTGCGGACCACCTCGACCACGCGGTCGAGCTCGATCTTCTCCTGGGCCTTCCGGACGTGGTCCTCGTTGACGAAGTCTGTCTGGTCGCGTTCTGCGAGTTCGCCAGCGGTCCTGAGCAGGTCGAGCGCGCGGCGGGCGTCGCCGTGTTCCTGTGCGGCGAAGGCGGCACACAGCGGGATTACGTCGTCGGTGAGCGCCTCGCCCTCGAACGCCACCTCGGCGCGGTGTTCGAGGATGTCCCGGAGTTGGTTCGCGTCGTACGGCGGGAAGACGATCTCCTCCTCGCCGAGGCTCGACTTGACGCGGGGGTCGAGGAAGTCGGTGAACTTCAGGTCGTTCGAGATGCCCATGATCGAGACGCGGGAGTGTTCGAGCTCCGAGTTCATCCGCGAGAGATTGTAGAGCGTGTCGTCGCCGCTCTTCTCGACGAGCTTGTCGATCTCGTCGAGCATGATGACGACGACGCGCTCGTGGTAGTCGACGGCGTCGAAGAAGGTGGTGTAGACGCGGTCGGTCGGCCACCCCGTCATCGGCACCT
>PXSD01000063.1:1258-7363 GCA_003023165.1 Halobacteriales archaeon QS_9_67_15 | reverse complement strand
AGTGAGGACGAGAGCGGCCGTGAGCGACACCAGTACGCGCGGCCGGTCCATTGGCGAAGCAAGGCTCCCGGACCGATATAAACCCGTCGGCCGCGACGAACGAGGAGAAGGCGGAGAGTCCGCTACCCGATCAGGCGTCCGGACCGCTCTGCTCGTTCGGCGTCGACGAGGTGTTGCCCTCCTGTGCTTGATAGACGACGCTGACTGGGACAGTTTGGAACTGCGACTCCTCTCGACACCCAACACCCCGCCGCTACGGCAGGTGAGATGTGAATTGTCGGGCGGGGTGGAGCCGCCGCCCCTCACGGACGCACCGAGCGTTCGGGTGGTACTTCCAGCCGACCCATCTCGGGACGGTCGAGGGGAAGTACGTTCGCCTGCGACGGCACGACCCGTCTTGGGACGTGCGGTCACGACGATGAAGCTTCGGGGCTTGTCCCCGTGGTACTTCACTGCGAGGGCTGTGGTCGCGAACTCGACGTCGGCCTCCACACCGGAGAGTGGCGAGACCTCGGCGAGCTGTGTTGCGGGGGTTGAGGAACTCCCGGAGTCGTTCGTTGAGCAGGCGAGCGAACGGGTCGCCCAGCAGGCGCTCGACGCGGCCGAAGAGACTGATACGGATCGCTGTAGATGGTTTCGAGCCAGCCGACGTGTCCGGGTTCTTCGGGCGCTCGAAACCAGGACGCTGTCCGGAGCGGCGGTACCGAACTACAGCAATCCGTATGGAAAAAACGGTCCGTCGCGCTTACTTCCCTTCGAACTCGGGTTCGCGGTCCTGCTGGAAGGCGGCCAGCCCCTCCCAGACGTCGTCGGTCGTGAACAGGTGGCCGAAGGCGGAAGCCTCGTACTCGAGACCGGCGTCGGTGTCGTCGCGGCCGGCGAGCATCGCGCGCTTGGTGAGTTTCTGCGCGATGGGCGGGCCGGCGGCCAGATCACGGGCGAGGTCCCACTTGCGGTCGTCGAACTCGTCGTGGCCGAGGACCTCGTTGACGAGGCCGTAGTCGGCCATCGTCTCGGGGTCGTAGTCGTTGCGCGCGGTGAAGATGATCTCCTTGGCGCGACCCTCGCCGACGACGTGTTTCAGTCGCTGCGTGCCGCCCCACCCCGGCAGGAGGCCGAGGTCGTGCTCGGGCTGGCCGAACTTCGACCCCTCGCTGGCGATGCGCATGTCCGCGGCGGTCGCCAGTTCCATGCCGCCGCCGAGGCAGTAGCCGTCGACGGCCGCGACGACCGGCATCCCGACCGCTTCGAGGCGGCCGAACACCTGCTGGCCTTTTCGGGACATCTCGCTGGCTTCGAGGCCGCTCTCGGGTGCGGCGCTCGCGGCGTCGAAACCGGCGGAGAACGCGCGGTCGCCGCCGCCTTCGAGCAGGACCGCGCGCACGTCGCCGTCGTCGAACTGGTCCAGCGCCGTGTCGATCTCCTCGATCATCCGGACGGTGATCGTGTTCATCCGAGCCGGGCGGTCGAGCGCGATGTGCCCGACGTTCCCGTCGGTCTCGACCTCGATCTGCTCGAAGGAGACGGTCTCGCTCCCGTCCTCGGAGCCGTAGAAGCCGCCCTCCTCGGCGGCCTGTCGCAGGCCGTCGGAGACCTCGTACCGGGGCTCACCCGTCTCTTCGTGCGCGGATTCGAGCGTCTCGATGAGTTCGTCGAGGCCGTGGGCGTCGGCGCGCTTGCCCGGTCCCTCCGGGAAGCCGGCGCCGAGCATCATCGCCTCGTCGACGTCGCTCACGGAGGCGACGTCGTTCTCGACGAGCTTGCCGACCTCGTTGGCCATCACGGCGATCAGGCGCGCTTTCACGTCCTCGCGGCCCGCGTCGGCCGGAATGTCGACGCCGCCGTCCTCGTAGTCGTAGAAGCCCTTGCCGGACTTCTTGCCGAGTTCCTCGGCGTCGACTTTCTCCTCGAGGAGCGGGCAGGGCTCGTAGGCCTCGCCGAGCACCTCGTTGAGGTACTCGAGGACGTGGAGGGTCACGTCGTGGCCGACCTGGTCGCCGAGCTCGAACGCGCCCATCGGGAGGCCCATGTCGAACTTCGTGGTCGAGTCGACCTCGGAGACGGTGGCCGCGTCGTCGTGGACGAGCCAGCACGCCTCGTTCATCTGCGGGACGAGGACACGGTTGACGATGAAGCCCGGCGAGTCCTTCCGGACGCGGACCGGCGTCTTGTCGAAGTCCTCGGCGAGTTGCTCGACGGTGTCGAGGGTCCCGTCGGCGGTGTGTTCGCCGCGGATGACCTCGACGAGCGCCATCCGGACCGGCGGGTTGAAAAAGTGCGTCCCGCAGAACTGCTCGGGCCGCTCCGTCACGTCCGACAGTTCCGTGATCGAGAGGCTAGAGGTGTTCGTGGCGAAGATAGCTTCGTTCGGCGCGTAGGACTCCAGTTCGGTGTAGACGTCCTTCTTGATGTCCATGCGCTCTGGGACGGCCTCGATGACGACGTCGGCGTCCTCGACAGCCGCCTCGAAGTCGACGAGCGGTTCGATCCGTTCGAGCGTGGCGTCGGCCGCTTCCTCACTGATCTGGCCGTTCTCTGCGAGTTTGCCGAGCGACCACTCGATGCTGTCGTAGCCGTCCTCGACGAACTCGTCTTCGATGTCCCGCATCGTCACGTCGTAGCCCGCGAGCGCCGCGACCTCGGTGATTCCGTGGCCCATGTTGCCGGCGCCGAGCACCGCGATCCGCTCGATGTCCTCGAAGTTCATACCGTGTGGACCCTCTGTCGGCTTCCGTTTCAAGGTTTCTCTCGCCAGTAAACACCTGCCGAGTTGATAGTTGATTACGAAGCGTTATGTATGGTACCGGGTGACACTGACGGTATGGACTTCGCACTTTCAGAGGAACAAACGCAAGTCCGCGACGAAGTCCGCCGATTCGCGGAGAACGAGATCAAGCCCGTCGGAACCGAGTACGACACCGAGGAGAGGTTCCCGCACGAACTCGTCGACGAGGCCGCCGAGCTCGGGCTGGTCGGTGCCAACGTCCCGCTCGAGTACGGTGGCGTCGGCTACGACTACCTCACGAACATCATCATCACGGAGGAGCTGTTCGCCGCCGACCCGGGGATCGGCCTGTCGATCACCTCGGCGGCGTTCGGGACCGACGCGCTGGTTGAGTTCGGGACAGAGGAACAGAAAGAGGAGTACCTTCGGCCGGTCGCGGAGGGCGAAGCCATCATGGGGTCGGCCATCAGCGAACCCGACGTGGGGTCGGACGTCTCGTCCGTGGCGACGAGCGCCGAGAAGGACACCGCTGAGCAGAGCTCAGCGAGCTCTGGGACGCCCGAGGCCTCCCAGAACGGGGACGAGTGGGTGATCAACGGCAACAAAATGTGGATCACGAACGGGTCGGTGGGCGACTTCTTCGTCGTCCTCTGCAAGACCGACCCGGACGCCGAGGGCCGATACAACGGCTTCTCGCAGATCATCGTCGAGTCCGACCGAGACGGGTTCCAGGCGGACAAGATCACCGGCAAGCTCGGCATCCGTGCCTCCGACACCGCCGAGCTGATCTTCGACGACGTCCGCGTGCCCGAGGAGAACCTCGTGGGGACTCGCGGCGCCGGCTTCCTCCAGCTCATGCAGTTCTTCGACGAGACGCGGACGGTGGTCGCCGCACAGGGCGTCGGCATCGCCCGCGGAGCCGCCGAGCGCGCGCTCGACTACGCGGAGGAGCGCGAGCAGTTCGGCCAGCCCATCAGCGAGTTTCAGGCCATCCAGCACAAGCTCGCCGACATGCACACGAAGACCGAGGCCGCGCGCCAGCTGACCTACAAGTCCGCCTGGAGCGTCGACCACGCCGACGACCAGCTGACTCAGTTGGCCTCGATGGCCAAGGAGTACGCCTCCCGGATCGCCGTCGACGTGGCCGACGAGGCAGTCCAGATCCACGGCGGTGCCGGGTACGTCAACGACTTCGACGTCGAGCGGTTCTACCGCGACGCCAAGATCACCCAGATCTACGAGGGTACCACGGAGATCCAGAAGAACATTATCGCCCGCGAGCTGCTCGGCAAGGGCATAGCCTGAGCCGGCCGCTCGGCGTCCACCCGTCGGAGACGCGCTTCGCTCGACACCCGGGCCGACGCCTGCAGAGGCGGACCCGGGTCGAACGATCGCTCCTCGCCCGCCGGTACTGACTTGTCCCTCACCCTCTCAGTGTCCGTAGAGACGAGTGACCGCTCAGATGGACAGCGACACAGTACTGGAGAGTATGCACGAGCCGGTGGTCGCGGTGGACGAGGCCGGCGAGATAGCCTACGTCAACAAGCGATTCCACACCGTGACGGACACCGACCGGGAGGAACTGGTCGGCTCCGACTTCGCGGTCCTCGACCGATACGTCGAGACGGGATTCACCGCCCTCAGTGCGGCGACCGAGGCCGCGCTCCGCGACGCGGTCGCGGACAAGCGCGTCGAGGTGACGATGCACCACCCCGAGACAGCGCCCGTCCCCAGCCGGATGCCGGTCGAGATCAGGGTGACGCAGGTCCGCGACGACGACGAGGTGAGCGGTGCCGTCCTCGTGTTCAGGGACGTGAGCGTCCGAGCCGACCGAGAGCGCCAGCTCGAACGGAGCCGGCGTCGGTTCAGGGCGGTTCTCGACACGCCGGACACCTTCATCGGTATCCTCGACGCCGACGGGCGAGTCGTCACCGCGAACGCGACGGCCCTCGAGCTGGTCGAGACCACGCTGGACTCGGTGGTAGGGAAGCCGTTCCCGTCGACGCCGTGGTGGAGCCACTCCGAGAAACTACAGGAGGACCTCCGGGAGTGGATCGACCGGGCGGCCGACGGCGAGTACGTCCGCTTCGACGCGTCCCACGTGACGCCGGACGGCGACGAGGTCCCGGTCGACGGCATCGTCCGTCCCGTGACCGAGGACGGGACGGTCGTCTCGCTCATCGTCGAGGGGCGCGACGTGTCCGAGCGAGTGGCCTCCGAGCGAGAACTGGAGCGCCAGAACGAGCGCCTGGAGCGGTTCGCGAGCGTCGTCTCCCACGACCTCCGTAACCCGCTCAATGTGGCGACGGGGCGGCTCGAACTCGCTCGCAAGACCGGCGACCTCGAACACCTCGACGCCGTCTCCTCCGCGCTGGACCGCATGGAGACGCTCATCGACGACCTGCTGGCGCTCACCCGCGAGGGTCACTCCGAGGCCAACGAGGGGGTCGTCGACCTCGGGTCGCTCGCCGGGAAGTGCTGGGAGACGGTCGAGACCGGGCAGGCAGGGATCAGGGTCGAGAGCGACTCCCGGATCCGGGCCGACCGGAGCCGGCTCCGCCAGTTGCTCGAGAACCTGTTCCGAAACGCGGCCGAACACGGGGGGCCGGACGTGATCGTCACCGTCGGTGACTGCGAGGACGGGTTCTTCGTGGCGGACGACGGGACGGGCATCCCCGAGAGCGAGCGCGAGCGCGCCTTCGACCCCGGGTACACGACGGCAGAGAGCGGGACGGGGTTCGGACTGAACATCGTCGAGACTATCGCCGACACCCACGGCTGGGAAGTATCGGTCACGACCGGTCCCGAGGGCGGCGCGTGCTTCGAGTTTCACGACGTCGAGCAGGTCGACTCGGAGTGACCGGCCACTCCCGGTCGGGGCCGGGTTCGGTCGCCGCGCTCGCTCGCGCTGGGTGCCACGTCGATTGTTTTAAGACGTTGCGCAGGCGACGTTCGATCATGTCCACCGGGCAGCCTCGTTCGCCCGTCAGTGTCGCAGCCGACCAGCCGAACACCGTTCGGCGGTGCTGTTGTTGAGCGTCGCTCCTTCCCGTCTGCATCGCCACGTCTAGCGACACTCTCACCCACACCACACCATGTTCGACCGACTCCGCGAGGACGTCCGTACAGCCCGCGAGACAGACCCGGCCGCCAAGAGCACCGCCGAGGTACTCCTCTACGCCGGCCTCCACGCCGTCTGGGTGTATCGACTGGCCCACTGGCTCTGGACGCGCGACCACCACTTCACCGCCAGACTCCTCTCCCAGACCACTCGGTTTCTAACCGGAGTCGAGATCCACCCCGGCGCGGAACTCGGACGCCGCGTGTTCGTCGACCACGGGATGGGCGTCGTCATCGGCGAGACGGCCGAGGTCGGCGAC
>PXSD01000063.1:0-1179 GCA_003023165.1 Halobacteriales archaeon QS_9_67_15 | reverse complement strand
ACGATGGCGCCGACGAATCGACCGACGAAACCGCCGGTCCGACCGAGGCGCCTGCCTGCTGCGGCGCGACGGGCGCGAGCTAACGGGCGACGCTCCGGTCGCGAGACCCGGCGCTGGGACCGTCCCGTCGAAACGGCCTTCCGGCGCGAGCGTCTGATACCCCCCGATGACAGCGGATCCAATCGAGACGCTCGCGGACGACGAGATACTCGGGCCCGTCGTGGCCGACCACGGGCCGCTCACGCTCGAACCGGCCGACGACCTCTACGAGCGACTGGTGATATCGCTTCTCCGCCAGCAGGTATCGACCGCGTCCGCGGCGGCTATCCGGGAACGCCTGTTCGAGGCCGTCGACGTCACGCCCGAGGGGATGCTCGCCACCGACCGCCAGGTCCTCCTCGACGCCGGCCTCTCGGCGGCGAAAGCGGACTACGTCCGGACGGCGGCGCGAACGTTCGTCGACCACAGGTGGGACCGAGCGACCTTCGCGACCATGAGCGACGAGGCAGTCAGGGCCGAACTGACGGAGATACACGGGATCGGTCCGTGGACCGCTGACATGTTCCTCATCTTCGGTCTCGGCCGTGAGGATGTCTTTCCAGTGGGCGACCTGGGTATACGGAAGGGGATGGAACTGCTGTTCGATGCCGAGATGACTCGCGAGGAGATGGTCGACGCCGCCGAACGGTGGCGACCCGTCCGCTCGTACGCCTCGCTCTACATCTGGAATCACTACGAGGGCGGCGACACCGACGTGGGCGAATCCTGATTCCACGTACGGCACCGCGAAACTGACACTCCTGGGCCGTGTGAAAGACTACTACATTTAAAGGTAGCGAAAGGTTTAAGTGTATTTCGACCTTACACGAAGTAAGGTCGTGGCGGCTACCGGATTTTTCGGTTCTCCCCCGTCGGTAGCCCCCGCCCTCCCACCTGCGCTCGACGCAGGACCACACACCCCAATGACAGACACTCGAATCCAGCACGGCGAGACTCGTGTATCGTCCCCGGAGACGCGAACCGAGACGGAAACGGAGTCGGAACGCTCCGAGGAGGAGTCGGCAGCGGAGCGAGTCTGCCCCGAGTGCGGCGGCTCGCTCGTCAGTGACGACACTCGCGGCGAGACGGTCTGTGAGGACTGCGGCCTCGTCGTCGACGAAGACGAGATCGACCGCGGCC
>PXSD01000062.1:3883-9995 GCA_003023165.1 Halobacteriales archaeon QS_9_67_15 | reverse complement strand
TATGCGCCGACCCCGGGGTCGGCGCCATCCGGAAATAATCTACAATAATCCGTATCAGTTCCCGTCCTCCTCTTCGTCTTCCTCTTCGTCCTCGTCGTTCATCAGCTCCGTCTGTTCGACGACATCGATGTCTTCCTCGCCCGCCCCGTACTGCTCCTGTCCTTCCTCAGGGTCGTCCGAGTCATCCATGTCGTTCTCCGCCTCGCCGTTTGCCGTGAACCAACTTAAACGTGAACGTGTAAAAGCGGCTGACTTGCTGACGCAGGGGGACCTTCCGGGTCCTCGGTCAGAAGTCGACGTCCGTGCCAGTCGGTCGGACTGGCGGTCGTTGACGACAACGTGACGATACGCCCGTCGCCGCTGTCGAAGAACAGGTGCGTCGCGTCGGGGTTGTCGAGGTTCGGCTGTCGGAGGACGAGTGCCATCCTCAACACGTCGCGGTAGAACTCGGTCGTATCTTTCTCGTCGCTCCCGACGAGCGTGATGTGGTCCGTCCCGGTCGTGTGGAACAGGCTCTCCGGCGGTTCGGCGGTGATCGCTGGACTGGTATCCTCTGACACACCCCGCAGTAACGGCTGATCACTCAGATGTCCGCGAGCGAGCCGGTCCGTCGTCCGGACCGATAGATTGATAATCGATTACCGGTCGGGTAGGACTACCGTACGAGGAGTAGATGACTCCTATCGAGATATCAGCTGCGGTCGTCGTACTGGCCCTCGCGGTCAGCGTCGGCCTCGTGACGCACGAACTGGCACACGCGGCCGTCCTCCGCGCGGCCGGCGTCCCGCATGACGTCCATTGGTTCCCCGGTCGCGAGGGGAGCGTCTTCCGCGCCGGACTGCGCGGCAAGTGGGCCGCTGTCGAACCGCGTCCGGTCGGCGAGACGCCCGCGTGGACGCTCCGACTCTCCGCGACGATGCCGCTCGTCATGCTGGCGCCGCTCGCGCTCGTCCCGGCGGGGCTCGTCGGAGACCCGTTCGCCACCGAGGGAGTCGCTCGGTTCGCCGTCCTCGGGTGGATGGCATGCGCGCTCCCGAGTCCGCAGGACTTCTCCGTCCTGTGGTACGCGGACGAGGCCCTCCCGTCGACGGGGGGAGAGGGCGACGCCGAGACGACTCCCTGATTCACCGCGCATCGGGTAAGTGTGCCGTATTCCACAGGCTTGGCCGCTCGGCTCGGTCACGCTCGGATAGGCGGCCGTTTCCTTTCGCGCTCCAACTCCTACGGAGCGACTGATGTCCGACTCAGACACCGACGCGGAACCCGAGCGAGCGACTGACCCTCGCTTCGACGACTGGCCGGTCAGGCGCTACGAGGCCTACGAGCAGTGGCCGGTCGAGCGCGCGACTCCCGGACGCGAGTCCGAACCGGTCGAGGACGTCAGGTGGATCGGTTTCTTGGGGTCCGGTGCCGGAGACGGGCCCCTGCTGTACGACCCCGGCGAGGGCACGATCCACGCGGGGCGGATCGACGAAGACCGAGAGCGTATCGTCGTCGACGACCGGACGGAGCGTCGGCAGGTCGACGCGGAATCGGTCGGTGACCACCTCGTCGACGTCGGCGAGGACCACGACTGGACGTGGCTCTCCTCGTTCGCCCGCGACCACCTCGACACGCCGGCACACGACCCCGACGACCCGACCACCGGGCACCGACTCCCGCCCGGCTTCGACCACGAGTACACCGAGTTCCAGCGGCGGAATCTGACCCCATCGGCCGACGAAGACGCCGCGTTCCACGGCTCGCACACGTTCGCGGACGACACCGAGCGGGTACACATCCTCGAACGCGAGTTCATCGTCGTCGAGGACGAGACCGACGGGAGCGTCGACGCCCACGTCGAAGAACGGTACCTCGTCGCCGAGGAACCGCGGGCGGAGTCCCGTGCCGGCGACGCCGACCTCGTCGACGAGCAGGAGTACGACCTCGCACTCGACGTCGACCCGGCGGAGACAGCGTGGATCGCTGACGTCGAGGGGAGTCTGAAACAGTGGCACCGCGCGCACCTGGCACCGCCCGAGGGCGACGAACATCGACGGGTCACTCCCGAGTGATCCACAGCGGGAGTGGTCTCCGACACCGCCCGAGACGTTCAAGCCCGACCGGTCCGTACGACGAGTCATGTCAGACTCGACAGGTACGGACGGGCTTCCGGAGACCGAAGCGGAGTGGCGAGAGCGGCTCTCGCCGGACGCGTATCGCATCCTCCGCGAGAGCGGGACCGAATCGCGGTACTCGTCGGACCTGCTCAACGTCACCGCCGACGGGGAGTTCCGCTGTGCCGGCTGCGGAGCGGTCCTCTTCTCGAGCGGCGAGAAGTTCGACTCGGGGACGGGTTGGCCGAGCTTCTGGGCGCCGGCTGACGACGACGCGGTCACGACCGAGCCGGACCGGGGACTCCTCGGGACGAGGACCGAGGTGCTCTGTCGCCGGTGCGAGGGCCATCTCGGCCACGTCTTCGACGACGGGCCGGAGCCGACGGGCAAGCGCTACTGCATCAACGGTGCCGCGCTGACCTTCGACGAGGGCGAGCGGTGAGCGAACCGTGGACGAGACGGCCGAGAACGGATGACTGAACCCGACCGGATCGTCGCGTACGACGACGACGCACCTGGGCCCGACGAGACCGAGACGGCGACGTTCGCGCTCGGCTGTTTCTGGGGACCGGACGCGGCGTTCGGCGCACGGGAGGGCGTCGTCAGAACGCGCGTCGGCTACGCGGGCGGCGAGATGGCCGACCCGACGTACCACGACCTCGGTGAACACAGCGAAGCGCTGCAGGTCGACTACGACTCGACCGTCGTCTCTTTCGGCGAACTGGTCGCCCTGGCCATCGAGAACCACGACCCGCGGACCCAGCCGCGCAAGCGACAGTACCACCACGTCCTCTTCTTCGAGACGGCTGACCAGCGGGCAGCTATCGAGACGCACCTCGACGACCGCGCGCTCGACCGGGTCGAAACCCGCGTCGAGCGCCTCGAGGCGTTCCACGTCGCGGAGCCGTACCACCAGAAGTTCAACCTCCGGAGCGAGCGAGCGATCCAGTCGGCGTTCGGGGCGGCCGGCTACGACGACGCGGCGGTCCGTGAGTCGCCAGCGGCCGCGAAGCTCAACGCGCACGTCACGGGCAAGCGAGTACCGGGTGTCGAGGCGGTGCTGTAGGCGACCGAAGCGGGGCGGTCGCAGTCACGGTCGGCCGCTCACCACTCGTCCGGGTGACGGTTCGCCGTCCGTTTCGGTCGACGGCTCACCCGGTGGACGGTTCGGTGTCGCCGTCGCCGGCGGCTCCGCCCGAGGGACCGACGTACTCGTCGAGCACCGTCCGGACGCCGTCGAAGTACGACGTCCCCCAGAGCGCGACGACGAACTGTCCGTACCGAGGGTGTGGACCCGACGGGACGAACCACCGGGGCCGGCAAGTGCAGGGTGGAACTCGCTTCCGCCGGTGCGCAGATCACAGCGAGTAGGCGACCTGCTCGCCCGTATCGAGGCCGTTCCGGAGCGCGGCGTGGAGCCGCGCCTCGCCCGCGACCCAGTCGCCGAGCGCGTAGAGGTCAGCGGCCGCAGCGTCGTCGACGGCGCCCTGTCGGACGCCCTCGTCCGGGAGCGCGTAGCGCCACCCCTGGTGGTCCGTCCACTCCGGATCCGCCAGCCCTGCGTCGCCCAGCACGTCCGCCGAGAGGTCGGCGAGTTCGGCCACGTTCTCGGTCGGGTCGTCGTCGTAGTGGTCGACCGACCATCCGGGGTTGGCCTGCACGACGAGCACCGACTCGCCGTCGGGGACGTGACCGGCTTTGCACTCCTCGCGGGCGATCCAGCCGACCTCGTGGTCGCGGTCGGGGTTGACGAGCGCGTAGTACGGGCGGTCGATCTCGAACCCGTAACCCAGGATCGCCGTCCAGATAGTTCGGTACGGAACCTCCTCGGCGGCATCGGCGAGGGTCGCCCGGGCGCGGTCGTCCCACTCGGCGTCCCGGAGCAACGCGGCGGTCTGCGGGGCGGGCGGGTTCAGCAGGAGGGCGTCGAACGGCCCCCCCTCATCGCCGTCGGTGTCGACCACGCGCCACCGCTCGCCGTCGCGGACGAGCGTCTCGGCGCGAGTCGAGTTGTGGACCGTCGCGTCCGTCTCGCCGAGGAGGCGTTTGGCGAGCTGCGTGAGGCCCGACTCGTAGGTCCACTTGTGGTCGTCGGCGTCCCGACCCTCGGAGACGGTGCCCTCGGCGTCGAAGGTGTAGATCGGGTCGGTCACGTCGACCAACCCCTCCGAGTCGAGCGTCTCGGTGAGCAGCTCGACTACGCGCTCGTCGTCGCTCTTGACGTAGTTGGCGCCGTAGTCGTAGGTCACGTCGCCCCGGCGGCGCGTCGCCGCGCGTCCGCAGACGCCGCGGGACTTCTCCAGGATCGTCACTTTGGCGGACGGGACGGCCCTGTCGAGCACGTACGTCGCGGCGGCGGCCGCCGCGCCGGCTCCGACGACTCCGATCTCGGTCATGGGGGCGGTTCGGACTCGTCCGACAAAACGGGTCGCATCTCCGTCAGTCCCGTCGCGTTCGTCGGCGTCCATCGACCGGTCACTCGGACGCCAGCGGAACCGACAGTCCGCGTCCGTCGCGCTCGACGGGCGTCCCGAACTCGGCCGAGAGGGTCCGCATCCGGTCGCGGACCCACGCCGCGACCTCGCCGGTGGCGGGCTCGACGCGCTCGTCGACGATCTCGACCGGTGCGACGTGGAGTCGGTCGAGTCGGCCGTCCTCGACGACGAGTTCGACGCGGACGCTCCGGTCGTTCCGGAGGTGGGGCTTGACCACGTAGTCGTCGACGTAGTCGCCGGCGTCGTAGACGAGCGGTCGACCGCGGTACACCTCGATGCCCTGGATCACGTGGGCGCTGTGGCCGTGGACCACGTCGACGCCTTCGTCTATCAGCCAGCGGGCCATCCGACGCTGGCGACCGGACGGGCGGACCTCCCAGTTCGGGCCCCAGTGGAGCGACGCGACGACGAAGTCCGGGTCCCGTCGGTGGACCCCTCGGAGCGCGGCCACGACGCGCCGGCGAGTGATGGGGTTCCGGGGGCCGAGCGGCGTCCACGCCGTCCCGGGCGCGTCCGAACCGGCTCGATAGGAGCGCGCCTGGTCTGTGAGCGCGACCAGGCCCACGTCGATGTCCCCGATGGTCGCGACAGCCGGCCGCACCGCCGCCGCCCAGTCGTGGCCCGCGCCGGCGGTGGCGATACCCGCCCGAGAGAGGTGGCCGACGGTGTCCAGCAGCGCGGTCGGACCGTAGTCGAGGAGATGGTTGTTGGCGAGCGAGGCGAAGGCGGTGTTCGCAGCCTCGAGCGCTGGAATCGCCCACTCGGGGTCGGCCCGGAAGTAGTACGTCCGACCGGGCCGGCGCTCGCCACGGGCGGAGAGGCAACACTCGAGGTTGAGGACGAGCCCGTCGAGCGCCTGGAGTGAGTCGAGCGTCGACCCCCAGACGCCGGCGGGGTCGACTGTCGACTCGGGGGTCGTGCTCCTCGACCACCGGTCGTCGACGTTGCGACCGAGCATCACGTCACCCACAAACCCGATGCGTGCGTCGGGGTCGCCGGGCACGGTCGCCGGGACAGTCCGCGGCGTCCGTCCGCGGGTCGTGCCGCCGAGCGCGGCCAGACCGGCGACACCCGCTGCGGACGCGGCGAGGACGGTCCGACGCGACGGCACCATCGTCAGGCCGCTCCGTCGGTCGGCGACATCAGTCGATCTGGATGGCGGGCTTGGACGGCTCGGCCTTGGCGGCGAGGTCGTCCTCGGGCGTCGCTTGACGGACCCGGACGTCGGCCCCGAACTCGTCGGCGAACAGCCACGCCGCGTCCTCGAGCACTTCGAGTTCGCGGTCGGCGTCGAGGACCGGTTCGAGCGCGCCGGCCTGCGACGCGAGGTCGCCGAGGTAGTCGGCGGCGCGGTCGCCGTGGTCGCCGACGGCCTCGTCGTCCAGCGCCGACCCGACGACGGCGTCGCCGGGGTCGGCACCGCGGACGTGTTCGTAGGCGCGGTACTTCCAGGGTTCGGCGGCGACGATCTCGATGGTCTCCGGGTCGTCGATGTCGACGACCTCGGTGATGTCGCGGACG
>PXSD01000062.1:0-3651 GCA_003023165.1 Halobacteriales archaeon QS_9_67_15 | reverse complement strand
AGTGTCGACCTCGTCGCGGTCGGCGACCATCGAGAAGAGTCGTTGCTGGAAGTCGTACACGTCGCCGACGCTCTTGACCGTCCACTCGAAGTCCTGCGCCGGGTGGGCGGCCGAGAGCAGGAACAGGCGCGTCGTCTCCGCGCCGTACTCGTGGGGCGCGACGGCGTTGCCCTTCGAGGAGGACATCTTCTCGCCGTCGTACAGCACCGTCCCCTGGTTGATCAGGCGCTCGACCGGCTCGCGCGTGTCGAGCAGGTCGAGGTCGGCGAGCGCGCGGGTGAAAAAGCGAACGTAGAGCAGATGCAGGATGGCGTGTTCCTCGCCGCCGACGTACACGTCGACCGGGAGCCAGTCGGCGGCGCGGTCGGTGTCGAACGGCGCGGAGTCCAGGTCCGGCGACAGAAAGCGGAGGAAGTACCACGAGGAGTCGACGAACGTGTCCATCGTGTCCGTCTCGCGCTCTGCGGGGGCGCCGCACTCCGGACACGCGACGGACTTCCACTCCTCGCTCCCTTCGAGCGGGTTGCCCGCGGTACGGACGTACGGCGGGAGTTCGACGGGCAGGTCCTCGTCGGGGACCGGCACCCGTCCGCAGTCGTCGCAGTGGATCACCGGGATCGGCGTGCCCCAGTAGCGCTGACGGGAGATGAGCCAGTCGCGCAGGCGGTACTCGGTGGCGGACTCGACGCCCTCGGCCCCGAGCAGGCGCTCGCGAGCGGCGGAGCTCGCCAGCCCGTCGTACTCGCCGCTGTCGGTGAGCATGCCGTCTTCTGTGTACGGTGTGTTCGGAAGGTCCGTCCCGCTCCCATCCACGGGTTCGACCACCTGCTCGACGGGGAGGTCGTGCGCTCGGGCGAAAGCGTGGTCGCGCTCGTTGTGCGCGGGGACGCCCATGACGGCGCCGGTCCCGACGTCGTCGAGGACGTACGCCGCCACGTACACCGGGAGTTGCTCGCCCGTGACGGGGTGGGTCGCATCGAGGTCCGTCTCGACGCCGCCGGTCCCGCTTGCGGCCGCACCCGCCCCGGTCACGTCGTCGACGTAGTCGGCCACGTCGTCGTCGCGCTCCGCGGCGGCCGCGGCGATGTCGTGCCCGGGCGAGAGCGCGACGTACGTCGCGCCGTAAACCGTATCGAGGCGCGTGGTGAACACGTCCACGTCGGTCTCGATGTCGTCGCCCTCGATGTCGCCGCCTCCGTCGTCGTCCTGGACGGCCACGTCGAAGGTGACGTGTGCGCCCTCTTGGCGGCCGATCCAGTTGCGCTGGATGTCGCGGACGCTGTCGGGCCAGCCGTCGAGGTCGTCGAGCCCGGCGTCGAGTTCCTCGGCGTAATCGGTGGTCGTGAAGAACCACTGGTCGAGTTCGCGCCGCTCGACGGGCGTCTCACAGCGCCAGCAGACGCCCTGGCTGTGCCCGTGGTCGACCGCACCGGTATCACCCTCGCCGGGCTCCGGTCGTTCGACCTGCGCGTCCGCCAGCACCGTCTCGCAGTCGGGACACCAGTTGACCCGCGCGCCGGTGTACTCGACGAGGCCCTCCTCGTGAAACCGTTTAAATAGCCACTGGTTCCATCGGTAGTATTCGGGGTCGCACGTAGTGATCTCCCGGGACCAGTCGTAGCCAAAGCCCATGGTCTCCAGTTCCTCGCGCATCCGTTCGATGCACGAGCGGGTCCACGACTCGGGGTCCGTGTTTCGCTCGTAAGCGGCGTTCTCGGCGGGGAGCCCGAAGGCGTCCCAGCCCATCGGCTGGAGCACCTCGTCGCCCCGAAGCGAGCGGTAGCGGGCGTAGGCGTCCGTGATGGCGTAGTTCCGGACGTGGCCCATGTGGAGCGTGCCGGAGGTGTAGGGGAACATCCCGAGGACGTACGGTTGTACCGTGTCATCGGCCGTTGGCTCGCCTGCGGCGGCCGCCGTAAGCATTGTTCGGGCCGACGTGGACGCGGAGCAGTCTCCACCTCGGCCGTACCGACCTCGGCCGTACCCATCTCGGACGTTTCCGAAGTCGCCTCTCACGACGGATGGGTCCGGGGGTACGTCCGGCAGCGGCGGCGTCGATGAGTGACGACACTCCGACAGGTCGACCCTCGAACGGCAGGACACCAAGTGGAATCGAACACCCGGAACCGCGGACAGGACCGCCACAGCGACTAGGCGAACTTTTTACTTGTGGAATGTATAGGGGGTTGTATCGGGAATGTCACGGAACCAGACCGAACAGGTGTTTCAGGATGGTCTCGACTACTGTTACGACGCCGTCGAAGACGTCTCGCGAACGTTCGCCCTGACGGTTGCCGAACTCGACGAGCCGATGTCGCGCGACATCTGTGTCGGGTACCTCCTCTGTCGGATAGCCGACACTATCGAGGACGCTGGGCATATCCCACCGGGTGAGCAGCGCGAGCTTCTGGACCAGTACGATCGCGTGCTGGACCCCGAGGAGGACGCGACGATCGAGGAGTTCAGGAACGCCATCGAGGAGTGGATACCGGCGGAGCCGAACGACGACTGGCGGGTCGTCGCCGAGTGTCCGCGGGTGTATCGGACGTTCGAGGGACTGGACGAAGACTCGCAGGCGGCCATCCGGCCGCCGGTCCAGGAACTCGTCGGGGGGATGGCGATGTTCGTCGAGCGCTACAGCGAACAGGGGGGGCTCCGCCTCCAGAGCTTCGGCGAACTCGAGGAGTACTGCTGGTACGCCGCCGGCACCGTCGGGACGCTCGTGACCGGCCTCCTCTCCCGAAACGTCGACGAGTCCGTCCGCGACACGCTCCAGAACAACGCTCGGTCGTTTGCCATGCTCCTCCAGCTGGTCAACGTCACCAAGGACGTGGCCACGGACTACGAGGAGGAGAACAACGTCTACATTCCCCAGGAACTACTTGAGGACGAGCAGCTCGACACCGCGGACATCCCCGAGGACGAGAACGGGGAGGAGTTCGCCCCGGTCATCCGCCGGGTCGTCGACCGCGCCGAGGGCTACCTCGACGGTGCCCAGACGTGGCTCGAAGCGATGCCGGAGATCCGCGGAAACACGCTCTCGGCGTGGGCCATCCCCTTCCTCCTCGCCGTCGGCACCATCCGCGAACTCGAAGAGCGGCCGGAAGACGTGATCAGGGAGGGCAACATCAAGGTCTCCCGGTCCGAGGTCACGACCATCTTCGCGACGTTCGCCCGCGAGGACGACCCCTCGCTGGCCGAACTCCGGTCGAAGATCCGCAAGCAGCCGCTCGACGAGTACTGACGGGGCACGGGCCTCCCGAACCGACGACCGGAGTGGGGCAGTCTGGTCCGTCGCGCCGCGTGACAGTGCGAGCGCCACGGACGACGCTCCCGGACACCGGAACGGATTAGTCACACTACTTGCTAGCCGGGAACACATGGCGGCAGACGCAGACGTCGTGGTCGCCGGCGGTGGGCCGGCGGGCCTGCAGTTCGCGCGGGAAGTCGCCGCCCGCTCGGACTACACGGTCACCGTTCTGGAGGCCAACGACGCACTCTCTGACAACGACAAGTCGACCGGTGGGACCTTCGACCAGGTCGTCCAACGCTACGACATCCCCGACAGCGTGGTGATGGCAGAAAACGAGGACGTGGTCTTCGAGGCCCCGGGGGCCAGTTCCCGGCTCCCGATCCCAGGGTACGTCCTCG
>PXSD01000061.1:6129-7450 GCA_003023165.1 Halobacteriales archaeon QS_9_67_15 | reverse complement strand
GGTCGCCGACGCGCTGACCGACGACACGCAGGTGTTCGTCTACGGGTTCGCGGAGTTCCTCGACGATGCCACGGCGGCGGTCAGCGCGGCCGGCAGCGAACCCGACGCGGCGAAAGTCGAAAACTTTGGCTGATAGTGATTATTGTAGCGATTTACCGGTACGCGCCGCCACCGGGGTCGGCGCAACCCGGAAATAATCTACAATGATCACTATGAGTGGCGCTCACCGGGCCCACCGCGCCGGCGGCGGGGCTGGCAACCGAAGTTGGCAACGGTTAAAAACCGTGAGAGGATACGGAGACGTATGAGCGAGAGCCAACAGAAACGCCAACAAAAATGCGTCTCGTGCGGGATCAACATCTCCGGCACGAGCGCCGCCGCGTTCAACTGCCCCGACTGCGGCCAGCAGATCTACCGCTGTGCCAAGTGCCGCAAGCAGAGCAACCTCTACGAGTGCCCGGACTGCGGGTTCATGGGGCCGTAACGATGGGGAAAGTCGCCGCACAGATCAAGGTCATGCCGCAGAACCCGGACGTCGACCTGGACGCGCTCCAGGAGCGTCTCGAACAGTCCCTCCCGGAAGGCGCGAAGATCAACGGCTTCGAGCGTGACGACGTGGCGTTCGGTCTCGTCGCGCTACTCCCGACCGTAGTCGTCCCGGACGAGGCGGGCGGCACCGAAGCCGTCGAAGAGGCCTTCTCCGATGTCGAGGGCGTCGAGAGCGTCGAAGTCGGCGACGTCGGTCGCCTCTAGAACTGGCGCTCGCTTTCTCCGCACGCTCGCCGTGCCGAGCGGGCGGACGAGCAGGTGGCCAGTATCGACGAGGCCACCGACACCGCCGAGGCCATCGAGGCGCAGGTCGAGGAGCTCCGGGACCTCCTCGACAGGTTCACCGTGCAGGTCGACCACGCTGTCGAAAGCGAGGGGACCGAGACACGCCCCGAACCCGTCGCCGACGGGTCGGGCCCTGACGGCGGCGAATCGCCCGACGTCGGCGAGGACGCGGACTCCGACGCGGACCAAACGGAGTGACGGACACGCGCCGTCACGACCGCGTAACGCACGTTTTATAAGTGTGACCGGGTAACTGGACCGCACGAATGCCCAACTCGAACGGACCCCGGAAGAAGACGCGAAAGAAGCTCCGAAACGAGCCCCGAGAGAGCGGGACGTCCCCGCCCCAGCGGTCGGTCACGGAGTTCGAGACCGGCGAGAAGGTCCATCTGAAGATCGACCCGAGCGTGCCCGGCGGACGCTACCACCCGCGCTTCGACGGTCGCACGGGCGAAGTCGTCGGCGAGCAGGGTGCCGCGTACAAGGT
>PXSD01000061.1:0-6123 GCA_003023165.1 Halobacteriales archaeon QS_9_67_15 | reverse complement strand
GAGTACCTCACGGTCGCCGAGACGAAGGCGATCCTGGAGGAGCTCGAGCGCGAGCGGGCGGCCGACGAGGACCGCGAGATGCGCTACGAACTCGCGCGGGCCATCGAGCACGTCAACCGCTTCGCCGTCCTCGACCCCGAGGAGTCGCTGGAGTTCGTCGACGAACTTCTCGAACTCGAGAAGGTCGACGGGCCGACCGCTTACAAGATCGCGAACCTCCGCCCGCAGGACCGCGACGAACTGCGAGCGATCTACGCACAGGAGCGGTTCACCCTCTCGGGCGACGAACTCGACGACATCCTCGCAGTCGTCGCGAAGTACACCTGAACGAGCCCTCGTCTTTTCCGGGACTACCCGACTGCGGGGGTTTAAGTTCCGTCTCGCCGTACTGAACTGTCATGAGCGACACTGAGCGCGGCGACGACGCGTCAGGGGGGCCGACGGCGATCGTCCTCGACTTTCTCGCACACGGGCGCACCGAGGACGACCGCCCGCAGTACCAGAAACAGCCCCTCGCGTACGCGCTCGACCGCGAGGACTTCCGCCTGTACGAAGTGGTCCTCGGGGCCGACGCGGACGTCTCCATCGGCGACGACCTCGTCGTCGACCGCGCGTCCGACGCGATCGAGCGAACGGGTGAGGTGGAGTACGAGGACCTGCCCGGCGGCGCACAGTCCGAACTCGACTACGCGGTCGAGGACCTGGCCACCGAGGAGGAGCAGCGCTTCGTCGACTTCTACAACGACGCCCAGCCGATCACGCTCCGCCTCCACCAGTTGAATCTCCTCCCCGGGATCGGGAAGAAACTCCGCAACGCCATCCTCGACGAGCGCAAACGGGGCCCCTTCGAGAGCTTCGAGGACCTCGGCGAGCGCGTCGACGGCCTCCACAACCCGAAGGAGGTCGTCGTCGAGCGCATCCTCGAGGAGATCCGCGAGGACGACCTGAAGTACCGGACATTCGCCCGCCGCGAGGACGAGGAATGAGCGGCGAGCGGCCCGGGTCGAGCGCCGACAGCGCCGCGGAGGCCCGGACCGGGACCCGCGATCCGGACGCGCTCCTCGCGCGGGCCGGGGTCCGCGGTGACCCGGACCACGACCAGCACTTCCTGGTCGACGACCGCGTGCTCGACCGCCTGCCGGGGTACGCCGAAGAGGTCGACGCCGACCTCTCGCACGTCCTCGAGGTCGGGGCGGGCACCGGTGCACTCACCGACCGGCTGCTCGCCGTCGCCGACCGCGTGACCGCGATCGAGCGCGACCCCGACCTGACGGCGTTCCTCCGCGAGGAGTTCGCGACCGAGGTTGAGGACGGGCGACTCACCGTCGTCGAAGGCGACGCACTAGAAGTCGAACTGCCGGAGTTCACCGCCTCGGTCTCGAACCTGCCGTACGGACCGTCCAGCGAGCTGACGTTCCGGCTGTTGCCCGAGGGACAGCCGCTCGTGTTGATGTTCCAGCGGGAGTTCGCCGAGCGGATGGCGGCCGAGCCGGACACCGACGACTACGGCCGGCTCTCCGTGACTGCCGGCCACTACGCGGACGTCGAAGTGGTCGAACCGGTGCCGAAGGAGGCGTTCTCGCCGCCGCCGGCGGTCCGGAGCGCCGTCGTGCGGGCAGAGCCGCGCGACCCCGACGACGGCCTCGCGGACGAGGAGTTCTTCATGGACTTCCTGAAGGCCGTCTTCACCCAGCGCCGGAAGACGATGCGCAACGCCGTGCGGAACACGGCCCACATCTCCGGGCTGGACGACCCCGACGCGGTGGTCGAGGCGGCGGACGAGGACCTGATGAGTCGGCGCGCCGGCAAGGTGACGCCGGAGGAGTTCGCCGACCTGGCGACGCTCGCCTCCGAGGTCGGTGAGCCCGGCGAATGACCGACGACCGCGGCGCGGACGGGTCCGACGGGAGGCCGAGCCTCGCCGACCGGCGGGACATCGAACGGGTCTACCAGCCCGCCGAGGACTCGAAGTTACTGGCAGACGCGACCGTCGAGGACGTCGAGCCCGGCGACCGAGCGCTCGACGTGGGTACCGGGTCGGGGTACGTCGCGGCCCGGATGCGGGAGGCCGGCGCGGACGTCGTCGGCACGGACCTCAATCCACACGCCTGTCGGCAGGCCGCCGACGCCGGGATTCCGGCGGTCCGGACCGACCTCGCGTCGGCGTTCCGCGACGGCGCGTTCGACGTGGTGGCGTTCAACCCGCCGTATCTCCTAACCGAACCGGAACGCGAGTGGGACGACTGGATGGAACGTGCGCTCTCCGGCGGCGAGGACGGTCGCGCTACCATCGATCCGTTTCTCGACGACCTCGGACGGGTGCTCGCGCCGGATGGCGCGGCGCATCTGCTCGTCAGCTCGCTCACCGACCCCGCCGTCGTCCGTGAACGGATCGCCGCGAACGAGCTCGAAGCCGAGGAGGTCGCGAGCGAGTCCCACCCCTTCGAGACGCTGCTGGTGTTGCGGATCGAGCGGCGATAACCGGGGTCGAAGCCCGTCAGACGAGGACGAGCTTCGCCAGCCCGAGGAAAACGAAGAAGCCCAGTACGTCCGTGGCGGTGGTAATGAGGATATTCGCGGAGGTGGCCGGGTCCTTGCCGACCCGGTCAAGCACCAGTGGGATGGTCGTCCCGAAGAAGCCCGCGATGACGAGGGTCAGGACCATCGACACCCTGAGGACGACCCCGAGCAGCGGG
Organism: Halobacteriales archaeon QS_9_67_15; assembly: GCA_003023165.1. Classification (GTDB taxonomy): domain Archaea; phylum Halobacteriota; class Halobacteria; order Halobacteriales; family Haloarculaceae; genus Halosimplex. The sequence goes on along the minus strand of PXSD01000061.1, from coordinate 3,427 downwards.
CTCTGGTCGAACACCGTCGCGATAGCGGCGACGAGCACGCCGGTGATGGGGCCGTTCGCTGCTCCCGCGGTCACCTCGTTGCGGGCGGCGCGACCCCCGGCCGACAGTGATTACCACGGAGCATCAAAGTAGATAAGAAATATTATAGGGCGTCATTTCGTACGTCAGTGCAATGACGGACGTAGTCTCCACGACACCGGGGCTGTTTCCGCTTCCGGACTGGGCGAAAGACGAACTCGCGGGTCTGAAGGGACGGCAGAAGGGCGGCCTCGTCTCCGGCGACGAGAGTCCGGCGATCACCGACGCGTACGAGCGAGCGCGCGAGGAGGTCGTCGACCGCCAGACCGAGGCGGGTATCGACCTCCCCGTCGAGGGCCAGCTGCGGTGGGACGACATGCTGACCCACCCGCTCGCGGTGGCAGACGCCGTCGAGACCCGCGGCATCGTCCGTTACTTCGACAACAACAACTTCTACCGAGAGCCGGTGGTTACCGACGACCTGGCCGCCACAGGCGACGTGGCCCACGAACTGGAGTCCGCCGCCGACCACACGGACGACGGCCTCAACGCCGTCCTGCCCGGCCCCTACACGCTCTCGCAGCTCGCGACCGACGAGCATTACGGGGATAGCGCGGCCTTCCTCTCGGCGCTCGCCGACTTCCTCGCGAGCGAGGCCGAGCAGTTCCCCGACGTGGAGACCCTGTTCCTCCTCGAACCCTCGCTGCTGGAATCGCCGCCGGGGGACGGTCCCGACGAGCGGGCCAGCGAGGCCATCGACACAGTCGCGCGGGCCGCAGACGCCGACGTGGTCGCCCACACCTACTGGGAGTCCCACGGCGGCGACAGCGGCATCGACGAGAAGGTGTACGCCCACCTCATGGACGCCGAGGTCGACGCCGTCGGCTTCGACTTCGTCGCCAGTCACGAGGACAACGTCTACGTCATCAGCGAGTACGGCGCCAAAGACGACGTCGCGCTGGGGGTCGTCGACGGCCAGAACACGCTCGTCAAGGACGCCGACGAGATCGCCGAGCGCGTCGAGTGGACGCTCGACAACGCGCACGGCGTCGACTTCGAGACCGCCTACGCGACGCTCAACACCCCGACGTTCTACCTGCCGTCGGGCAAGTTCGATGAGAAGCTCGCGGCGCTCGGCGCCGTCGAGCGCACGGAGGTGAAAGCATGACCCAACGACCCGCGGACAACCGAGCGCAGTTCCGCCCGGCCGACCACGACAACGACCACTTCCTGCTGACGACGGTCGTCGGCAGCTACAAGAAACCGAAGTGGCTCGACCGCGCCCGCGACCTCTTCGAGGACGAGGACACCAACTTCGGCGAGGAGCAGTGGGAGGAGGCCACCGACGACGCCGCCCGCCTCATCACCGAGGAACACGAGCGGTCGGGGCTCGACGTCGTCGTCGACGGCGAGATGCGCCGCAACGAGATGGTCGAGTACTTCGCCGAACGCATTGACGGCTACGAGTTCAACGGCCGCGTGAAGGTCTGGGGACACAACTACTTCAACAAGCCCAGCGTCGTCGACGAGGTCGAGTACGGCGAGCAGTGGCTCGTCGACGAGTTCGAGTTCACCGACGCCGTCGCCGACCGCCCGGTTAAGATGCCTATCACCGGCCCGTACACGCTGGCCAGCTGGACCTTCAACGAGGCCTACGAGGACGACGAGGGTCTCGCGTACGACCTCGCCGAACTGGTCAACGAGGAGATCGAGCAGCTGGTCGACGCTGGCGCTCACTACATTCAGATCGACGAGCCCGCGCTCGCCACGACGCCCGACGACCACGCCATCGTCGGCGAGTGCCTCGAACGCATCGTCGAGGGCATTCCCGAGGACGTGCGCATCGGCCTCCACGTCTGTTACGGCGATTACTCCCGGATCTACCCCGAGGTACTCGACTACCCCGTCGACGAACTCGACCTCGAACTCACGAACGGGGACTACGAGCAGATCGACGTGTTCACCGACCCCGAGTTCACGCTCGACCTGGCGATGGGCGTCATCGACAACCACGCCGGTCACACCGAGTCGGTCGATGAGATCAAGGAGAACATCCAGCAGGGCCTGAAGGTCGTGCCCCCGGAACAGCTGACCATCTCGCCCGACTGCGGGCTGAAGCTCCTGCCGCGCGAGACCGCCTACCAGAAGATGGAGAACATGGTCCAGGCCGCGCGCGAGGTCGAGGCCGAACTCGACGCCGGCGAGATCGACGTCCCCGCCGCCGGCGAGACGGCCAGCGCGGACGACTGAGCGACGCCCGATTTTCCCCGCGACGTTCGTCGAACTGCCGAGCGAGTTCCACGATTAGATAAGTACGTACGGCGTGCTATCCAGCGCCATTCTAGGCACCTAAGTCCCCACAAAGGAATACCGCGGAAAGCGTTTTTACCCGTCTACCCGAGGAGTCGACCAAGTGAAACCAGTATGACCAGCACAACGGACTATCGCGTCGAACTGTACCTCCGCGGGGACACGTACGGGAGCTACGACCGACAGCAGCGCATCCTCCAGCGCGTCGAGGGGCTCGAATCCGAGGGTGTAGTGGCCGACACCGACGTGGACGCCTCTTGGCAGCGCATCCGGACGCCCGAACAGGACTGCCGCGACGAGGCGCTCGAAACGTACGAGGAGCTCCGCGAGTGGGCGACCGAGAACGGCCATCGGCTGGAGCCGGCCTTCCAGCGCCGCAATCGGTCGTACATCGGGACCGGCGTCGTCGACGAGGTCGTCGTCTTCCCGATGGTGTCGCTGGCGGTCTACGACGAGAACGACCTGCAGGCGGTGTTCCCCTGCGCCGACGAGTCCGGCGAGGTCTACTTCACCGTGCAGGACTGTCTCGACGCCTTCGAGCGCGAGGAGACCGACTGGTTCGAGCAGTTCGCACCGGTCTCGGTCGACCGGGCGTCGCCGCGGCTGACCGTCAACGCCGACTGACAGTCGCCACCGGTCTGCTGTCGAGTGCCACCGGCCATCGACAGTAGCGGGAGCATCGGAGAGCCGTCTCGTCAGTGAAGAGTGTCGAAAGCACGGGCCCGAGTGGGCCCGCAGCGATTGGGGTGGGCGGAATGTGTTCGGCTGCGTCGCGACGAAGTGAATGGCTTCGTCTGTCCGTGTGTGCGGACACGTCGGTCTGTGGCGTACCGTCTAATAAGTTTTGTGTCGGTTCAGCCGGTAGTGTTGAGATACGGAGTGAACCTGACCGACTGCGCTCGGCGCTACAGCCGGCAACCCTGGTGGAGCGAACGGGCGAGGCGTCTCGGCGAGCACCGGCGAAGTACGTACGAGAGCGAGCGGTGCGAGGCGTGAGTGAAACGAACGCCTCGATGCAAACGGGGAGCGTAGCGACCCGTGAGCGACGCGAGCGAACGCGCCCAGCGAGCCGCGGGCAGCGAGGCGACTTCGTCGCCTC
>PXSD01000060.1 GCA_003023165.1 Halobacteriales archaeon QS_9_67_15 | reverse complement strand
CGATTTCTGGCGTGCGAACGAGACGCGAAGCGTCTCGTCAACGCCGTCATCATTTTCTCGCGCTTTGTTCCGAGGTTTTACTACCCCTGCGGTCGAACGTGGTAGTACGATACTCACCACGTCTCCGGCGGTGTTCGAGCGTGGTTCGAAACGGCGAAGCCGTTTCGTCATCACGAGAGACCTTCGGTCTCTCGGACGACCCCGACCCCAACAAGCGAGGGCTGGATAGGCCCGAGCGCGGTAGGTCGGGGTAGTTCACTCGCGAACCGTCTACCCCGCCCCAATGACACGCATCCTCGTCGTCGACAACCACGGCCAGTTCACCCACCTTGAGCAGCGCGCGCTCCGGGACATGGGCGTGGACGTCGAGCTAGTCGACAACGAGACGCCACCCGAGGAGATCGACGCCGACGGCCTCGTCCTCTCGGGCGGCCCCTCGATCGACCGTATCGGCAACTGTCCCGGTTACCTCGACCTCGACGTGCCCGTGCTGGGTATCTGTCTCGGCCACCAGGTGATCGCACAGGAACTCGGCGGCGAGGTCGCCGGCGGCGACTACGGCGGCTACGCCGACGTGACCGTCGACGTACTCGACCACGAGGACCCCCTGCTGGGGTCGCTCGCCCCGGACACCCGCGTCTGGGCGAGCCACGCCGACGAAGTCAAACGCGTTCCGGACGGCTTCGAGCGCACCGCCGAAAGCGACATCTGCGGCGTCGAAGCGATGAGCGACACCGACCGCCACCTCTACGGCGTCCAGTTCCACCCGGAGGTCGCCCACACCGAGCGCGGCGAGGAAGTCTTCGAGAACTTCCTCGCCATCTGCGAGTGACCGTCGAGGACTCCCTCACTGTCTGCGAGTGAGGGGGCGGCCCACAAGCTCCCTATCCCAGTTATTGTCGACCCGGAACGTCAACGTTCAGCATCCGTACTGCCGTCAGACGGGCGTCTGACCGAACTCCGATCATTGAAGTGATCGTGCGGTGATTAAAGTACAACGATACGAATGACAGCCACACAGGGCAACCTCGCGAGCCTCTCGCGGTTCGTCTTCCGGGCTCCAAGCTGGTACTCGAGCATCGGGTTCGCCCTCCTCATCGCGGCGGTCATCGGCGTCGGGGCCTTCGACTCCCGGTTCGTCTTCGAGGACGCCTGGGAGGGCGTCTTCTACATCGGCCTCCCGACGGTCGCGGCGAGTGTGTTCACACCCTACGTCGATCGGAAACTCGGCGGCCAGCTCTCTCGCAACCAGGCCTCCCTGCTCGCGCTCGCGTGCGAACTCGTCATGATAGCGGTAGTGATGGTCGCGGCCGTCGTCGCCGTGCTCACGCGGCTCGGACAGGGGTTCGTCGTCGACGCGCTCCTCGTCGCGCTCGCCTCCATCTTCGCCCTGCGGCTGTTCGTCATCATGGCCGTCTCGCGCCAGCGCCTCCTCGTCGCGTCGGCCGCCGCGAGTATCCAGACCGTCTCGGCCGCAGTCCTCTTGTTCGTCTACAGCGGGACGATGCGCTACCTCGAGTGGGGCGGCCCGCTCACGCGCGCCTATCTCTTCCGGGCGAACGAGGCGCCCGAGCGCATCGCCCAGATGCAGTACATCGACCCCGAGAAGTTCGCCATCCTCGCCGGGCTGTGTGTCGTCTACGCCGGCGGCGTGTGGCTGTTCCTGACGGTCATCGACCAGCCGTGGCAGCGGAGCCTCGGCGTGAGCGTCCTCGACTTCGTCCGCGGGTTCATCGGCCACGTCGCGGAGGGGACCCGCGAACTCGAGGCCTTCTTCGAGGACATCGGCGAGGACGCCATCGTCCCGGTGACGGTCCTCTCGATACGCCGTCCCGAGGGTGGCGAGAAAGCCCGGTTCGTCCTTCCGATGCTCCACCCCGGACCGATGGGCGATATCGGCGGCGGCAACCTCCCCCGGCGCATCGCAGAGCAGGCCGACGGCCTGGCCTTCCCGCCCCACGCGACCGCCGGTCACGACTTCAACCTCGTCACCGAGCGCGAGGTCGGAACCGTCATCGACACCGCCGAGACGGCCTACCAGCGCATCGAGTACGACGCCACCGCGACGAAGTCCGTCCGGGTTTCCGAGGGCGACGCGACGCTGACCGGCCAGGCCTTCGGCGACAACGCCTTCCTCACGTCGACGTTCTCGCCCGGGTTCGCCGACGACGTGGAGTACGCCGTCGGCCTCTCTGCGGTCTCGGAGGCCCGCACCGGCGGGCTGGACGACGTGATGCTCGCCGACGCGCACAACTGCAACGACGGCCTCGCGGGCGAGAACCTCGGGCACGTCGTCCCCGGGAGCGAGCGCTCGTTCGACATGATCTACGGGGCCGGAGAGGTCGGCGAACGCCTCGCGCGAGCGACCCGCCAGCCGTTCGAGCTCGGCGTCGCGTGGGACGAGACGTCCTGGGAGCCCGAAGACGGGATCGGACCGCTGGGCATCCGGGTCGCGGTGTTCGACGTCCCCGGCTCGTCAGAGCCGGGGGGTCGTCAGGCTGCGAAGCAGTTTGACGGTGTCGGCGGCCAGCAGACCGCCTACGTGTTCGTCGACGGTAACAACATGGAGCCGGGACTCCGCGACCGGATCGTCTCCGAAATCGACGCCGTCGACGTGGTCGAGGTGTTGACGACCGACACGCACGTCGTCAACACGATGAAGGCCGAGAACCAGGTCGGCGACGCCATCCCCGAGTCGGACCTGATCGCCGTCATCGCGGACCTCGTGGACCGGGCGAAAGCCGACCTCGAACCCGTCGAGGCGGGGATGGAGAGCGAGACGGCCGAAGTGACTGTCTTCGGCAACGACCGCACCGAGATGCTCGCCTCGACGGCCAACGCCGCCGTCTCCATGGGCGCGCCGCTGGCCGGCGCTATCATCACCGCAGCCCTCGCCGTCTCCGCGCTCATCTTCCTCGTCGCCGGCCTCTGATCCGGCGTTTGGTCGCCGGTCCGCTCCCGAGACACCGAAACGACCAACAGCCGACCGTCCGTGAGCCATCGTGTGCGCCGATCGTTGACCGACGTTGCCCCCGCCGCGCTCGTCCCGGCCGCGTGGACCGTGACCCTTCTCGCCCACGTCACCGACCTCGTCTCCCGCCACACCCTCTTGGTCGCCCTCGTCGTGATGACGGTCCTGCTCGGCGCCTTCGCCGTCGGGACGCGCGACCGGATGACCGGTCCCGTCCTCGGCGTCTGGCGGGGCGTCATCGTGCTCGGCTTCGTCGTCACCCTCGTCGGCGTGATGGACGTGGCGGTCACGCCGGCCGCTGACCCAATCCTGTTCGTCACCCTCTACGGCTGGATGGTCCTCCCAGCACTCGCCTACGTCGCGACCGCACAGTCCGTCGAGAAGCCCTTCAGTACAGTGTACCTCACCGGGAGCGTCCTCTCGCTGACCGGCGCGGGGACGTACGCCTTCGCCGGGTCGGGCGTCGACGCCGCCGTCGGCCTCGCCGTCGTCGGCGTCGGCCAGACCGCCGGCATCGTCGCGGCCGTCGTCCAAAACCCCGGTACGGCCGAGGGCTGACAGCGCGTTTGGCAGGACGAGTCTCCCGATTGTCTCGCCGCTCGGCCCGGCAAGTTTTGTGAGTTCGGCCCTCACTCCCGGCATGACAGTCGGAACGCTGAACATCGACTGGTTACCCGTCGGGTTGCTCCTCGGTGCGGCCGTCGGACTGGTGTCGACGGTCGGGATGGACCTGCCGATGAACAGACTCCCCGAGGGGCCGACCGCACCGCGAGTCGCCGCCGGGACGCTGAGCGACGCGACGCTCGACGCCGCGCCCGACGGCGTCGCGACGGCCGCTCACTACGGCGCTGGCGTCGGTACCGGCGTCCTCTTCCTCTCCGGCGTCGCCGCGGCGCGGTGGCTCCTCGACGCGGGCGCGCTCGTCGTCGTCTCGGTGACCGCCGTCGCACTGTTCGTCCTGATGAACTGGTTCTTTTCGTTCGTTGTCGTCCCGACCTACGGGCGCGTCCCCGACGGCCGCGTCGAAACCGTGCGTCGCGACTGGGCGCTGTCGGCAGCCGCGTATCTCGTCGTTGCGTCCGTGGTCGTCGGCTTCGTGCTCTCGGCGACGTAGCCGAGCGTCGAGACTCGGAAGTCGAGACGGTGACGGACGGCGAACGGAGGAGTCGAAACCGCTGAAGCAGTCGCTCGCGGATTAGCGCGCGAAGAACGCCGAGGAGGAGATTTGAACTCCTGAGTCCTTGCGGAGACCTGCTCTCGAAGCAGGCGCCTTGGCCAGGCTAGGCTACCTCGGCTCACTCGCTCGTACGACCAACCCGACTTTATCGGTTACGATCCGCGGAGGACGCCCGGTCGAGTGACGTGGCCGTTCGGGCGACGGGTACCGACAGTATGAGAGGCGACCAAACGCCTAAAGTGTCGGCAGGCTAACGGGACGGCATGGACATTACCGAAGCGAGCGCGGAGTGCGAGCGGGTCTTGGACGAGATCGGCTCAGCCATCGTCGCCGACCGCGAGTTCCTCGAGACCGTGTTGCTGGGCTTCGTCGGTCGCGGCCACGTCCTCATGGAGGACGTGCCGGGCACCGGCAAGACGCTCACCGCCCACAGCATGGCCACCGCCCTCGGCCTCGAGTTCTCCCGCGTGCAGTTCACGCCCGACCTCCTCCCCGCCGACATCACCGGCACGCACGTCTTCAACGAGCGCGAGCGCGAGTTCGAGTTCAACGAAGGACCGCTGTTCGCGAACGTGGTCCTCGCCGACGAGATCAACCGCGCGCCGCCGAAAACCCAGTCCGCTCTGCTCGAAGCGATGGAGGAAGAACAGGTCACCGTCGACGGCGACACCTACGACCTCCCCTCGCCCTTTTTTGTCCTCGCGACGCAGAACCCCGTAGAGATGGAGGGCACGTTCGAGCTCCCCGAGGCGCAGGTCGACCGCTTCCTCGTCAAGACCTCCATCGGCTACCCCGACGAAGCCGGCGAGGAGGAGCTACTCCACCGTCGACTCGCCCGCGACGAACAGAGCCCCTCCGTCTCGCCGGTCCTCGACCACGACCTCGTGACCGACCTGAGGGACGCGCCGGAGACGGTGCGCGTCGACGACGACGTCGTCACCTACGTCGCCGCCATCGCCAGGGCGACGCGCGGGGACCGCCGCGTCGAGGTGGGCGTCTCGCCCCGCGGGACCCAGCGCCTGCTGGAGGCGACCCGCGCCCGCGCCGCGATGGTCGGCCGCGAGTACGTCACCCCGGACGACGTGAAACGTGTCGCCCAGCCCGTCCTCGCTCACCGCGTCGTCCTCACGCCGGACGCGCGGGTCGACGAAGTGCAGAAGTCGACCGTCGTCGACGCCGTGCTGAACGAAGTGCCGGTCCCGACGGTCTGACAGTGATTACTGTCGTGATTTACCGGTGCGCGCTAACCCCGGGGCCGGCGCGATTCAGAAGTGATCTACGATCATCCGTATGAATCGAACTGTCGGGTCGGTCTCCCGGTCGGATTCTACTGGTCGGTTTGGTCGCTGTCCTCGTCGAGGTCTTCCTGGTCGGAGCCGCCGCGGTCGGAGTAGTGCTGGCGACCCACCGACTCGGCGGGCATCATGTTGAGCATCCCTTGGCGGAGTTCCTCGTCGGACTCGAAGGACTGGTCGCCCATCCCCGAGAAGAGGTCGCGGATCGAGATCGGGTCGGCGCTGGTCCGCTGGACCTCCCGATCGCCATACTGCTCGACGAGTTCGTCTGCGGTGATCGGGTACGAAAGGTCCTCGAAGACCCCCTCGATAGACCCGAACTCGACGCCCATCTCCTGTTGGTTGTCGTTCTCGGACATACCCCTCTTCCGGCCGGACCGCGCAACTGTCTTCACCTTGCATGCGAAACCATCTCGCTCTCGGTTGAGTCTTCGCTCGGGCACTCGCCCAGTAGCTGGTCAGTATAGATGACTCACTCAGCGTTCGCTTCGCTCACGCTTCGTTCGCCATACCGCAGAGAGACGCGCTGTCGCGCGTCTCGGACGCACCTCGATTCGTCCCAAAATGGCGAGCGAAGCGAGCCATTTGCGTGCACAGTGAACACCAATTATGAAGACAGACTGCCGCTATCTGAACTACTATGATCATTTGCGCTATTATTGATATATGGAAATCGCTATTGTGGTCTTCGATGGATGGGACGAACTGGACGCAATCGGCCCCTACGAAGTGTTTTCCTATGCAAAAAG
>PXSD01000059.1:6244-12296 GCA_003023165.1 Halobacteriales archaeon QS_9_67_15 | reverse complement strand
GTCGAGCGGTGGAGCTCGGCGTGGTCGAAGTGCGCGAGCCGCCGCGCCGAGCACTTGTCGGGGTCGTCGTCGCCCTCGTACCGGACGTGTAACTCCACGGGGTCGCTACTCGGTCCGGTGACAAAAGCCGCTCGGACCGCGGCCGGCCGGGACGCGGTGTCGACGGTGCGGGCGGCGCCCCCGGCCGATTCGCTCCGTGAAAACGCTGCCAACATCTAAATAGGATAGCTCGAAAACAGGAGACGATGGTTTCGGAAGGGGAGGACGCGCCGGCGGTTAGCCTGCCAGCGTACATCGACGGCGAGCGGCGGCGGATCGACCTCGGCGAGTACGTCGGCGAGGGGATCGTCGTCCTCGCCTTCTACCCGGCGGATTTCAACCCCGCCTGCACGATGCAGGCCTCCGACCTCGGCGACCTGGACCTCTTCACGATGCAGAAAGACGTCTCCGTTTTCGCCGTCTCGCCGGACAGCACCTACAGCCACGAGGCGTTCGCGGAGCGGTACGGTTTGCAGGTCCCCCTGTTGAGCGACAGCGAACGAGCGGCCGCGACGGCGTACGACGTGACGACGGAGACGGACCTCGGCGAACGACTGGTTCAGCGCGCCGTCTTCGTCGTCGACCACCGCGGCGTCGTCCAGTACGCGTGGGCGACCGATGACCTCGAGACGGAGGTCGACGTCGCGCCGGTCAAGCAGGCGGTCGGCGACATCGGCGGGGACGACACCGCCATCGAGCGCTACCGCGTCGGCCACGACCACTACGTCGAGGGCCGCGAGGCGTTCAGGGCGGCGATGGCCGACTACGAGGAGCGCGAGTGGCTGGCCGCCCGGAACGGCTTCGAGGCGGCGGAGCCGGCGTTCAGGACCGCGGCGGACCACTTCGACACCGCCGTCCGGTTCGCCGAGACCGGCGACTTCGAGGCGGTCGCCGACCGAACCGAGGAGAAAGCGGACACGCTCTCGCACGCCGCGAGCTGGCTCGCCGACTCGGCCGACGCGTTCGCCAGCGGCCGCGGCAAACAGGGAACGCAGTACCGCGAGGACGCCGAGCGACTCCTCGACACCGCCGCGGAACTCCCGGAACCATCCGATCCGGAGGCGTTCACACTGACCGACGACGGGGTCGAGCTCGGCGAGTCGGTCGCCGTGGACCCAGCGGGCGAGGACGAGGGGTACGACTGGCGCGACGGGGACGGAGCAGCCGCCGACACGGCTCTCGGAGTGGACGACGCCGATCTGGACGCGGCCGTCGCCGCGGACGCGGACGACACCGACGAATCGACCGTGGACGGCGATACGGTCGAGGGGGGCCTGGAGATGGACCTCGACGCGGTCGAAGCTAACGCGGACGGCACCGGGGAGCGGGAGACGACTGACGGCGCGGGCGAGGACGCGGGAGGCGGTTCCGCGAGCGACGGCCATCCGAGCGGTGCGGGAGCCACCGGGTCGGACCCGCTCTACCGCGGTGGATCGGCGGGCGGACCGTCGGACGGGGGCGAGAACGCGTCCGAAGCCGAACAATCGGCGACGAGCAGTGACGAGAGTGGGACGCCCGCCGCTCCCGTCGGTTCCGCCGGCTCCGCCGACGCCGCCGACGAGAGCGACGACGATGTCGAGGAACTCGACCTCGCGGACCCGACCGAGGGCGACGACGACACGGAATCCGACGAGCGAGCCGACTGGGACATCCCCGGTCGGTAGCGGTGGGAGCGACCGCCGGTCCCTGCAACAGCCGACCGACTGTCGTTCGCCGCGACATCTGTGGGACCGCCGTTCGCTGTGACACCTGTCCGACCACCGTGTTCTTGTCGTGTCGCCGCCAAGCGCGAGCATGACCGACGGCACAGTCGCCGCCGCCCGCGCCTATTACCGGGCGCTCGACGAACACGACTACGACGCGCTCGCGGCGCTCCTCGCGCCGGAGTTCGTTCACGACCGGCCGGATCTGACTCTTGAGGGCCGGGGGCGGTTCGTCGCGTTCATGCGCGACGAACGAACGCAGAAAGAGACCGAACACCGAATCGACGCGGTTTACCGGGGTACCGGGAGCGACGACGACAGCGCGGCGGGGCCCACCGACTGCGACTCGACCGACGACCAGCCGACCAACATCGCCGCGCGCGGTCGCCTGCTGACTGCCAACGGGGATCGAATCACCGGGTTCGTCGACGTGGTTTCCGTCGCCGACGGCGAGATCCGGCGGATCGAGACCTACACCGACTGACCGTCCGGCTCACTCCTTGTCGCCGGCACCGACGGCGCTCTCGCCGATGGGTTCGTGGCCCTCGATGACCTCCTGGCCGTCCATGTACGACTGGAGCGCCTCGGGCACGGTGACCGTGCCGTCGTCGTTCTGGTAGTACTCCATGATGGCGACCATCACGCGCGGGACGGCGACGCCGCTCCCGTTGAGCGTGTGGAGGTACTCGGCCGACTCGTGGCGCTCGGGCCGGTAGCGCAGGCCCGCGCGCCGCGCCTGGAAGTCCTCGAAGTTCGACACTGAGGAGACTTCCAGCCAGCGACCGCCTACGTCGGGGCCGTCGTCCATGTCGTCGCCGGGGGCCCACACCTCGATGTCGTACTTCTTGGCCTGCGTGAAGCCCATGTCGCCGGTGCACATGTCGAGGACGCGGTAGGGCAAACCGAGACGCCCGAGGACCTCCTCGGCCTCGCCGAGCAGCGCTTCGAGGCGGTCGTAGGAGTTCTCCGGGCGGACGAAGTTGACGAGTTCGACCTTGTTGAACTGGTGGACGCGGACGTAGCCGCGCGTCTCCGTCCCGTGTTCGCCGGCCTCGCGGCGGAAGTTCGGCGAGAACGCCTGATGTTTCACGGGGAGGTCGTCGTCCAGCAGGATCTCGTCGCGGTACATGTTGGTGACGGGTACCTCCGCAGTGGGCAGCAGCCACAGGTCGTCGTCGTCGTAGTCGTCCGCCTGCCGGGCGCTGACGCGGTAGGCGTCCGCCGCGAACTTCGGGAGCTGTCCCGTCCCGCGCATCGACGCGGAGTTGACCGGGATCGGCGGTGCGACCTCGACGTAGTCCTGCTTCTCGTGAACGTCGAGGAAGAACTGGATCAGCGCCCGCTCCAGCTTCGCGCCGTCGCCCTTGACGAACTGGAACCCACCCCCGGAGACCTTCGCGCCGCGCTCGAAGTCGAGGATATCGAGCTCTTCGCCGATGTCGTAGTGAGGTGTCACGTCGGCGGGGTCGACGCGGAGGTCATCGAACCCCTCGCGGTAGCGCTCGACGTTGTCGCTCTCGTCCTCGCCCGTGGGGACCGACTCGTGTGGGACGTTCGGGACCTCGAGCAGCCGCTGTTCGAGTTCGTCTTCGAGTTCGTCCGCGCGCTCCTCGACCCGCTGGAGCTCTGCTTTGAGCTCCTGGGACCGTTCGATGGCCGCCTGTGCCTCCTCCTCCTTACCGGCCTGTTTGAGTTCGCCGATGTCGCTGGAGACCTCGTTGCGCTCGTGGCGGAGCCCGTCGCCGCGGGACTTGAGCTCGCGCCACTCCTCGTCTATCTCCAGTATCTCGTCGACGTCGACGCCCGTGACGCCCTTGCGCTCGACGGCGTCGCGGACCGTCTCGGGGTTCTCCCGGACGAACTGCCTGCGTAACATGGTCGGCGATTCTCGACGGCCGAACGTAGGCGTGTCGGTCCGCTGTGAACGAGTGTCAGGCAGCGCCATCGACGGCGGCTGGCGATGCGTGCGTGCGCGACCAACCAATAGACGGTCCCCGTCGCATTCCGCGCTGCCACGCCGGCGTGAGTTCCGGATGTGACAATACAGTCCGCGAAACCGATTCTCAGTAGGCAACTATCAGCCGAGACGAGCGGGACGGGTGCGCCGGCCCCAAGCCGACGAGCGCTACTCATACTGCCGGCTGTACCTTCGTGAAGATATTCGCCGCCCCGGGGTGGCGAAATTCGTGACAGACCTACAGCCGGCAGTATCAGTTCATTGTGGCCTGACACGGCTGGTGACTGCCCCACACGCAAATCTGATTCGGACGTGATGGGAGTCGCAGCCGGAGACACTCGGTCGATTCATACGCGATTTACGAGGAACTCTTCGAGAACGCGGGCCTGACCGCGGCGAATCGTCTCGCTCGCGGTCGATTTATCGACAGCCAGCGTGTCCGATAGTTCCGCCAGCGTACACGTCCGTGGCACATCGAAGTATCCCTCGTTTAAAGCGGCCTGGAGGCACTCTCGCTGGCGCTCGGTGAGCAACGTGTCGTCCTCGTCGGTGTGGACCAACGCGAGCAGTTCGTACTGGCGGCCCCGCTCGTCGAGGGCCTCGCAGAAGGCGTCGAACTGTGTCTGAGTGGCTGTCAGACTGTACTCCATGACGCCGTCCTCGACGACGACGGGGAACTCCGGCGGGAGCGAGGACTCCCGGAGGAACTCGTAGAGGGACTTCTCTTCGGCCTCGTACTGTGCGATGGTCCGCTCGTCGCTCGTGAACACCGCCTCGTACGCGGTGATGTCGTGGTGGCTCCGGATCGCTTCGCTGACCGCTTCGGGGGTCTCGGTGCGTACCTCCCCGAGCTCCAATACCCGGTCGCCATTTGGAACGCCGGTGAGCAGTCTGAACGTCGCCGCCGGAAAGGTAGTCGAGAGTTCGTCGACCCAGATGTCCTCGGCCAACTCCATCTGGAATCGCGCTCGGATCACGACCACCGCTCCCGGTGCCTGCGTTGCTGTGTCCGCAGCATACGGCCAACGCTCGGCGGCCCATCCGATAAAGGCGTCGAGCAACCCGGGTTCGCGGGTCATCGCTCACCGCTGTAATCCCCGCTCATGCCGCAAATCACGGTTCCGAGGTGACAGAGTCCGAGTCGCCGCGATACCACAGTGTAGCACCGTACACGGACCCGACAGCGACGGAAGCGATGAGAGCGAGGACGACCGCGAACGCGACGTACCCGACCAGCGGACTCTCGTACGGCACCATCACGTCTCGCGGTGGTTCGACGGCCCACGGGCTGACGTGAACGTACGCCAGCACCGCGGCATTGAACGCGAAGAATCCGGCCCAGTACCGCGCGTCAACCCGCCTCGTCAGCGTCAGGTAGAGGCTGAGTCCGAGCAAGGGGTAGATAGCCAGACTGTACGTGAAGGCGGTCACGTTGGCGGTGATCGGCCAGCCGACGTGGTTTCCGCGAACGATATGGTCGACGTGGTGAGCCATCCCCAACCCCGTTGGAATCACGACGAACAGGTAGAACAGCGGAGTCAGACTGCTGTCTTCGACTGGCAGTTCGATCGAAACTCTGTCTTCGAGTGCCATGCAGGCGAATCACGGGCCGTGGCAGTCAGTATTCGCCCAATATGTTGGGGGCCGCCCGAGAGCCAGTCGGACGACTCCGGGCGGTGTGGACAGACATCGTGCGCCGGAAGCATCCGCCGAGGACAGAGCGTCGGCGAAATCAGTCCGGCTCCAACGGCGACAGTGGCTGCGAGGGTGTGCCCGTTTTCGCCGAGTGTGGCCTTCCCACTCGCGCACGCTGTGTCGAACGCAGTCGTGCGATCCCCACACCGCGGAGCGATACCCGTTTATACGCGGAGCGGTTTTCCAGATCCACATGAACGAGCCGTCGACGATCGACCTCCCGGACGGTCGAACGCTCGCGTACGCGGAGCACGGCGACCCCGACGGAACGCCGGTGTTCTGCTTCCACGGCGTCGTCGGGTCGCGACTGATGTGGTCGCTCGCCGCCGACGAGGCCAGCGACCGCGGCATCCGTCTCGTCGCACCGGACCGACCCGGCTTCGGCGGCTCCGACTTCCAGGCCGGTCGCCGCCTGCTCGACTGGCCCGACGACGTGTGCGCACTCGCGGACCGCCTCGGTATCGAGCGCTTCGGCGTCGTGGGCTTCTCCGGCGGCGGCCCCCACGCGATGGCCTGCGCCCACGCCGTGCCCGACCGCGTGCGCGGCGTCTCGCTCGTGAGTTCGGTTACGCCGTCGGAGACGCGGTCGAGCGCAGACCCGTTCAACGAGGCGGTGCTGTCGGCGACGCGGTTCGTCCCCGGCTTCTCGCGGGCGGCG
>PXSD01000059.1:0-6208 GCA_003023165.1 Halobacteriales archaeon QS_9_67_15 | reverse complement strand
GGGTTCGACGCCGGCGACTGCTCGCAACCGGTCGACCTCTGGCACGGGCGCGCCGACCGGACCGTCGGCGTCGACCTCGCGCGGGCCTTCGGCGACCTGCTCCCCGACGCGAACCTGTACCTCACCGACGACGCCCACTACTCGACGTTCGTCCACAACCGCGGGGAGGTCGTCGCGGCCGCCGCGCAGTGACCGGCGCTCGACTGGACGCCGTCGGGAGCGACGCCGAACGACCCGCATCGACGCGAACCATTTAGTTCACGCCGCTCGCGTGTGGGGATATGGCAATCGGTGACGTGTTCGACGTGACGGTCGGCGACTGCACGGATCTGATGTACGTGGATACCGGCATGTACGACGCAGCGGAGTACGGCGCGGTGTACGTTCTCGACGCCGAGCGTCCGGCGCTGATCGACACCGGGATCGGCACCAACTACGAGCGTATCCTCGACGCGGTCCGGGAGGCGGGGCTGGAACCCGAAGACATCGAGGTGCTCGCGGTGACGCACGTCCACCTCGACCACGCCGGCGGCGCAGGCTTTCTCGTCGAGGAGTGCCCGAACGCCACCGTGTATGCCCACGGCGTCGGCATCTCGCACCTGGTCGACCCCGAGCGGCTGTGGGAGGGGACGAAAGGCGCGGTCGGCGAGCAGATCGAGTTCTACACGAAACCCGACCCGGTCCCCGAGTCGCGGATCGTCGAAGTCGAAGACGGCGACTCCATCGACCTCGGCGACCACAGCCTCGAACTGTCGCACGCACCGGGCCACGCGCCCCACCAGGTGGTCTTCTACGACCCCGCGAACGACGCGGTGTTCGCCGCCGACGCGGCCGGCATCTACTCGCCGACCCGCGACGAGGTCTTCCCGACGAGTCCGCCCTCGAACTTCGACCCCGACCAGTGTCTCGACGACGTGGAGACGCTCCAGTCTATCGACCCCGAAGTGGTCTGTTACGCGCACTTCGGTCCGGCGCTCGCCGGTGACAAACTCGCTCGCTACGCCGAGGTGCTCGACTCGTGGGTCGAGGCGGTCGGGGACAAGCGGGCGGAACTCGACAACGAGGCGGTGATCGAGCACTTCGTGGCCGAGGCCGACGTGGAACGGGAACTGTGGGGGGTCGAGAAGGGCAACGCCGAGGTGGCGATGAACGTCCGGGGCGTGCTGGCGGCCTTCGACCGGGCGGAGTGACCGCGAGCGCCCGAGTGTGTCGACAGTCGTGGACCGCGGGGAGCGAGCGCGACTCGCGCCCGACGACTCACCCGCTCGCGGACCCGAAGAGGCCGGTGAAGACCTTCCGTTCGGCCTTTCGGAGGTGCTGGTGGAAGGTCGGCGGCGAAACCTGGAGCGAGTCGGCGACGTCCTCGCCGGAGGCGTCGCGAGGCCACTCGAAGAAGCCGGCGTAGTAGGCGGCCTCGAGGGTCGTCCGCTGGCGGTCGGTGAGGTCCTCCAGCAGCGCGCTGGTCGGGCGCGACCGGTCGCTCTCCGTGGTCACCTGCTGGCGGCGCAACATCGTGGCCTCGGGGTAGGCGTCCTGGACGGCGTCGATCGCCTGCCGCACGTCGGCGGTCGGCGAGAGGTGAAGCGTCATGTGATAGTCGCCGTCTTCGACGACGGCGTGTTCGATGGAGCCGCCGAGCGACGCCAGCGTCGAGAGCACCGGCGGCTCGTTCATCCGGAGCTCGAACCGCGTGTCTCCCTCGTCGTCGGTGACCGACACGGCAGTCAAATGAGAGAGGTGGTCGACCAGCGACTCGATGGTCTCGACGGCCTCGGCGCTGGCGTCGCCGTAGACGAGGAACTCGCCGTCGCCGACGTCGACGACGTCCTCGAACGAAAACCGCCCCGCGGGCTGGCTCGGGAGGTCCAGCGCCTCGAAGAGGTCGGGGATGCCGAACTCGAGTTCGACGACCTCGTCGCTCAGTAACGCCTGCTTGCGGTCGGTGGCGGCGATGGCGTGCCCGACGACCTCTCCCAGTTGCCCGAGGACGGCCTGTTCGCGCGCCTCGAAGGCGTTGGGTCGCGCCGAGTAGACGTTCAACACGCCGTAGGTCGTTTCCCGGTGTACGACGGGGATCGCCGCCGACGACGAGACGCCGTAGGACTCGGCCGTCTCTCTCCACGGCTCGTAGTGTGGGTTCGCCTGTATCCGCTGGACCGCCTGGACCTCCCCGGTCCGGAGCGCGCGACCGGCCGGTCCCCAGCCGTGTTCGTCCTCGGGGTCGACCGTGATCTGCACGTCGTCGAGATACCCGTCGACGCCCGCCTCGGTCCGGGAGACGACTGTCTCGGAGTTGGTGCTGACCTCGCCGATCCAGGCGAACTCGTAGGAGTCGGTCGCCGCGAGGTGTTCGCAGACTGTCGCTTCGATCTCGTCGCGGGTAGACTGTTCGAGGACCGCATCGGTCGTCTCCCGAACGACCTCGTTGAGGCTGTTGAGCGCTGCGAGCTGTTCGCGCTGGCCCATCAGTGCCTGTTCGCGAAGTTGGCGTTCGATCGCCGTCGTCAGGATCGTCGCGACCGACTGGACGAAGTTGACGTCGCGTTCGGAGAACTCGTGGGTCTCGGTGTCGTGCGTCCCGAGGATCCCCCACGGGTCGTCCTGCTGGCCGATGAGGACGCTGATCCCGCTTCGAACGTCGTGGTCGGTGAGCAGGTCCGGCCCACTGAACCGCGTCTCGGTCGTCAGGTCCTCGACGACGACGGGTCCCGCCGACTGGAGCGTGTAGGCGGCCTGGGAGTCGGCTTCGACTGCCGAGACAGTCGCCTCGCCGACGATCCCGTCGTCCCAGCCGACGCCCTGTCGGAGCAGGAGTTCCGCCTCGTCCTCGTCCAGGTCGAGCACCTCGCAGTAGTCGTTGTCGAGCGTCCGCGCCACGCGCTCGGCGGCCTCGGCCATCAGCGCGTCGAGGTCGCGTCCTTCGAGGGCCTGCTGGCCGAGGTCGGTGACGACGGCCTGCTGGCGGACGCGTCGCTGGAGTTCGCGCTCGCGTTCGAGGCGCTCGGAGATGTCGCGGACGACTCCACACCGGCTGCGCCCGTCGGCCGAGAGCGGCTCGTAGCGCGTCTCGACCGGTACGCGAATGCCGTCGCTCCTGACGAGTTCTATCTCGATGCCAGCCGCCTCGCGCTCGCCCTTTGCGACGGCGGCCGCGCGCTCCTCGACGACGTCGGTGTAGCTCTCGTCGTAGAGGATACTCGCCGGTTCCCCCAGCAGCTCCTCGCGTTCGTAGCCGACCAGCTCGCAAAACGCCTCGTTGACGAGGACGTACCGGCTCTCCTCGTCGAGCGCGTAGATGCCGTCCTCGACCGTCTCGACGATCCGCTCGTACTGTTCGAGCTGTCGCTGGTAAGCCTTCTGCTCGGTCACGTCCCGGATGATACCCGTGAAGTAGCGGTCGCCGTCGTGCTCGTACTCGCTGAAGGAGATTGCCAGCGATATCTCCGTCCCGTCGGCGCGCACGCCCGGGAGTTCGATGTACTCCCAGTCGAGCGTCCGCTCGTCGGTCGCCAGGTAGCGGTCGACGGCCTCGAAGTGGTCAGCCGCGAACTCGTCGGGCATCAGCGTCGTCAGTGGTTCGCCGAGCAGTTCCTCGGGCTCGTAGCCGAAGACGGCTTCGACGGCCGGGTTCACGTCTCGGATCGTGCTCGACGTGTCGATAGTGATGATGGCGTCCGACGCCGTCGTCGCGACCGCTTCGTACTGTTCGAGTTCCCGCTCGCGCTCTTTCCGCTCGGTCACGTCCCGGACGACGCCGACACGTTCGTACCCGTCGTCGGTTTCCATCAGCGAGAAAATCGCCTCGCCGACCCACTCGCTCCCGTCGGGCCGGGTCAACGTCGCCTCCAGCGAGGCCGTCGCCGTCTCGCCGCTCACGAGGGTATCTTCGAGGTCCTGGACACGCTCGAGTGCCTCCTCGTCGGGATTGATTGCCGACACGTGTTTGCCGACGAGCGCCTCCCGAGAGCGACTGACCATCGACGCGTACGCCTCGTTGACCTGTGTGAAGTAGCCGTCCTCGTCGACGACGTAGATGCCGTCTTCGACCGTCTCGACGATGGCCTCGTAGCGTTCGAGTTCACGTTCGCGTTCCTTGCGCTCGGTCACGTTCCGGAAGTAGACGGACAGCCCGCTCTCGGAGGGGTGCGCGGAGACGCCGAACCACGTCTCCAGCGGCGGGTAGTACGCCTCGAAGAAGACGGATTCGTTCGTCTCGACCGCCCGCTCGTACTCGGCCTGGAACTGTGTGCCGACCGCCTCGGGGAACTCGTCCCAGATGCTGCGACCGACGAGTTCGCTCCGCGGACGGTCGAGCAGACTCGCGGCCTGTTCGTTGACGTATGTGAACCGCCACTCGTCGTCGATCGCGACGAACCCGTCGTCGATCCGTTCCAGCACCTCGTCGAGTTCGCGTTCGAGGTTCTCGCGGCTGCGCTGAAGGCGCTCGGCCTGCTCTTTCAGTTGTGTCACGTCCTCTGTGGAGACGACGACGCGTTCGACCGCGCCCTCGTCGTCGGTCAACGGGACGGCGGTGACCGAAAGCCACTGTTCCCTCGCGCCGGGCAGGTCGAACTGTCCTACCCAGTCTCTGACCGGCTCTCCGGTTCGACGGGCGCGGTCGTACGGTCGCTCGCCCGGCGGGACCGGTTCGCCGTCCTCGTCTCTGACGGCGTCGTCGGCGAGGGGCTCGGGGTCGTCGTCCTCGTCGTCCATCTCGAGGTAGCGCCGCGTCTGCTCGTTCGTCCTGACGGGGGTCCCCGCGGCGTCGAGGACTGCGACTCCCTCCGGGATGGCGTCGAAGACGCTGTTGAGCAGGTCCCGCTCGCGTTCGAGGTCCCGCTCGAACGCGCGACGTTCGGTCGTGTCGCGAGTGACCTTCGCGTACCCGACGAGGTCGCCGTCGTCGTTCCGGATGGCGGTGATCGTGACGCTGGCCCAGAAGCGGGTCCCGTCCGCACGCACTCGCCACCCCTCGTCCTCGACTGACCCGCGTTCGGCCGCAACCTTGAGGTCCGTCTCGGGGACGCCGGCCTCCCTGTCTTCCGCCGTGTAGAACGCCGAGAAGTGGTCGCCGAGGATCTCGTCGGCTTCGTAGCCTTTCAGTTGCTCCGCTCCGCTGTTCCACGTCTGGACCCGCCCCTCGGTGTCGAGCCGGAAGATGGCATACTCCTCGGTTTCCTGGACGAGCGTCCGGAACTGCCGCTCGCGCTCTGCGAGCGCGCGCCGCGACTGCTCTGCCTCCGTAATGTCGGTGATGACGCCCTCGAGCACCCCGTCGTCGACCTCGCCCTCGACGAGACAGCCGCGTTCGCGCATCCACCGTGTCTCCCCCTCTCTCGTCAGGATCCGGTACTCGGCGGTGAACACGTCACTCACTGCCAGCTGTGCGTCGACTTC
Source organism: Halobacteriales archaeon QS_9_67_15 (assembly GCA_003023165.1). Taxonomy (GTDB): domain Archaea; phylum Halobacteriota; class Halobacteria; order Halobacteriales; family Haloarculaceae; genus Halosimplex. Next base: position 811 of record PXSD01000059.1, on the reverse strand, counting down.
GCGTCGGAGTCGCTCCCTGTCCTCGGGGTGGACTACGTCCGTCTCCCAGCTGACGTCGCCGCGTTCGAGCGTCTCGGGGTCGTATCCCGTGAGGTCGGTGACGCCGTCGCTGACGTACGACATCGGCCAGCCGGACGTAGTCCGGCAGCGGTAGACCGTCCCGGGGACGTTGTCGATCAGCTTCGAGAGAGCCAGTCCGGAACCCTCCGAACCGGTTGCCGCTCCGTCTCGCTTGCGCCACCAAACGCGCGCGCTCGCGCCGACCTTCTTCGTCTGTAGCCGACCGCTGTCGACCAACCGCTCCAGCCGGTCGTACGTGCTCCGCCGACCGAGGTCGAGTTCGTCGGCCACCTCACTGGTCGTCCTCGGCTCCCCATCCCCATCGAACACTGCCAGCGTCTCCCGTAGTGTCTCTGTCAACCCGTGGGACTCCATCGTTGCGACGGATGGCCGGGAGCAACTACAACCTTCCGCCGGCGGACCCTCTAAGCGAAATCTACGCGGAAATTCACTGGCATGTAAACGGAACAAAGCGGTACGAATCCGTTCCGAAATGGTATCAACAGTTGACTGCCGGCGTCGAACGAGGCACCTAATCACTTCTAGCGATCCCTTACCCGTAAGCAGATAGTTCGTCAATGTACACCCGAGGCAGCCGGGAAACGAGACCAATGTCACAATCATCGAACGACGTGGCCCACGACGGACGCATTGCAGCCGACCTCAGTCGCGACGAACGCTTCGAGTTGCTGGCGGCCGAACGACGCCGTCTGGCGCTCGAAGTCCTCTCGGACCGCGACGCGCCGCTCGA
>PXSD01000058.1 GCA_003023165.1 Halobacteriales archaeon QS_9_67_15 | reverse complement strand
CGGGTGAGGCAAGCACCGCAGCCGAGCGAAGCGAAGCGAGGAGCGCAGCGAACCCCTCGACCGGAGCGGACGGGGGCTTTCAGGCTGGTTCCAACGGCTCTCTCGAGCGCAGTTATTTCACTAAACACGACCGCTCGTATTGCGGTTAGATTTATACGCTCCGGTCAGTGTCGGCGGGGCGTGCCCAAATTGGCCGTTTGCGGGCGTCTAGCACGGTTCCCGCTCGTCGCGTCTAGCAACTTTTAACCGGCACAATCGGATATACACTGGTAAGATGGCGAGCAACAAGATTCTCGGAATCGACCTCGGGACCACGAACAGCGCGTTCGCGGTCATGGAGGGGGGCGACCCCGAGATCATCGCGAACTCCGAGGGCGAGCGGACGACGCCGTCGGTCGTCGCGTTCGACGACGGCGAGCGCCTCGTCGGCAAACCCGCGAAGAACCAGGCAGTCAAGAACCCCGACGAGACGGTCCAGTCCATCAAGCGCCACATGGGCGAGGACGACTACTCGGTCGAACTCGACGGGGAGGAGTACACGCCCGAGCAGGTCTCGGCGATGATCCTCCAGAAGATCAAGCGCGACGCCGAGGAGTACCTCGGCGACGACGTCGAGAAGGCCGTCATCACGGTGCCGGCCTACTTCAACGACCGACAGCGCCAGGCCACGAAGGACGCCGGCGAGATCGCCGGATTCGAGGTCGAGCGCATCGTCAACGAGCCGACGGCGGCCGCGATGGCCTACGGCCTCGACGACGAGTCAGACCAGACCATCCTCGTCTACGACCTCGGCGGCGGCACCTTCGACGTCTCCATTCTCGACCTGGGCGGCGGCGTCTACGAGGTCGTCGCGACCAACGGTGACAACGACCTCGGCGGCGACGACTGGGACCACGCCATCATCGACTACCTCGCCGGCCAGTTCGAGGACGAACACGGCATCGACCTGCGCGACGACCGCCAGGCCCTCCAGCGGCTCACGGAAGCCGCCGAGGAGGCGAAGATCGAGCTCTCCAACCGCAAGGAGACCCGCATCGACCTGCCGTTCATCACGACGACGGACGACGGTCCGCTCGACCTCGAAGAGAAGCTGACCCGCGCGAAGTTCGAGTCGCTCACGTCGGACCTCATCGAGCGGACGGTCGGCCCGACGGAGCAGGCGCTCGAAGACGCCGACTACGGCAAGAGCGACATCGACGAAGTCATCCTCGTCGGCGGGTCCACGCGGATGCCGCAGGTCCAGGGCGAGGTCGAGGAGATGACCGGTCAGGAGCCGAAAAAGAACGTCAACCCCGACGAGGCGGTCGCGCTCGGCGCGGCCATCCAGGGCGGCATCCTCTCCGGCGACGTGGACGACATCGTCCTCCTCGACGTGACGCCTCTCTCGCTGGGTGTCGAGGTCAAGGGCGGCCTCTTCGAGCGACTCATCGAGAAGAACACGACCATCCCCACCGAGGAGTCGAAGATCTTCACGACCGCTGCCGACAACCAGACGCAGGTCCAGATCCGCGTCTTCCAGGGCGAACGCGAGATCGCGAACGAGAACGAACTGCTCGGCGAGTTCGCGCTGACCGGCATCCCGCCGGCCCCCGCGGGCACGCCGCAGATCGAGGTCTCGTTCAACATCGACGAGAACGGCATCGTCAACGTCTCCGCCGAGGACAAGGGCTCCGGCAACGAGGAGAACATCACCATCGAGGGCGGTGCCGGCCTCTCCGACGAGCAGATCGAGGAGATGCAGCAGGAGGCCGAGGAGCACGCCGAGGAGGACCAGCAGCGTCGCGAGCGCATCGAGGCCCGCAACGAGGCCGAAAGCACGATCCAGCGCGCCGAGACCCTGCTCGAGGAGAACGAAGACGAGGTCGACGAGGAACTCGTCGAGGAGATCGAAGCCGAGATCGACGACGTGCAGGACGTCCTCGAGAACGAGGACGCCGACACGGAGGACTACGAGGAGGCCACCGAGAGCCTCGCCGAAGCCCTCCAGGAGATCGGAAAGCAGATGTATCAGGACCAGGCCGCCGAAGGCGCGGCCGGCGCCGGTACCGCGGGCGGCGCGGCCGGTGCCGGCGGCATGGGCGGCATGGGCGGCGCTGGCCCCGGCGGTGCCGCGGGCGCTGGCGGCGCAGCTAGCCAGGGCGAGGAGTACGTCGACGCGGACTTCGAGGACGTTCAGGAGGACGACGACGAGGAGTCGTCCTCCTGAGCCCATCAGAAATCGAAGATTTCTGAGGACGTCGACGAAAGCGACGAGGACGAGTAACACGAGTCGGAGGAGCTTTCGTCGGCTCGGAAGTCGCGCGCAGTGATGCTACCGATGCCTGACGACGCCCGCCGAGGCGAACTTTTCAATGGACGCGGTCGACGAGTACCATCCGCCGGGCCAATGCTGGCCGAATCGACCGAAACGCGTAACCACTAGGTGGTAGTAATCGGTTGTAGCATGCGCGTACTCGTCACCGGCGGGAGTCGAGGGATCGGGCGTTCGGTCGCGTTGGCGCTCGCAGACGACCACGACGTAGCGGTCAACTATCGGGACTCCGAGGCGGCGGCAGCCGACGTCGTCGAGGCGGCCAGAGAGAAGGGAAGCGAGGCGGTGGCCGTCCGGGGGGACGTGAGCGACTCGACGGCCGTCGACGAGATGGTCTCGGCGGTCGTCGACGGCCTCGACGGACTCGACGCGGTCGTCTGCAACGCGGGTATCGTCGAGCCGGATCTCGCGACCGAGATCGGCGACGACCAGTGGGACCGCGTCCTCCGCACGAACCTCACAGGTACCTTCTACGTCGCGCGTGCGGCGATCCCCCACCTCGAACCTGGTGGCGACATCGTGTTCGTCTCCAGCATCGGCGGGACCGCCGGTACAGTCGACGCCGGCTACGCGGCGAGCAAAGCCGGCCTCCACGGTCTGACGCGGTCGCTCGCGCGCGAGCGCGGCAACGACGGGCTACAGGTCAACGCCGTCGCACCCGGTCCCGTCGAGACCGAGATGAACGACGAGATCCTCGAGTATCTCGAAGCGGTCGAGTTCCGCGGCCACGAGAACGTCGACACGCACCTCCCGGAGTACGCCTGCCAGCCCGAGGACGTAGCGCACACGGTCGCGTACCTGCTGGAAAACGAGTACGTCCAGGGAGAGGTCGTGAACGTCAACGGCGGGATGCAGTTTCGGTGACTGCTCGCAGTCAGACTGCCCTCCGTCGTCACCCGGCGTGTCGCTTCGCGGTCGTGTACGCCTCGCGAACGCGTTTGAAGTCGTCCTCGTCGCCGCCCTGGTCGGGGTGGACCTCCTTGACCTTCTGTCGATAGGCGGATTTCACCTCGTCGAGGGTGGCGGTCGTGGGGACGCCGAGTTCGGCGAAGGCCGCGGTCGCGGGGTCGCGGCGGTCGTCGTCCGTCTCCGCGGACCCGAAGTCGACCTCGGGGACCTCGAAGGGGAGGCGGTCGCCGAGGTGGACGCCGGGCATCTCGTGTTCGACGAGCACCGGGTGGGTCGGGGAGCGCTCGATGCGGTAGTAGGCACGGGCGTCGAAGGTGATCGCCACGTCGCGCTTCGGGAGGTAGAACGCGATGTGCTGGCCCTCGACGAAGTGGTTCTCCGCGTAGGACTCGTCGATGGCGTCGAGGTAGTCGCGGAGCTCCGCTCGGCGGCGGTGCTCGCCGTCGTGGCGCCGGCGATGGGCCTGCCGGGCGGGGTAGAGGCGGTCGGCGACGACGAACAGACAGGTGGCGAGGACGCTGCTCGCGACGCCGAGGGCGAGGCCGACGAGCAACCACTGTGGCAGCGCCAGCAGGCCGTCGAGTACCACGCGCGGTCGTTGGCGTCGCTGGAATATGAAAGCCTCGGGAACGACGGGCGATGAGAACGCGAGGGTCGGTCAGCCGATGTACCGCAGGTCCTCGTCCGAGGGCGTCGGGGTCCCCTGGTCCATCTCCTGGATCTTGCGGACGACCTCCTCCATCTCGTCGGCGCGCTCCTCGAGCGAGGCGTAGTCGACGTCGAAGTCGACGACCTCCTGAAGGACCTCCAGGACGGCCTGTGCGCTCTTGGGGTCGACGAGATACCCGCTGGTCTCGCCCATCAGGCAGGCGACCTCGAAGCCGCGGCGCTCGCCGAGGCCGAGGAGGAGCCCGCTGACGCCGACGATGCCGCCGGCGGGCTCGTCCTCGCGGAACTCGACGCCGATATCAGTGAGGTCGTCGACGACCTCGTCGGTCGTCGCGGCACCGAGGACGGAGTACTCCTCGATGAGTTCGCCAGTCGGAACGCCACCGAGTGCGAAGACGCGCCCGACGCCGTAGTCGTCGGCCACGTCGAGGAACGTCTCGGTCAGCCCGTAGTGGCCCTCGCTATCCTGGGCCTGGTGGTCGCCGGTTAGCACGAGGAGGTCTCGACCCCCCTCGGGCCGGATCGCGTAGAACTCCGCGCTCGCGAGTTCGGTCCGACCGTCGTCGACGCTCACCTGCGGCGGGAAGTGCGTCGAGTGGACCCGCTCGACGAGTTCGCTCTCGAGCTCTTCGAGCAGGTGCTCGACGGCGAGTTTGCCGACGTGACCGACACCGGGCAGCCCCTCGACGAGGACCGGCTCGTGGAGGTCGGGGGATGCGACCGCTTCGCGTTCGAATTCGTCCATACGGATCAGTCGCGGCGTCGTCGCTTAAGTGCGCGTCGATACTCCCCGTAGTTGTCCTCCGGTGAGAAGGGCGCGGGTGCGGAGTTGACGGCGTCGGCACCGCAGTCCGGACACGTCTCGGCGAGCGTGTAGCGCGGCCGCTCGTGTTCATCGCGCCACGCCGAACAGACGAGAATGTCGGATTTCATCGTGTGTGAGCGGTGTCGGTCCGGCGCGTCCCGGACGCGGTCACTCGGTCTCTTCCTCGCGGTCGCGGTGGTACCGACCGGTCCCGCCGTGTTCGCCGACGGCCGCGATGGCGCGGTCCGCGGACTCCTCGAGCTGCGACTCGGCGGTCTTGTAGTCGGGCGCCTGCACCTGAATGCGGTACTCCGGCGACCCGACGTAGGTCACTTCGAGGTCGACCTCGTCGGGGATGTTTCCGTTGCCCTCCGCCGCCTGGAGGGACTCCTTGATCACGTCGACGCCGTCGCCGCTGGGACACTCCAGCGTGACGTAGCCGGTGACGTTGACGTAGGGCACCGAGACGTTCTCGCGGGCCGTCTCGACGAGCGACTCGACCTCCCCGTCGGAGAGGTCAGTCTCTTCGAGCGCCTCCTCGCCGTGGATCGCGGCCTGCTCGAACCCGTCGTACATCGAGCCGAAGCCCGCGAGCAGTTCGTTGGCGATCGCGGCGTAGGTCTCGTCGTCGATGTCCTCGCCGAACGCCAGCAGCATCCAGTTGTCGGCCTTCTGCTCGTTTTTCCACTCCTGGATCTTGTCCTTGCGCTGGTGGTCGTTGACGTCTTTGATCGACAGGTCGATCTGCTGGGCGTCCTGGTCGACGTCCAGGACCTTCGCGACGACCGTCTGTCCCTCGGAGACGTGGTCGCGGACGTTCTTGATCCAGCCGGAGGCGACCTCGCTGATGTGACAGAGGCCGCGCTTGTCTTCGTACTCTTGGAGGTCGACGAAGACGCCGAAGTCCTCGATCTCGTCGATGCGTCCGACCACCAGTTCGCCGGAGTCGGGCCAGCCGCTGTATTTCATTATCGTGCCTCGACGGTCTCTCGGACCTCGCCCTCGATAGCCGCTTTGCCGCCCGTCGGTCGGGCGAGCGTGTGACCGCAGACTTCGCAGGCGACTTCGGTCGCGGCCTTCCCGAAGACGACCTGTTCGTTCTCACAGTCCGGACACGCGACGGAGTAGAAGTTTCCTGTCATCGTTAGTCCTGCAGGTCGAGTTTGCCGGCGCGCCATCCCTCTCGGAGGTGGGCCTTCCCACAGTCCGAGCAGCGGTACTTGAGGTCGGTCTTCTGGGTCGGCTTCCCGCCCGAGGGCACCTTCGAGAACTTGCCCGCGTTCCCGTAGCCCGAACGCGTTCGCTCGGCCTGGCGACCGTTGACCTTCGTCATCCCGGAGCTACGACCGCTCCGGACGCGCTCGACCTCGTGTTCGTTGTGTTCGTTGCAGTACGGACAGTACGTGTTAAATCGGCGTGGCATCTCCATAGATATCGACCTTGCGAGCGGCTTCGGTATCCCCGCTTAAAACCCGTTTGGTTCGGGGCGGCCGCGACCCCGAGCGTGGTCGCCTGACCCGACTGCCGAGCGGCGCGTCAGCGTCACAGCACCGTCGTCACCTGTTCGCCGTTGACGACCTCGAAGACGGTCACCTCCTCGGCGCCCGACATTTCGTCGCCGGCGCGGGCGACGACCGCGAACGCGGCCACCGGCCGCACGACCCGGCGCAACAGCGGTCTGGCCAACACGGCCCGGATGTACTCGGTCGCCACACCCCTGCGGCTCTCGCGGACCGTGATAAGCGCTATCACTTAACACATTGTGGGTCCTTTCACTCTTCGCGATCCTCCCTCAGGTCCGGCGGAGGGACGCTCGGCCCCGCGGGCGTCGCGGGAGAACCGACGCGCAGGCGGCCTGACTCGCCGCGGTCCGAAGTCACTAAGTACGCCTCCACCGAATCGCCGGACATGAAGAAGCTCATCGTCCACGGGGACCCCGGATTCCGCAAGGACGCCGTCATCTCGGTCGACGGCGAGGAGCTCGTCGTCTTCGGCGTCGCTCGGCAGGGCGAGTGGCACGGTCCCGACCGCCCGCAGCTGTGGTGTAGACGTCGTCGAGACGGCGAGCGCCTGACTGGCTCGATTCTCCTGCGTTCACACCAGATCCATGTACGGCCAGTCGTCGTCGTACGCGACGACTTTGCTCGTGCCCGTCGATCCGGTCGGTGACTTGCGGAGCGTGAGCCACTCGAGGGCGTCGTCGTCGCGTTCGATCCCGATGGTCTGACTGCTCGTGTCGACGAAGAACTCGACGAGTCGCTGGTCCTGCATCGATGGATTGACTGTGTAGACGACGACGTCGTCCTCGCCAGTGTGCCTGGTCGCCGCTTCGTAGCGCACCTCGCGGACGCGTTCGGGCGCGACCTGCTCTAACACTGGTTCCGTGTCGATGTATGTGAACAGCGGGCGGTCGCGGCTCCGTTCGTAGGACAGCTCCATCAGCGTCTGCCAGTCGCGCTCGTCCTCGTCGAACGAGATGACGTTTCGATGCTTCGCCTCGTCGCTTTGGACGAGTTCGAGGACGAACAGCCGGTCCTCATCCAGCAGTTCGCAAACCGACCAGCCGGTGGACTGCCAGTAGCGGTCGAGCTGTGTCAGCGAGACTTCCACGGGGAGCGCGACTGCGAGTGACATTCCCTCGTCGAGGGCGGACGCGAGCATCCGGGAGGTGATCGTGTAGTAGCCCGTCGTCCCGTC
>PXSD01000041.1 GCA_003023165.1 Halobacteriales archaeon QS_9_67_15 | reverse complement strand
TCGACCCGTGGACGGGAAACAGGACGGGTGGCCCGCGAACTCGCTCGGGATGCGGTCAGACCGACGCGATGAGCGCGGCGTTGACGAGGACGGCGATCGTCCACGGGACCGCGAGTCCGATGGGAGCGAGGAGCGCGTACTCGGGCCAGACAACGCGGAACCCGAGTGCAACCGCGACCGCTGCCGCTTTGGCGAACACCAGCGCTGCGACGCCGAACGCGTTGAGTGCCTGCCGCATCAGTGGATTTCGCTCCACGAGACCGATCGAGAGGCCGTAGGCCGTCAGCACGACGTCGAGCAATAGCGCCCAGCAGACGAGCACCCACAACAGCAGTTCCAGGTCGGATACGGAACCCGAACTGGTGCCGAGGTACTCCCTGACTGTCCGACACCCTCAAGAGTATACGTCGCTTATCCGTCACGTCCGCCGGTACCCGGTAATTACCGCAGAGTCCGGGAGTCGACGTCTGACGCCGACCCGACCTGGTCGCTCCCCAGAGCGTTTACGGTCGTCCAGACCGACGGAAAGGTATGGATTACGAGGTCGACGTGCGGAAACTGGAACTTTTCAACGAGATGGCCAAAGAGGGGGCGACGACCGTCTCCGCTCATCTGAACCAGCTCTCGGGGTTGAACACGGAGACCGAGGTTTCAAAGATCAACTTCCTCGACATGGAAGACGTCAGGACGCACCTCGGCGAGCGCGAGCAGGTCGGCATCTTCGTCGAGTTGACCGAACCGCCGTACGGCTACGTCCTCTTCGTGCTCGAACCGCGGGGCAGCAAGCGCCTCGCCCGCGGTATGGTCGGCGATATGAGGAGCGACGACGCCGAAGACGGCCTGTTCACCGAACTCGAACGCTCCGCGATGCAGGAGATCGGCAACATCATGACCAGCGGCTTCATCGACGGCTGGGCGAACGTTCTCGACACCACCATCGACATGTCGACCCCGTCGTTCATCTTCGGCCCGACGAGTGACATCGTCGACGAGATGGGCGGCTGGCCGGACGAGGAGATCGCGTTCGTCGTCGACTCCCACATCGTCGCCAGCGACGCAGACGTCGAAGTCACCGTCTACACCTTCCCGCAGCTCGCCGACCTGGTCCGGCTCATCCAGAACATCGACGTGAGCACCGACGTCCGGACCGACTCCGCCGCCTCCGACATCATCTGACGGTCCCGATGGACAAAGACGCTCTCCGTACCCGCGTCTGGGACGCCCTCGAAGACGGCGGCGAAGCTCGTTTCCCCTTCCCGCCACACGGCCGGATCCCCAACTTCGCCGGTGCCGACGCCGCCGCCGAGCGGCTGGCCGGTCTCGACGAGTGGGCCACTGCGGAGACGCTCAAGGCCAACCCCGACGCGCCGCAACTCCCGGTCCGACGCGGCGCCCTCGACGCCGGCAGGACGGTCTTCATGGCGGTGCCGCGGCTCCGCGACGAGCGGTGCTTCTACCGACTCGACCCCGCGGACCTCGCCGACCCCGACGCCGCCGCGACCGTCTCCGGCGTCGACGACCACGCCGAACAGGTCGGGCCGGACGCCGTCGACCGGCTCGACCTCGTCGTCGTCGGGAGCGTCGCGGTCTCGCCCGACGGCGCGCGCGTCGGGAAGGGCGAGGGCTACAGCGACCTCGAGTTCGCCGTGCTGACGGAACTCGGCCTCGTCGACGCCGAGACGACGGTCGCCACGACGGTCCACGAACTGCAGGTCCACGAGGATATTCCGGTCGACGCCCACGACGTACCGCTCGACGTGGTCGTGACTCCCGAGCGCGTGGTCCGGACGAAGACTGCTCAGGAGCGCCCGGACGGGATCGACTGGGACGCGCTCGACGACGAGCGGATCGCGGAGATCCCCGTCCTGGACGCGTTCGTCCCCGACGAGTGAGAGCCGGTGGCGGCCGGGTCTCTGGCGCCGCTCACTCGTCGAGCGCCGACTCGGCGCCCGGGGGGAGGTCTTCGGGGCGGACGATGACGTTCCCGCGGCCCACGTCGACCTTGACGATAGACCCGTCGTCCTCCATCGTGGAGAGGACGCGGCTGACCTTGGATTTCGACCAGTCGGTCTCGTCGACGAGGGCGGCCTGGCGCATCTGGCCGTCGTTGTCGTCGAGGAGCGTGAACACGACCTCCTCGTCGGAGAGGAACTCGGTCGGCACCTCGTCGTCGGCCGTCGGTTCGTCCTCCACGGTCCGGGCGCTGCCGGCGGAGACGACCGCGGTGGGCGTGGCCTCTCCGTCCGGCGGTGCGCCGTTCTCGCTGGGCGTCTCCACGGGCTCGGTCTCCACGTCTCCGCCACCGAGCGCGCGACGGACGCGAGCGACGGGCCTTGGGCTCGACCACGCGAAGAAGACTATGAGTGCGACGACGGCGACCCCGACGCCGACCAGTCCGGCCAGGGCGATCGGGACGCCGTCGTCACCGGACGCGTCGACCTCCTGAGGGTCCGGGACGCCGTCGCTGTCCGTATCGGGCTCCGTCGGGTCCGTCTCGTACTCGTCGACCTCCGGCCCGTCTTCGAGGCCGTCGCCGTCCGTATCGAGGTTCGTCGGGTTCGTGCCGTAGGTGTTCACCTCCGGCCCGTCTTCGAGGCCGTCGTCGTCGGTGTCGGGCGCCGTGGGGTCGGTGTTGTAGGTGTTGACTTCGAGCCCGTCGGCGACGCCGTCGCCGTCCGTATCGGCCTTGTTCGGGTTCGTCCCCAGTTCGAGCTCGCGTGGGTCCGAGAGACCGTCGTCGTCCGTGTCGGTCTTCGTCGGGTCGGTCTGGGACTCCTCGATCTCCTCGTAATCGGAGAGGCCGTCGCCGTCGGTGTCGTTGTTCGTCGGCGACGTCTCGTAGGTCTCGACTTCCCCCCGGTCCGAGAGACCCTCGCCGTCCGTGTCGTTCGAGCGGAGCGACGTGCCGACTGCGGCCTCTCGCTCGTTCGTGAGTCTGTCGCCGTCGAGGTCGGCGCTGCGTTCGAGGACGGTGATCGAGGTAGTCGTGCTGTCGAGCGTCGTCGACGCGTTCCGCTCGGACACCGAGAACTCGACCTCCTGTCGCCCGGTCAGGTTCTCCGACCACTGACCGACCTCGACGGTCGCGGTCTGGTTCCCGCCGGCCGCGACGGAGACGGGCTGGCACCCGAGTTCGCGGTCGGCGCCGGTCGCGGTTAGACACACTGAGCCCGATTCGAGGCCGCTGTCGCTGTCGACCGTCACCGCGAAGACGTGTGTCGCGTTTCGCCAGACAGCGAACTCGTCGTTGAGTGCGTCGACCTCGCCGTCGCCGCGGTAAGAGAGGTCGCTGATGTCGGCGTCGACTGCCGTGGCGACTGCGGGGGCGGCCGAGACGAGCGGGACCGCGCTACCCACCAGTACGAGGGCCGCGAAAAACCAAACGTGAACGTTCTGTTCCATAGCGTCGTAGATGCTTGCCCGTCACTTGGACACAGTCCCGTTCGCTCTACGACCGGAGACCGATGCGCTCAGATGACAGAGCGGTGTACTTTGAATGACTGGCGTTAGATACTTGATGCTGGCAAGTGAAGGGTATAGACTGTTTTCTCAGCGCAACGAGACGCCTACCGACGACAGCGCTGGTGATTGAACAGTAAGGAGGTATTATTGGTCGGTGGCGTCGAGCGACAGCCGCTGCCCGGCCTCGGCCTCTGCCGGCCGGTCGGACCACGGCTCGCTGACCGAGACTTTCATGTCGTCGGCCAGGCAGACCGTCTCCCTCCGCGGGTCGTAGGAAACGACCCCGAACTCGTGTAGCTCGAGCAGGTGTGCATAGCCGAGACGGTCCCTGACCTGAGCCACGACATCGTCGTCGGTCGAGACCGGCCGCTCGTGTCCGCGCCACCAGCCGACGAGGTCGGCCGCCACTGTCTTGACGGGCACGCGACTGTCCCGTTCTTGCAGGCAGTAGAGGATCGCACGCCGCTCCCAGTCCGAGAAGACGTCGTGCATCGTCTCTATTTCGGTCGCGTCGATCGACGGCCGATTGCGGGCCTGCCCCGTTCGCGTGTGCGTGTCTGACATGGTTGGCCTGACGGGGGCTCCGGAACGACCGCGTGGTCTACCGCGCCCCGTGTTTCGCTATCTGTCCGACAGTATCAAAGAACCGCAAACCCGTCCCGACAGTTGCCGTCGTCCCTCCCCGACAGCCGCTACGCGAACGCTCGCAATCGGTGGACGCGACCCCGCTAACTCGCCGTTCGCCGCTCGGAGTGAAACAGTCGCAACAGTTCGAGGCGCGACGCGAAACAGACGAAACGGTCGAAAAAACGTTTTCCACCGAATTCAGTGCAGGCAGTCGGGCGGGATGACCGATGGGGGATTGAGGCGAACGCCGACGCGACTGAGCGGACGAACGCGACTGCGACGGGAGGCTATTCGACGAGCGCGGCGAGGAGGTCGGCGGCCAGGTGCTTGTCCAGGGGGTCGTTGGCGTTCCCGCAGTGGGGCGACTGGACGCAGGCCGGACAGCCGGACGCGCAGGGGCAGTCGCGGAGCATCCCAAGCGTCCGCTCCATGAGGTCGACCACAGTCTCGTACGCGCGACTCGTCAGCCCGACACCGCCGGGGTAGCCGTCGTAGACGAAGATCGTCGCGCAGTCGGTGTGTGGGTGCTGTGGCGTGGAAAGGCCGCCCACGTCGCGGCGGTCACAGAGGAAAGACAGGGGGAACAGTGAAATCATCCCGTGTTCGGCGGCGTGGATCGCGCCGGGGAACGCGTCGGGGCGCTCGCCGGCCGCACGGACGTCGGTCTCGACCTCGGCGGGGACGGTGAAGTAGACGGCTTCGGTGTCGAACGTCGTCTCCGGGAGGTCGAGGGGCTCCCGTCCGATGGGGTCACCGCTCTGACGGTCGCGGCGTTCGAAGCCGGTGATCTGCTTGCGCATGCTCACGTCGGCGAAGCGGACGGTCACGTCGTCGTGGGTTGGCAGTACCCGTTCCCGGCGGTCGTCCTCGACGGTAATCGTCTTGTCGTGGAGAACCTGCGTGTAGTAGTTCGGGTTCACCGGCGCGAGGTTCGCAACGTCGTTCCGCAGGTCGAGGTCGACCACCTCGTAGTCCTGGCCCTGGTGGTGGTAGACCGCGCCGGGGTGGGCGTCGCGGAGTGCGTCTCCGAACGACAGCGTCGCGATGGCGTTCCCGTCCCGGCGGTCGCGGAGTTGCACGTCACGGTCGCCGACGGTGCGCAGGCTCATCTCGTGCTGGGGGCTCCCCTCGCCGTCGTAGAGCCAGCGCAGGCCCGCGTCGGTCGTCCGCCGGTCGAGGTCGCCGGACTCGGTGAGTTCGGTGACGATATCGGGGAACGGGTCGCCGAAGTGGTCGTCATCGTCGGGTTTGAGCCACGTCTCTCGCGCGGCGGCGCGGACGTGGTCCGGGAGGAGATGTGCGTTCTCGGGGTTCGAGATGGCCTCTTCGGGTTCGTTCTCGAAGAAGTCCCGCGGATGGGTCATCAGGTACTGGTCGAGCTGGTCCTCGCCGGCGACCATGGCGACCAGCGACGGGTCGGTGCCGCGACCGGCGCGCCCGCCCTGCTGGAAGGCGGCCATCCGCGTCCCGGGGTAGCCGTCGAGCAGGACCGCGTCGAGGCCGCCGATGTCCACGCCGAGTTCGAGCGCGTTCGTGCTCCAGACTCCTCGCACCTCGCCTGAGTCGAGCCCGTCCTCGATTTCGCCGCGGCGCTCGTCGGTGAGCGCTGCCTGGTAGGCGTGAACCGACCGCGCGGCCGCGTGCTCGCCGCGGTCGTGGAGGTCGCTGGCGCTATCGGTCGCGTAGCGCTCGGCGACCTGGCGCGACTGTGCGAACGCGACCGTCTGGTAGCCCCGCGCCACGAGGTCGACGAACAGTCGCTCGGTCTCGACGTGACTGGAGCGGCGGCGACCGCTCCCGAACCCCTCGCCGCCCTCGTACTCCGGCGGGTTCCAGAACAGCCAGTGTGTCGGCCCCGTGGCGCTGGTGTCCTCGTCGACGAGCGCGAACGAGTCGGGCGACTGTCCGGTGACCGTCGCGGCGTGGTCGACGGGATTCCCTATCGTCGCCGAGCAGCAGACCCAGTCCGGGTCGCCGGGGGACCCGGCCCCCCGAGATGACGACCGTCGCTCGTCACCGGCGTCGAAGCGCTCGCAGACCCGCTGAAGACGTCGGAACACCATCGAGACGTGACTGCCGAACACGCCGCGGTACTCGTGGACCTCGTCGACGACGACGGTCTCCAGCCGCTCGAAGAACCAGTCCCATAGCCGGTGGGCGTGGGGCATGATCCCGTAGTGGAGCATGTCTGGCGTCGTCAGCAGCACCGTCGGCCGGCGCTCGCGGATGGCCTCCTTCTCCGAGCGGTCCTGTCGACCAGTGTACTGCGCGACGGAGACGCCCGACCCGAAGCCGAGGCCGTGGGCCAACTCGGTGAGCGTCTCCTCCTGGTCGTTGATGAGCGCTACCTGCGGTGCGACGTACAGCGTCGTCGCCCGTTCGTCGAGCGCCCGCTCGAAGGCGGGGACGGTGTAGGCGACGGACTTCCCGCTGGCCGTCGGCGTCGCGAGCACGACGTTGTCGCCGCCGCGGACGGCCGAGACGGCACGAGCCTGGTGGTCGTAGAGGCGGTCGACGCCGTCGGATTCGAGCGCACTCGCCAGTCGCGAGTCGAGTTCGACGTCGGCGACGGTCGCCTCGCGGCCGGGCGTCGTGCGCCGCTCGGTGACCTGTCCGTCGTAGTAGGGTCGCCCCTGCAGCCACCGGATCGTCTCGTCCACGTCTACCAGTCTCTTGGGGAGCGGAGCAAAAGCGATTGTGCCTTACAGATGGCACTGTTCAGATAAGAGCGCAACTGCGACT
>PXSD01000040.1 GCA_003023165.1 Halobacteriales archaeon QS_9_67_15 | reverse complement strand
TTCTTCAAGCAGCCGAGGACGGTCGACCGCTCCAGTTACGAAACGCATCGAGTCTCGACCGAGTGGTCCACAACATCACATATTATCCGTACGAGGGGATCTCACGGCTGTTCTCGGAGGGCAGTCGGCGTTCTTCGGCGGGGAGTTCAATAGATATAACCCACTCCCCGAACGAGGAGTAGCCAATGAAATCAGAACCGCCGGTGAGGGAGCCGTGAATAGCTCACAGGACGAGGTTCAGGCGTACACGCTTCGACTCGAACTGGTCGACGAGCCGGGCGAACTGCTGCGAGCCCTCCGGCCGATCTCCGATAACGGCGGCAATCTCCTCTCTATCTTCCACGAGCGAGGGAACGTTACGCCTCGGGGACACATCCCTGTCGAAGTCGACATCGAAGCGACGCCGGACAGGTTCGAGAAGATCGTCGACGTGCTCCGCGACACGAACATCAACGTTATTCAGGCGGGCACTGAGCGGTACAGCCAGTCGATGACGGTCGTCCTCTCGGGTCACGTCGTCGACACCGACCTCTCGGACACGCTCTCTCAGGTCCAAGATACGGCCAAAGCGACCGTGACAGACCTCTCGCTGGCCGCTCCGCAGGGAACCCACGACATCTCCAGTGCACGGATGAGGCTTGCGGTCGAAGAGGGCTCGGTATCCGAGACGCTGGCGGTCGTCAGGAGCGTCGCCGAGGACAAGGGCCTCAGCGTCATCGAACCGCTCGTCGAGCGTGGTCACCTATGAGACTCGGGGTGATCGGTGCCGGGGCCGTCGGCACTGCGGTCGTCGAACTCGCCGCGGAATACGGGCACGCGGTGACCGCCTTCGCCGATTCCGAAACCGCCGTCGTCGATCCGAACGGTATCGGCTGTGAACGTGCGATAGGGGCGAAGCGGACGGAGGGCGTCGTCGGTTCGGACGACCCCGAGTCTCGAGGCGATGCCGACGACGCTGGGGGACGCTCAGCCTGGATTCAGCTACGTCGCGACGGCGCTCCGGCGAGACAGGCACGTCGTCTTGGCGAACAAGGGGCCAGTCGCCGAGCGCTACGGGGACCTCCGCGACCTGGAGCGACAGAGCGACGGGACGGTCCTGTTCGAGGCGACAGTCGGCGGTGCGATCCCCGTCCTCTCGACGATCGCGGGCCTCGGACCGCGTACTATCTCCGGCATTCACGGTGTGCTCGACGGGACTGCTATGATAGAATTTGAAAGCGTTTGCACGGTCGGTCGCACGTGGTCATGCGGTCGTCCGAGCGATGTCTTTCAAATTCTACTATAGAACTCTCCGGCCGCGGTGCCGGACGCCACGAAACCGCTAGCTCGGTCTTCGCAGACGTCGGACGGCTGAGCGACTGAAGCGAGCCGAACCGAGGCGGTTGTCGTCGAGAATCGGTGATGCAGCAGTTCTCCTCGGTCTTTTATGAGACTGCGGGCACCAGGTCAGGCCATCGGGAGGCCCTGCTCGGCCTCCAGCAGTTCGTGGTAGCGGTTGCGGATGGTGACTTCGGAGATGTCGGCGACCTCGCTCACGGCGCCCTGAGTCGTCTTCTCGTTGGTCAGCAGCGCGGCGGCGTAGACGGCGGCGGCGGCGAGGCCGACGGGCGACTTGCCCGAGTGGACGCCCTCCTCTTTCGCGTTTTGGAGGAGCTTCCGGGCGCGGTGTTCGGCCTCGTCGGAGAGTTCGAGCGAGGACGCGAATCGCGGGACGTAGCTCTCGGGGTCGGCCGGTGCGACTTCGAGGCCGAGCTCGCGGACGACGTAGCGGTAGGTGCGCGCGACTTCGGACTTCTCGACGCGGGAGACCTCGTTGATCTCGTCGAGGCTCCGCGGGACGCCCGCCTGTCGCGCGGCGGCGTAGACGGCGGCCGTCGAGACGCCCTCGATAGAGCGACCCGGCAGGAGGTTCTCGTCGAGCGCGCGGCGGTAGATGACCGAGGCGGTCTCGCGGACGTTCTCGGGGAGACCGAGCGCGGAGGCCATGCGGTCGATCTCGCCCAGCGCCTGTTTCAGGTTGCGCTCCTTGGAGTCGCGGGTGCGGAACCGCTCGTTCCACTTCCGGAGCCGCTGCATCTTCTGGCGTTGGTTCGACGAGAGGGAGTTGCCGTAGGCGTCCTGGTCGCGCCAGTCGATGTTCGTCGAGAGGCCCTTGTCGTGCATCATGTTCGTCGTCGGCGCGCCAACGCGGGACTTCTCGTCTTTCTCCCGGGAGTCGAAGGCGCGCCACTCGGGGCCGCGGTCGATCTCGTCGGTCTCGACGACGAGGCCGCAGTCCTCGCAGACCGTCTCCCCGCGTTCGTCGTCCACGATGAGGCGACCGCTACACTCCGGGCAGGCCTGGTCGGTTCGCTCGTCGGTTTGTTCGTCTTCCTGTACGTCTGTGCGTCGGTTTCTGAGTCGGGAGTCGCTCATTGCTAAGGGGCGTGGTCATCCGGGAAGGGCGGCTCCGCAAAAATCCCGGACGGGTTCGGTAGTGAGACGATCATTCGTAGAAAATTTTATAAAGTTTTCGGTGCCGGTCGGGTCGTTCCATCAAAAACACCCGTAGATGGGATTTCGGGCAGTGTGCGAACGTATTCCACACGGCACCCGGCTAGTTTTTATATACGACTCGTCGGACCGAAGCCGAAACGCCGAAGCGGCTGGTCGGGCAGAGATCGGGCATGACACGCGTGGCGGTCGGAAGCACGAACCCGGTGAAAGTCGCGGCGACGGAGCGGATCGTCGGAGGCGTTTTCGATGCCGACCGGGCGGTCGTCGGCGTCGCGGTCGACTCCGGCGTCTCGGAACAGCCCACCGGTCGCCGAGAGACGGTGACGGGGGCGGAGAATCGGGCCGCTCGGGCGCTCGAAGCCGACCCCGACGCCGCCTACGGCGTCGGCATCGAGGGCGGCGTCGCCGACCTCGACGACCGCCCCGGGCTCTATCTGGTCATGTGGGCCGCCGTCACCGACGGCGAGACGATCGAACGCGGCGGCGGTCCGAGTCTCCGCCTGCCCGGCGACATCGCCAAGCGAGTGCGCGACGGGGAGGAACTCGGGCCGGTGCTTGACGACGTGCTCGACACGGAGGGAGTGAAAGAGTGCGCCGGCGCGGCGGGCGTGCTCACCGGCAACGCCGTCGACCGCGAGTCCGCGCTGGCTCACGCCGTCGCGGGCGCGTTCGGACCCTTCGTGACCGAGTTCTACTGATACTGCCGGCTGTACCTTCGTGAAGCTATTCGCCGCCCCGGGGCGGCGGAATTCGTGACAGACCTACAGCCGGCAGTATGAGAACTGGGGCGACGGGGCGCGAGCGGCCGATCAATCTTCGGTCGCCGCGGCGGCCTCGACGCCGTCGGCCTCGCGACTCTCCTCGACGGCGGTGGTCAGCGAGACGTTGAGCCACGCCATCGAGACGAGGCCGCCGACGATGGTGACGGCGTTCTTGACGACGTGGTCGACGATGGAGATGGCGAAGGCGACCGGTGCCGTAACGAACGTGAGGCCGAAGACGATGAGCGTAAACGCGCCTTCGTAGAGACCGATGCCGCCCGGCGACAGCGGGAGCACCTTCGCGAGGTTGCCGACGCTGACCGCGAAGAAGACGGTGGCGACGAGCGCGGCCGTGACGTCGATACCGAACGCGTAGAACACGACCAGCGCCGTCAGCACGTCGACGACCCAGATGACGAGACTGCCGACGCCGACGCGGGCGAACGCGCCGCGGTCGCTGATAACCGTCTGTACGTCGCCGACGAACTGCTCGATGACGCCCGAGACGTACGCCGCGTAGGAGTCGTTGCTGACCGCCGTGACGGCACGATTGACGTAGTCGGTGTCCCGGCGGGCGCTGAGGAGGATCGCGGTGACGGCAAGGACTGCGGCCCCGCCGACGAACGCCGCGACCTGGAGCGCCGTCCGGGCGGCCGCGCCCGGATCGATCGTCTCGCCGCCGATGCTGACCGGCGGCACCTCCGCGGCGATGGCCTGTGCGATCTGGTCGGTCCCACCGGTTAGGACGAGTCCCACTAGCACTGTGCCTGCCAGCACCGTGATCGCAAGCAGGTCGAACACCCGCTCGATGGCCAGCGACGCGAACCCGCTGGGATACGGCACGTCGCGGCGCGCCTTCACGATGTAGGCCCGGACCCCGTCACCGAGCCGCGCCGGGAAGACGAGATTCCCGGTCTGGCTGATGAAGATCGCACCGGTCATGAACCACGTCTCGCCGGCGTACCCGAGTCTGTCGAGGATGTCCCGGTAGCGAAGTCCTCGCAGCGGCCACGAGAGGAGGTACACGACGCCCGAGAGCGCGACCAGAGCGGGGTCCGCGCCGCTCATCGCGTCGAAGACGGCCTCCAGGTCGAACACGACCCCGACGGCGACGACGAGCGCGAGCATCACAAGCACCGACCCCGCCGCCATGCTCACGCGCCGGGAGAGGCGCGGACTCACGGAGAGTTGCCACCAGGTCCGGACGATCTGGCTCCCCATGCCGAACACGTCCCGGACGAGGTCGACCTTCGTATCGCCCTTGGGCTCCCAGTCGACGGAGAACTCTCTGACGCGATAGCCGCGGCGCTGGGCGAGTACGAGCACTTCCGTGTCCCAGAACCAGTGTTCGTCCTCGACCTCGCCGCGGAGCGCCTCGAAGGCCTCCCGCGAGATGGCCTTGAATCCGCACTGGTGGTCCTGCAGGTCCGACCGGAGGAACAGGCGGACGAGCGTGTTGTAGCCGAGACTCGACACGGCGCGCCTGGCCGGCCGGTCGGCCTTGTTCTCGGGCATCCAGCGCGAGCCCGTCGCGACGTCGTACTCGCCCGAGCGGACGCTCTCGACGAGCTCCTCCAGGTGTCTCATGTCCGTCGCGAGGTCGGTGTCGAAGTAGACGAGCGTGTCCCCGTCGGCGCGCTCGAAGGCGTACTCCAGCGCACCGCCGCGACCGAGGCGCTCGTCGCTGTGGACGTGACGAACGCGGTCGTCCTCGCTCGCCAGCCGCGAAGTGATCTCCGGCGTGCGGTCCTCGCAGCCGTCCTCGGCGACGATCACCTCGAACGACCCCGCGGGGAGGAAGGCGGCGAGTGTCTCCAGCGTGACCGCGACGGTCTCCTCGATCGTGGCCTCCTCGTTGTAGGCCGGGAGAACGACGCTGACCGCGAGGTCTCTCATTGGTCGCCCTACGTCCGGGGACCGGCAAGAACCTTCCGTTCGCGGGCGTAAAGCGAGCGCCTCGGGACCGCGGATCGAGGGGAGAGGCTTCGAGGTCGCGACGGCCACCGGCCCGGGGTCAGTCGTCGGTCGCGGTTCAGTCGTCGGCTTCGCGCGGTCCGGCGTCGTCCCGGCCGTCCGCGTTCCCGTCGGTGTTGGCGAGTCCCGGAATCGTTGGTGTCTCCGCTCCGTCGACCGTCGCGAACGTCGACAGGTCGGCGTCGGTGCCGGCCGCGTCGACGGCCTCGTACGGTCGGTCGACGACGATGTCGCCCGCGGTCGACCGCCCGACGCCGGGGATCGCCCGGAGTTCGTCCATCGACGCCGCGTTGAGGTCGAGCGGGTACGGGACGCCGGTCACCGACCGGTACCCGTGGTCAGTGACCGCTACGTCCGTCGTCTGGCCGAGTTCGCGCTCGCCGGGCACGGCGACGAGGAGCGCGTAGGTCCCGAGCTGCCGACCGAACGTCTTGCCGTCCTGATGGTACTCGAGGTGGACGTCGGGCAGGACGGTCCCCGGCGGGGCCACCCGCTGGAGCATTTCGTTGTCGATTTCCTCGCGGACCTCCCGCTTGTACTGCTGGAACTGCTGTTTGTGGTCCTTTGCGATCTCCGCGCCGGTCTCGCTCATCTCCGTCCCCTCGAAGGCCATCACCTGTCGGATGTTGATCCGGCGGAGCATCAGCCCCTCGTCCAGTACGTCCCGCAGGAACTGCTTGTTGTGCTCGAATGTCTCCGAGCGCTCGCCCTTGAGCCCGTGGACGAGGTTGATGCCCGGCAGGAGCTTCGGGAGCCGTCGCGGCGCGTCCGACCCGAAGTTCGGTGCGGACTCGCGGTCACCACCGGGTCGCCACCCGGCCTCCTCGTTGACGATGCGGACCGCTTTGAGACACTCCTCGGCAGTCACGAGCAGGTTATTTTCCTCCTGCACGACCGGGTCCGCCGATTCGAGCCCGAACGCGGCCGTGTCTCCGGGCGTGTTGTGTTCGGCGATGATCCGGATCCCCTCTCGTGACTTCTGCGGGTAGTCCGTGATCGTCACCGGGTTCATGTTGTCGAGGTGGAGCGTCCGGATGTCGGGCGCGACATCGCGGATGCCGGCGTAGAGGTCCCGGAGCGCGTCCGGGTTCGGCGCTTCGCCGTCGCCGCCGAACGCGAGGATGTCGGCCTGTCGGCCGAGTCGGAAGTCCCGAGCGCCGCAGTCGCTGAGCGCCGCGACCTCGTCGACGACCGACCGGGCCGAGCGGAAGGCCGGGTCGCCGTACAGCGGCTCCGTGCAGAACGAACAGCGGTAGGCACACCCCCGGGAGGTCTCCAGTTCGCAGATGAGGGAGTCGGGGTGGTTCGGGTGTTGCTCGATGACGAACGCGCCCTGCTCGGCCCAGCGGGCGATCTCCTCGTTGTCGCGCATCCGGTCGCCGAACCCCTCCAGTCCGTTCGCGACGAGGTCGTAGGCTGCGGCCTCGATGTCCCCCTTCGCGACGAAGTCGTAGTCGAGGTCGTCGCGCTCGGTCTCCTCGGCACCCTTGTTCTCGTCGCCGACACCGAAGCGGACCGGGCCACCGAGCAGTGTCGTCCCATTGGCATCCCAGGTGAGCGTTCGGACCTCGTCCGGTTCGGCGGGGGTGCCGCCGACGTACTTGCCGGGGACGTTCATCCCGCCGACGTAGACCATCAGGTCCGCGTCGGCGACGTCCGCCCAGCGCTGTCGGTCTTCGCGCAGGGCGTCGATGGTGTGGTAGGTGATCTGCGCTTCGGGCACGCCGGCGTCGACGAGCGCCCCCGCGGTGTACCGGGGGTACGTCGAGATGTACGGCGGCACGCCGAAGTGCGCCGGCTCGTCGACGTACCCGTCGACGATGGTGACGGAGAGTGTCGCGGGGTCCGTAGTCATCGGCCACACGTACCCGCTGGACGGACAAAAGGACGACGTGTTGCGCCCGCGAGACGTACCGACCGATAGCGACAGGACTCTTTCGCTGGCTACGCCCAGTGACACTGGGACGCGGTCGCGGCGGAACCCAGTCTAATCGTCCGCGCTGACGGGCTGTTCGTCGGCTTGCGCATACCATAGGTCCGCGTAGTCGCCCCGCTCGGCGAGCAACTCGTCGTGAGTGCCCCGTTCGACGACACGCCCATCGTCCATGACGATGATACTGTCGGCGTCGCGGATGGTCGAGAGTCGGTGGGCGATGACGAACGCGGTTCGGTCCTCGACGAGGCGGTCGAGACTCTCCTGGATGCG
>PXSD01000039.1:12410-23223 GCA_003023165.1 Halobacteriales archaeon QS_9_67_15 | reverse complement strand
AGCCGATCGAGGTTGCGGCCGACCGGACGGCGGGCCGGGAGTCGTCCGCTAGTCAGGACAGCGACCCAACTCCGACCGACGACTGACGGCGAGACGGACTCGTCGTCGGTGTCCGCATCCAGTCAGTCACAGCGGGCCACCCACACCATATCGAACGAGTCGGCGGTCAACTCACCGTCGTCGAAGTCGCCGTACACCTCGTAGTCGTCGAACCCAGCCCGCTGCAGCAACAGCTCCATCTCCCGCTTCGGCAGGAGCTTGAACACCGAATCGGCTTCGACGACCGTCTCGCCGTTCTCGTCGCGGACCGCTCGTTCGGCGCGGACGATCCGTTCGACCTCGTCTTCGAGCACGAGCCGACTCGCAGCCGTGTAGGTCGTGCCATCGTAGTCGAACTCGACGGTCGTCTCGGTCCCGTAGTGCTCGCAGATGGTGTCCAGGTCCGGCGTGAAGTAACTGAAGACGAACTCCCCGCCGGAGGCGAGCGCGTCCCGGACGTTCTCCAGCGCGGCGGTCTGCTCGGCGATGGTCAGGTTGTACAGGAACACGTCCGCGGGGCCGATCACGAGGGCGAACTCGCGGTCGAACGCGAAGTCGGCCTGGTCTGCCTGCCTGACCGAGGGGTCGAGTCCGCGCTCGGCGGCAGTCTCTCGCAGTGTCGCGAGCATCTCGGCGGAGACGTCGATACCGTACGCGTCGACGCCGTCGGCGAGCAGTTCAAGGGTGATACGGCCGGTGCCACAGCCGAGTTCGAGGACGGGCCCGTCGACCGCACTGGCTCGCTCGCGGTAGAAGCCGACGTCGTCGGGGTCTCGGGCGGCGAGTTCGGCGTCGTAGAACTCGCTCCAGGCGTCGAAGTAGTCCTCGATCCGGGTCATCAGTCACCCACCTCCCGGCGGAGCGCAGCGGCAGCCCCGTCCGTCTCGTCGGTGAGACCGAGCATCCCGTACCAATCCGCCAGGTTCGCCATCGCACGGACCGCACAGAGCAGTTCGTAGCACTCGCGGTTCGCGCGGATCTGTTCGACGTGTTCCGCCGCCCGCTCACCGTAGCCGTCGAGGAGCCCCTCGAAGACGGGTTCCCGACGGTCGACGACCGACGGGGCGAAGACGAAGGGGCCACCGGCGAGGCTCGCTGCGACGTGGACAGCGTCGTAGGCCGGCGTCGTCGCCATCGTGAACTCCCAGTCGATCAGGCCGGTCACCCTGCTGTCGTCAACGAGCAGGTTCTCGAGCGACTGGTCGATCCGTGCCAGGGCGGGGTCGAAGGGGCCTCGGAGTCCGTCGATCCGCTCGTGGAGCGTCCGCTCCATCGCGGGCACGAGCTCCGAGAACCGACCGTCGTCCAGTCCGTCGAGTTCGGCGTCGGCCCACTCGCGCAGCAGCGCCCGCCAGTCGGTCGCCGGGTCGCGAACGGACAGTTCCTCGGGGTCGCCGCTCGGCCGCTCGCCACCGAGAGTCGGGCCATCGGACTGTAGAAAGCCGAAGGAATCGACCGCATCGACGGCGTGCAGCGTCGCGAGGTGGCGGCCGACGTCACGGGCGACTCGCCGGTGCTGGGATGCCGTGAGGGCCGAGGGTTCCGTCCGACTGATCGCCTGGCCGGGCAGTGCGTCGAGCAGGACCGCCGGCGTCGGGAGCCCATCGCCGCGTTCGACCAGTCCATGGACCTCGGGCACCGGGAGCGCCATCCTGTCGTTGAGGATAGTGAGGATCCGTGCTTCGAGACCGAGCGTAGCGTCTTTGCCCTCGGGCGTCGCCTTGAGGTAGCACTCGACGGTTCCCTCGGGCGTGTCGAGACCGACTCGATAGAGAGCGTGGTGGCCCGCCTCGGATGGGGTCGGTTCGGCCTCGCGGAGACCCCAGCGCGGTTCGATCGCGGTCACTGTTCGTCGCAGTTCGTCTCGTGTGAGTGTGGTGTCGTACTGCATTCGTGTCGTATCGGGACGCGCACGTCGGCGCGGTGTCGCAGCGTAGTCGCGTCGCTGTCCGTCGAGAACCAGTCGTCGTTCGCTGACGCGCGGACGACGGGACCAGAGGCTACCGGCTACCGAACGCTGACGGCCGGGCCTCCGGTCCTATCAATACATTATCCGGTCCGACGACCGCCGCCGTATAAAGTGTTACCCAGGAGTGCAACACCTTTTCAGTCGGGCCGAACCCACCCGGAGCCATGAGTCAAGACGACGGCGCAGACGACGCCCCCGAGGGCGGACCCGCGTTCGCCGGGATGGGCGCGGCGAGCGCCGTCCGCGAGCACTGGGACGACCTCGTCGGCGACATGGAAGCGACCGCCGCGGAGTTCGAGGCTGCGGGCTGGGACGTGCTCCAGCTCCACCCCGGCGACGTGACGGCCGTCACCGGCGACCGCTGGGGCTTCGACGTGCTCGTCCCCGACGACGAGTTCGAGCAGTTGCACGAGTGGGTCGACGCCGGCACATTCGACGAACACGACGTGTATCGCGTCGAGAGCGGCATCGTCTTCGCTCTCGTCGTCCTGAGAGACGAGTCGGACCGGCGAGCGGTCTGCTGTCCGCTCTACTACGACGACGCCGCGGTCGAGGGGCTGGGCGAACTCGCCGACCGGCAGGGCCACGTCTACACGCACGTCCGGAACCTCGCCGAGGAGTACGTCACGTTCACGCACGAGGAGCCGTCGCTGTTCTTCCCCGACGACGAGGCGTGAGCGGTCGGCCGCTCGCAATGGCGGGGAGTTAAGGGCCAGAGCGTCCCAGAACCCACGGATGGCACAGCCGGTCCTGAAATGGGCGGGAGGGAAACGACAGTTGCTCGACGCGCTGTACGCGCGCTTCCCCGAGTCCTACGACCGCTATCACGAGCCCTTCTTCGGCGGCGGCGCCGTCTTCTTCGACCTCGAACCCGCCGCGGCGACGGTCAACGACACCAATCTGCGACTGGTCAACTTCTACGAGCAGGTGCGCGACCGGCCGGAGGCGCTGATCGACCGCCTCCGCGAGTTCCGCGACCCGGAGGCGGACCCCGACCCGGGGCTGGCCTTCGATTCGGAGACGCGCCGCGGAACGGCCGTCGAGCAGTACTACTACCAGCAGCGTGCCCGGTTCAACGAGCGCGCCTACGCCGCTGACTGGCCCGAGGGTGACAAGGACCTACTGGAGGAGGCGGCGCTTCTCCTGTATCTCAACCGGACCTGCTACAACGGGCTCTACCGCGAGAACAGCGACGGCGGGTTCAACGTCCCCATCGGCCGGTACGCCGACCCCGACTGGGTGCAGGCCGAGCGGATCCACGCGGCGGCGCGCGCACTCGAGGAAACCACCGTCCACGACGAGGACTTCTCGTACGTCCTCGAGGCCGCCGACCCGGGAGACCTCGTGTACTTCGACCCGCCGTACGAGCCGATGAGTCCGACGGCGGACTTCGCGGAGTACAGCGCTGCGGGATTCGACCGGGCGGACCAGGAGCGCCTGCTGGCGGTCGCGAGCGAACTGGACGACCGCGGCGTGGCGGTCGTCCTCTCGAACAGCGGCGTGACGTACGACCGATACGACGAGGCCGGCTTCTTCGTGGAACGCGAGGGGGCGACGCGAGCGATCAACAGCGACGCGAGCGCTCGCGGCGAGGTCGACGAGATCGTCGCGACGAACGTCGCCCCTGAGCGCCGGCGCGGGCCGGACCAGGCGGCGCTCGACGACTACTGATCGGCCGAAGTGGCCTTCGGCGACTACTGACTGCCGAAGAGCCGTTCGACGAGCGGCGCTCAGGTCGGAGTCCGGGCCGCATGCGGTCGGTCCCCTCTCGACCCCGCGGCGGTCCTACCGGCCGTCGGTCTCGCAGTAGTCGAGGGCGTCGCGGACCGCCGCCTTCCGCCCGATGAACGTCAGGTGGTCGCCGCGCTCGATACGGTCCTCGGGGTGGGGGAGCCGGTTGTTCCCGTCGCGCGTGATGAGCGCGAGGTGACAGTCGTCCGGGAGTTCGTCCTGCAGTTCCGCGACGGTCTCGTCGACGATGGAGTCGGTCGTGACCTCCACCTCCTGGACGTCGCCCTCGCGGTCGAGTTCGGTCATCCAGCGGGCGATCCCCGGCCGCTCGATGACGTTGTCCATCGACCAGGCGATGGACATGCCGCTGGAGATGGCCTCGATGTCCAGGTTCTCGAAGGCGTCGACGTTGTCGGGGCTGTTGACGCGGGCGACGACCGTCTCGACCCCGAAGGTGTTGCGCGCGAGCTGGCCGATGAGCAGGTTCACGTCGTCGTCGGCGGTCGCCGCGGCGATCACCTTGGCGTTGCCGGCGCCGACGGCCTCGAGCACCTCGCGGTCGGTCCCGTCGCCGCGCTTGACGGAGAACCCCTCGCGCCTGAGTCGTTCGATGACTGCCTCGTCGGATTCGACGACCAGTACCTCCTCGCCGCGGTCTTCGAGTCGCTCGGCGAGGGCGCGTCCGACGCGCCCGCCGCCGACGATTATTGCGCGCATCGGGATCACGTTCAGTGCCTGTGCGATGTGACGAGCCAGGCCCCCTTCAATCACGACGGTCGCGAAGATGACGAGGAAGACGGTGCCGACCAGTATCGTCGCCGCCCCGGGGTTCTCCGGGCGGAGTTCGAGCGCGAACAGCGTGGCCACGCTGGCCGGGATGATACCGCGCGGGCCGATCGCGCTGATGTAGAGCCGTTCGGCGGTCGTGAACCGGTCGCCGACCGTACAGAGGAGGACGAGCGCCGGCCTGACGAGCGCGGCGATGGCGACGACCGCGACGAACCCGCGGAGGCCGAGCGCCGCCAGGTCGTCAAGCGTGAGCAGCGACGCGAGGGTGATGAACACGAACGAGAGGACGAGCAGCGTGAGGTCGCCCTTGAACTGCTCTATCTGGTCGCGGTAGGGCAGCGGGACATTGCCGAGGACGAACCCGGCGGCGGCGACCGCGGCGATCCCGGCTTCCGACCCGAGAGCGCCGGCGATCCCGGTGGCGGCAGCCGCCGTCTCCGCGAGCCCGTAGGCACTCAGCGCCGCCACCAGCGTGATGAGCCGCGCGTTCTGGGGAGCGTTCTCCGTCGAGAGGGAGACGTGGCTGAGGAGGTACCAGACCAGCGTAGCCACGATACAGCCGACCGCGACGCCCAGGCTCAGGCGGACGGCGAACGTCCGGACGAGCGTCGGGAGTCCGCTCGACCCCAGCAGGACGTACTCGAACATGACGAGCGCGAGGATCGCCGCCGTGACGTCGTTGACCACGCCCTCCGTCTCCAGGGTCGTCGCGACCCGCTCACGGACGGGGACGATGTTCATGATCGGCGTGATGACCGTCGGCCCGGTCGCGACCAGCAACGACCCGACGAGGAGGGCGACACCCCACGTCCCGCCGAGGACGTACCTGACGACGGCCGCCGTCCCCACGAGCGAGGCGAACGCCCCGACCGTGACCAGCCGTAGCGTCTCTCGCGGGGCCTCACGCAGCCGGTCGACGTGGATGTGGAAGGCCCCCTCGAAGACGATGATAGCGACACTGAGACCGACGATAGCCGGCAGCGCGTCGCCGAAGACCGCCGGGCGGACGAGTCCGACCCCCTCCGGGCCGACGACGACACCGGCGACGACCAGAAAGAGGACACTCGGGATCTGCAGGCGGTCGGCGACCACCTGTGCGGCCACGCCGATTCCGGTGATCGTCACGACGACCTGGACGATCTCTGTCGCCGCGCTCATCGACCACTCGGGTGCCCCGCGTTCTGGGATAGTCCGTTCACGGTCTGTCTATCGTCCGGCGATGGGTCCGAAACAGACTAAAACGTTTTCACCGGTTCAGCGTTCGCCGCCATTTGTCGGTGTCCGTTTGCGGAGAACGACACCATGAGCCCGTGAGGCGGGGGATTCATCGCCGCCAGAACGCGCCGGTGAACAACACGAGGACGGGAGCGATCTCGCGACCGATCAGCATCAGGAACGACATCGGGAGCTTCGAGGTCCAGGGGAACTCGAGATAGCTACCGAACGGGCCGAGGAATCCGAACCCGGGACCGATGTTCCCGAACGGTGGATCCGACTGACACGCGCCGTCGGAGTATCGCGCGTAAAGCCCGCTATCTCGGGTTGAGCCCGTAGATAGCCGACCGCAGGAACACGAGGACCGGGATGATCTCCAGGCGTCCGATCCACATGTTGAACATGAACATCACTTCGGTGGCCGTCGGCATCGCTGGCCCGGTGATGCCGGTCGAGAGGCCGACGTTCCCCTGCGCGCTGGCGACCTCGAACAGCGCGTCCGCGTAGGAGTAGTTCGCTCCGACCGCATTGACCAAAATCAGGCTGCTGACGGCGAGCATGATGAGCCACAGGAGGCTGACGATAGCGGCCTCGTTGAACTCCCGCACCATCGCGGACCGCCCGAGCTTCCGGTCGCCGATAGTGGCGGGATCTTGATGCCGCCGACGGTCGACCCCGCCGCGCCGCCGACGACCATCGCACTGGAGACGAGCAGCTTGCCGCCGTCGGCCCAGTCGCCGATCGGAGCCGACTGGAAGCCGGTACACGTCAGCGCACTGACCCACTGGAACGTCGAGTCGCGGACCGCGTCCGTGACGCGCGGCTCGACCGGCGCGCTCGCCGGGAGCAGCCGCTGGGTCTGGAACGCTTCGGGGACTGCACTGACGGTCAACGCGTTCTGCAGCGAGAGCGCGACGACGCCCACTCCGAGCAGGGTGAGCAGCCAGTGAGTCTGGAGGTCACCGAACAGCTTCTCCGTGTCGCGTCCGCGGAGAAACGCGTAGTGTACCGGGAACGCGATGGCCCCGAGCGTCATCATCGGCAGAAGGACGCTTTCGATGAGCGGCGAGTCGTACGTCGCGATGGAGTTGTCGGTGATCGAGAACCCGCCCGTCGACAGCCCAGTCATCGTGTGGTTGACCGCCTGCCACCCGGCTCGCCACGCCGGGAGCGACGACCCGTAGTCACTGAGCGAAATGGCGACGAACAGCACGAGGATCGACAGCAGCGTGTAGGTGACGAAGATCTTCCAGACGGTTCGGACCGTCGAGACGATGCTGGGGTGGATCTTCCGCTCGCGTGTCTCGCTCCGGTAGAGGGCGTAGCTCCCGCTCCCGGGGCGGGCGAGGATGGAGACCGTGAGCACGATGACGCCGACGCCGCCGACCCACTGGATGAACGACCGCCACCACTGGAGCGCGCGCGGCAGCGACGGTTCGTGGACGGCCATCGTCAGTCCGCTCCCGGTCCAGCCGCTCATACTCTCGAACAGCGCGTGGACCGGGTTCCCGAAGTAGACGAGACTGGACCGAGAGGTGACGCCGGCGACCGTCACCGCGTCCCACGTCGCGCTGGCGGGCACGTACGTCGCCATGACCGCGGGCGGGGTGATCTGCGCCGACAGGAAGAACGGGAGCGACCCGAACAGTCCGGTCGAAAACCATCCCAGCGCGGCGATCACCATCCCGTGTTTCATTTTCGGTGCCGGCGCATCGCTGTATCGAGTCCGCGCTACCGTGCCTGTCGAGCCCGTCAACACCGCGGCCATGACGAACGCTGCCGCCGGGTAGAACTCGCGGAAGGCGAGCGCGACGATAGCCGAGACGCCCATCATGACCGCCTGCATCAGGAGCAGAGACCCGATGTCGCGGAAGATAATCCGGTGGTCCGTCGACAGGACCGGTTGACGGGCGGCGAGCGAGGACATTATCAGTTGCGGTCGTCGTAGTGACCGAACATGTCGGTCAGCGCCGGTGTCGCGCCCGCGCTGGAGTACACTGTCACGAGGTCCCCGGGTTCGATGGTCGTCGTGCCGCGAGGTGTGATCGGGTCCCCGGTCCCGTTGCGCTCGACCGCGATGACGAGCACGTCCTCGGTCAGGACTCCCTCTTCGTTGGCCGTATCGAGGCTCATTCCGGCTATCGGCGCGTCTAAACCCATCTCGATCTCGAAGACTTCCGCCTCGTCGCCGATGCGCATGTAATCAACGATAGACGGCCGCTCGACGGCACGATAGAGATATTCGGCGATGAGCCGCTGGGGGTTCTCCATCGTGTTGACGCCGATGCGCTCGAACAGGCCCATGTGTTCGGGGCTATGGACGACGGAGACGACGTCCGGGACCGCTATCTCTTGTGCCAGCAAACAGACCATGATGTTGGTCGCGTCCTGGTCGGTCGTCGAAACGAGCGCGTCCGCTCGGTCCGCCCCCGCGTCGACGAGGGTGTCCTTGACGGTGGCGTCGTCGTGGATGACGAGGCAGTCGAACTCGGTGGCCGCCTCCTCGGCGCGTGCCTCGTCGCGCTCGATGACGACGACTTCGTTCCCGCCCCCCGTCGCTATCTCGACCAACGGGGTTCCGATGTCACCGGCACCGACGATGACGATATACATCTCTATCCGCTTTTCTGACCCCGCCCTCTGAAAGCTTACTGTTCCCGCCTTTCGGGGTCTCGGCGGGTTTCAGGACCGCGTTTCTGCCTCGAACCGACGTATCGTCTCGTCGCTGCCCGCGACGAAGGTGTTGTCGTCGGCTTCGACCACTGTCTCCGCGTTCGTGCGGACGGTCCCGCCACGGGAGACGCCGACGACTGTCCACCCCCGGTCGGTGTCGCAACGGTGGGCTTCGGTCGATTCGCCGGCGAACGGTGCGCCGTCCGAGCGGACGACCCTGATCTGGCTCGCCATATCGACCACTCGTTCACCGTGGGCCTCGGAAGCGACGAGCCGCGCGCCCACTCGTTGAACGGACAGGACGTAGTCGGTGCCGGTGGTGAAGGCCTGAGAGGTCTTCTCCGCGTCGGTCACGCGAACGAGGACCTCCAGGTCGTCGGTGAGCGAGCCAGCGCGACGGTCAGGAGCGCGGTCGCGTCGCCGTCGACTGTCGCCACGAGCGTGGCCGCGTCCTCGATATCTGCGACCGCGAGCGTCTCGGGCTCGGTCACGTCGCCGACGATATCTGGGTCCGTCGCGGGGTCTGCGTTGACCGTCGTCACTGACGCACCGTCGGGGAGGGCGTCCACTGCCGTCGAGCCGCCCTCGCCGTACCCGGTCGTCGTGAACGTCTCGACGACCGTCTGAAGGGCGCGGAAGACCGAGTAGTCCCGTCCTTCGAGTCGGTGGATCCCGACGTAGTAGACGACAGTAAAAAAGAGGACGACCGTGACGACGAACACGGAGAACCGGACGGGCAATCGCTGGCGTCCCGAGAGGTCACTCGGACGAACCCCTCTGATGTCGCGGAGTTCTCGCATAGCAACGCGTCGGGTCGACAGTACCCGGCCGGGAGGGAAAAGCGCGTGGGCCGGAACGCTCAAACTTCTCGGTCACCTATCGAGCGCGTGGAGCAGTCGTGGCCACTGCCGCCGGCGGTGACGCTGGCCGCGCTCGTCGTCATTTTAGTCCTCGCGGGAGCGGGGTCGCTCGTCCTCTCGTCGACCTCGGCCGGAACCGTGGAAGCGGGCACGACGCCACAGAAGCTTGTCGAGCCGCGGCCCGGCAACAACGTCTTCTGGCCGTACACGAGCCGCGGGCGAACGCCGGCGGGGAGAACGCTCGCAATAAACGTCGTGGTCTACGAAGACGCAGAGACGGTCCGGTTCTACCTCAGCCAGCGCCGCGGCGCGACGTGGAACGAGACCGAAGAGCAGTGGCAGGACGTCGACCCGGACGACGGCGACCAGAGCGAGGTAGACGCCGGGAACCGGACAGTCGTCGACTGGGCGGCCGCCAGGGGGGCGAAGCGATTCCTCTACGTCCACGACGCGGCGCTCACCCGGGAGGGCGCGAACGAGACGAGACGACCGTACCGGGCGCTCCCGTACACCGGCGGCACCGAGGCCGTAGGCGGACGGTGGATCGACGAGACGTACCAGCTACACGACGGCAAGTACTTCGGGTCCAGATACCACCTGCGGCTCTACGAGTCGCCGTTCGAGGACGACGAGTGGGTCGCGATCCAGGCCCACAGCGACCACTGGGACTGGTTCCGACTCCGCCACACCGTCCACGACACCGAAGACGCACAGGACTACGTGGAGTCGGAGTTCAGGGGCGACCCGGCGGTCGACACGGTCTGGCGGATGTACCTCGACAACCGGGCGGCCCTCGGGTCCGACGGGTGGGCGACCGTGGTCGACTTCCGCGGCGGCCCGACCCCGCTCCCGGACGCACGTACTGCCGGACTCGCACTCGTCGCGGGCCTCGTCGCGGTGAACCCACGCCCGCGCCGGTGGCCCCTCGGTCGGGTCGTCGACTCGGACCGCGGCGTGGCGGCGACCCCACCCGGAGACGACACGTCCCAGGGGTGGTCGCTGCTGTCGAAACTGGGACTGACGGGCGCGTTGCAGTCGTGGGAGCGGTTGAGCTACAGGGAGTTCGTCGTCCTGATCCGGGGGCTCTCGTACCTGCTCCTGTTCGTGTCGCTGTTCGGGGTCTACCTGTCGGTGCGGTTCGGCGGGCTCTTCCTCGAGGGCCAGTTCCAGGACGCCTCGCCGAAAGCCATCGCGGCGGCGCTGTACCCAGTCCTCGCGTTCGGACTGCCGCTGGCCGCCTACGGGTTCAGTCGCGGGCTCCGGCCGGTCCGGTGTTTCGCCGTTGCTGCGCTGGGGGTCGGGGCGGCGATCGTCGTCGACTACCAATCGCTCGGCGTCACAGTCCTCCCGCTCGACGTCGTGTTACACCGCCTCGGGATCGCGACGGCGCTCGGGCTGGTCGCGGGCGGGTCCGTCCACAGGCACGACCCGCTGGAGACGGTCAACCGGCTCCTCGCGGCGGGGGTCCTCCTGTGGGTCTTCCTGCTGATAGCACCGCTGGTCGGTTGGCTGTGACTCGCTCGCGCGCCCCTTCGAG
>PXSD01000039.1:7266-12283 GCA_003023165.1 Halobacteriales archaeon QS_9_67_15 | reverse complement strand
GCGGGCGACCGGCGGGGTCCGAGCGTCTCGGTGACGGACCGGAACGACACTAAAAAGGGGCGTTGCGTCGAAGCCGCTGGTATGAATCCGAAGGTCCTGATTCTCGGACCGCCCGGAGCCGGTAAAGGGACACAGAGCGAACGTCTCGCAGACGAGTTCGGCGTCGAACACGTCACGACGGGCGACGCGCTGCGCGCGAACAAGGAGATGGACATCAGCGACATGGGTCTGGAGTACGACACGCCCGGCGAGTACATGGACCAGGGGGATCTCGTCCCGGACGTCGTCGTCGACGCGATGGTCCAGGAGGCGCTCTCGGACTTCGACGGGTTCGTCCTCGACGGCTACCCGCGCAACGACCACCAGGTCGAGGCGCTCGAGGAGATGACCGACCTCGACGTGGTCCTGTCGCTGTCGGTCCCTCGCGAGGAACTGGTCGACCGACTCACCGGTCGCCGCGTCTGTGACGACTGCGGCGCGAACTACCACGTCGAGTTCGACCAGCCCGAGGAGCCGGGCGTCTGCGACGAGTGCGGCGGCGAGCTGATCCAGCGCAAGGACGACAACGAGGCGTCCGTTCGCAACCGGCTGGACACGTTCGAGGCGGAGACGGCACCGGTCATCGGCCACTACCGCGGCGGCGAGGACTTCGTGGCGGTCGACGGCGACCAGTCGCTCGACGAGGTCTGGGCGGACGTGAAGTCAGCCGTCGAATCGAACGCCTGAGGGGCCCGAGAGGCGACGATCCGCCGCCGGAGCGACACCGGAGCGCCGGAAGCGGCTCCGGGGGCCCAAGGTAAAAGCTTCATAACGACCTAGCACTGAAGTAAGTATCAATGGCACGGACCGCAGAGAAAGCGGAGTCGCTGGCCTCGGAGAGCCAGTCGATGTCCGACGCGCTCGAGCGCGTGCTGGCGGTCGCCGACGACAAGGGGACCGTCCAGTGGTCGGACGTCAGCGACGACATCACGAGCGGGGAGTGGGGCCGGCTCATCGAGCAAGGCATCCTCGTCGACGTCGACGGCGAAGGCTTCGTCGTCGACGACCCCGAAGGCGTCCGCGACGCGCTCGGGATCTCCGAACCCGAGCCGACCGAGTCGACCGACTCGCCGACGTCGGACAGCCCGGACACGAGTTCGTCGGCAGACACCGACGACGAGGACGAGGGGTGGTCTCGCTGGGACAAGATGGCCGCCGTCGGGACGATCGCGCTCTTCCTCGGCTACTCGCAGGCGCCGATCCGAAACACGGTGGGCGGCGTGCTCGACATCGCACTCGGGCCGCTGGCCAACGTCCTCCCGTTCTACATCATGATCCTCGTCCTCGCGGTGTTCACGGGGCTCAACTCGACGATCCTGCAGGGCAAGCTCATGAACATGGACAAGATGGGCGAGTACCAGGAGCGGATGCAGGAGATCCAGGAGCGACGCAAGGCGGCGAAAGAGCGCGGCGACGACGAGGCGCTCGAAGAGATCCAGCAGGAGCAGATGGACGCCATGGGCGACCAGCTCGGCATGTTCAAAGAGCAGTTCCGCCCGATGGTGTGGATCATGCTCGTCAACATCCCCGTCTTCCTCTGGATCTACTACATGGTCCAGACCGGTGCGATGGTCTCCGGAAGCGGACCGGTGATGGTCCTCCCGATCATGGGCGAGATATCCAGCTGGAACGCCCGTATCGGGCCGATGTGGGCGTGGATCATCTGGTACTTCGTCTGCTCGATGAGCTTCACCCAGATCGTCCGCAAGGCCCTCGACGTCCAGACGACGCCGTCGTCCTGACTCTCGCTCCGGTTCCGACTCCGACCCTACCACTCCGGCTCTTTCCGTGCCGCACGACGACTACAGGACGGACCGTTTCGTCGTGGCCGCGCAGTCTCCGCCGAGACTCGCCGAAGGCGTCGCTCGGGACACCTATCGTCGTCGACACCCCGTTTGAGAGGTGAGTTCGGTGATATGTTTTGCGGCGGTCGAGCGGCGGAACCGGCACCGACTGGCGGGAGCGACTCCGTGTGCGAAGCGAACCGTCGCGGGAGGGGAGGCGGTCAGACGACGGTCGATGTCGAGCTCGAATTCACGCCTCACTCTCGGGAAAGAAGACGAAGCGACCGCACTGAGACCGCAGCGGAGTCACTATCGACGTGTGAGAACGCAGTGGAATTTCGGTGGTGGCTGAACCGAGTCCGCTCTCGCGCTCCGGCCGAGCGGAAGGCGGTCTACGCGGGCTGTCCGTCCGCGTCTACGTACTGCGACTCCCAGTCACGCCGCGCCTCGATCTCACGACGACCGCGCCGAGTGAGACTGTAGAAGTTCGTCCGGCGGTCCCGCTCGCCTTTCTCCACGAGTCCCTTGTCGACGAGTGTGTCGAGATTCGGGTACAGCCGACCGTGGTGGATCTCCTTCTCGTAGTAGTCTTCGAGCTCTTCTTTGATCGCGAGGCCGTGTGGTTCTTCCTTGCCAGCGATCGCATACAGCAGGTCGCGCTGAAATCCGGTCAGGTCGAACATTCTAGCTGAAGTAGTATTCCGAGACAGTTATGTCTATTGGGACGTCGCGCCGGATGCGTCCTGTGAACTCCGTCGACAGTCGTGAACGTGACTCAGCGCCCGCGTCGTCGTCTCGGTTCAGACGACTGTCGAATCGACGTTCCGAAACCTGGCTATGTTCGTGTTAAGAAAGTAACGTACGGGTTGCCGACCGCGAAGTGCTCGATCAGCCGTATTGATAGGTCCGGTTGTGGGTTCTGACGTGAACGGAGACCGACCTCTCCGATGTGACGGTGACGACCGACGTCGTCGTCGGAGAACTCGACATCGAAGCCGACGTGTCTGACGAAGTCGGCATCGGTGCCTCCGGCGGTGGGTTCGAAGCACTCGAGGTCAAGGTCTCGACGGGAACACGGGTGTCGCGCGTCGGGATCAACGACGGCGAGGGTCAGGTGACAGACCTCGCGGGCCACGTGACACTCGACGTCGACGACGGGACCGCCGAGGTCGGGCCGGTCGACGGAGACGTCACCGCAGAGATAGCCGCGGGGATCGACGCGTCGGTCGTCGTGCAAGGGGACGACGGCGACGCCCAGTTCGAGAGTGACGCCTTCGACAGCGTCTCGTCGACGGAGGGGCGGACCCGCGCGGAGATCGGGGACGGAGGCGACCAGTTGACCGTCGACGTGGACGACGCCGACGTTCACCTCGACACGGTGTGATCGGTAACCGAAGACGGAGACGACCTGGAACTCGTCGCGCGGGCGAGCGGCTCCCGGTCCGGTGAGCCAGAGTCCGCCCGTCGGCACACCGCCTCGGCTACCCGGTCTGGACACCACCGGCGAAGGCACTGCTTCGGAAGGCATATTTACGGACCGGACGGAGGCCGAGTATGTTGATAACCGTTTCCGGTCCTGCCGGGAGTGGCAAGAGCACGTTCGCCGCGGCGCTGGCGAACGCGCTGGGGGTGGACCACGTCAGCGGTGGCGACATCTTCCGCGAGATGGCCGACGAGCGCGACACGTCGCTGGTCGCGTTCAACGAACTCGCGGAGGAGGACGACCAGGTGGACCGCGACCTCGACCGCCGGCTCAGGGAGACCGCCAGCGAGAACGACGAACTCGTCCTCGAATCCCGTCTCGCCGGGTGGATGGCCGGTGAACACGCCGACCTCCGTCTCTGGCTCGACGCGCCGATAGACGTGCGTGCCACGCGCATCGCAGACCGCGAGGACAAGACCGTCGAGCAGGCGCGCGCGGAGACGACCGCCCGCGCAGAGAGCGAGGCGCGTCGCTACGAGGAGTACTACGGCATCGACATCGAGGACCGCACGATATACGACCTGGTGCTCAACACGTCGCGGTGGACGCCACCGGCGGAACTGGAGATCGTTCTCGCGGCAATCGAGAGCTACGACCCCGAGGACGACGAAGGGAAGGCACCGCTCACCGGCGTGGACTACGACTTCTGATGGCACTTCGCGGCCCGCCAGACGACCGTCCCGTCGACGACCTCCTCGAGTTCGGCGTCGTCAACCTCGACAAACCGCCCGGCCCCTCGGCCCACCAAGTCGCCGCCTGGGTCCGCGATATGGCGAGCGTCGAGCGCGCCGCTCACGCGGGGACGCTGGACCCGAAAGTGACCGGGTGTCTGCCGATGTTGCTCGGCGACGCGACCCGGATGGCCCAGGTGTTCGACGACAGCGTCAAGGAGTACGTCGCCGTCCTCGAACTCCACGGGTCGGCACCTGGAGACCTCGAAGGCGTTCTCTCCGAGTTCGAGGGGGAGATCTACCAGAAGCCGCCGAAGAAAAGCGCGGTCGTTCGGCGGCTCCGGTCGCGAGAGATCCACGCGCTCGACGCGCTCGAAGTCGAGGAGCGGCGTGCGCTCCTCCGTGTCCGATGCGAGAGCGGGACGTACGTCAGGAAACTCTGTCACGACCTCGGCCTCGCGCTCGGGACCGGTGCGCACATGGGACATCTCCGACGGACGACGACGGGCTCGTTCGACGACACGGACCTCTCGTCGCTCTACGACCTCGCCGACGCGCTCGCGTGGGCCGACGGGGGTGACTCCGACCCGTTGCGAGCGGTCGTCGAGCCCGCCGAACGAGCGCTCCGGCACCTGCCGAGTGCGACGATCGCCGAGAGCGCTGCCCGTGAGGTCGCCGAGGGCGCACCCGTCTACGCGCCGGGACTGATCGAGGCCGAAGACGTCGAACGAGACGAACTGCTCGCCTGCTACACGCCCGACGGCGCGGCGGTCTGTCTCGGT
The DNA here is from genome assembly GCA_003023165.1 of Halobacteriales archaeon QS_9_67_15. Taxonomy (GTDB): domain Archaea; phylum Halobacteriota; class Halobacteria; order Halobacteriales; family Haloarculaceae; genus Halosimplex. Next base: position 7,524 of record PXSD01000039.1, on the reverse strand, counting down.
CGGCTCGTCGGCGACCCGGAGAGCGACGACGGGACGGTCGTCGAACTCGAACGGGTGCTGGTCTGATCGGCGACCCGTACCGTGTCTCGGCTGGCTCACGGACCATCCTGTCTATATATAAACTATTATGTCGGGCGGACGGCCCATGGTGCCTATGCGCTCGATGGGCTGGGCATCCATCGTACTGGCTGCACTGCTGGTCGCGGGACCGGTGGCGGGTGCGGCGGGTGCGATGTCGGACCGAACGGGAGCACAGGG
>PXSD01000039.1:0-7240 GCA_003023165.1 Halobacteriales archaeon QS_9_67_15 | reverse complement strand
AGACGGGCGTGTCGTCGGCCAGCCAGCCGGCCGAGGGAACCGGCGATGCGCCGGTCTCGGTGACGGAGACGTACCGGCTGCGACCGGCAGACCCGGGGAACGTCAGCGTCCAACTGGCGTACGACCTCTCGGACCTGGAGGGCGGATCGTGGAGCGAACGGATCGACCACCGTGCGACGGTCGTCGAGACGGACGGCCTCTCGGTCGAGTCCGGGTCGATCGTGTGGGACAAGTCGACGAACCGGCCGACCGCGACAGTGCACCTCTCGGTCAACGCCACCGATAGCTACGGCCGCTCGAAGGTCGACGTCGGCGAGTGGGCGTTCTTCAGGCCCTACACGCACTACGGCGACACCGATATCGACGTAACGCGGGGGGACCAGGAGAACCTGACTGCGGCCGACGGACTCGCGTATCTCGGTCCGCACGAGGTGTACGAGCGGTCGGCACCGAACCAGACGATCGAACTCGTTCGGCCGGCAGCCGCGGCGGATATGCGGCCGAACCGGACAGTGGTCCTCGACCGACTCGCGGCGGCCTCGGCGGACCTCGACGTCGGTGCGGTGGACGAGACGGTCACGGCGTTCGCGGTCCCGGAGCCGATCCGCGGAGGTGGTTCGGCAGGCGACCGCTCGTTCTGGTTCCACGCCGACGGCAGCTGGAACGGCGAACCGACGTACCTCCACGAGTACGTCCACACGCGCCAGGAGTTCGACGTCACTCGCGAGCGCGGCGAGTCGACGCTATGGCTGACCGAAGGGGTTGCGGCGTTCGAGGCGACGCAGTTGAGCTGGCGGTACGGACAGACGAGTTACGCGTTCTACCACGACAGGTGGGGCGGCGAGGCGGTCGACCTGACCGGGGCCAGCGGTACCCGCCAGGCGGGGTACGAGTACGGTGCCTACGTCCTCTACGGACTCGACCGGCGAATCCGTGAGGCGACGGACGGGTCGCGGTCGTTCGTCGACGTCTTCCGGAGACTCAACCGTCACGACGGCCAGATAACCGCGACGGTGTTGCAGTCTCTCTCGGAGGACGTCGCGGGCACGTCGCTCGACGAGTACTTCGAGACGTACGTCGTCGGTCGCAACGACCCACCGGTCGGAAACCAGCCCTCGCTCTACCCGTTCGTCAACACGACGACGATAGCGGGACGCGTCGGACCTGTCGCGACCGACACAGGGGTCGTAGTGGTGACCAGCACGCGGACGACGCTCCAGACCAGATTCCTCGACGGAGACCTCGAGCGACTCTCGACGCTCGTTCGCTTCCCGCATACGGTGGGAGTGCCGGCGGACGACGGCAGCTGGTCGGCCGAGGTGGTCGAGCGCCCGAACGACTACGGACTCGGGTACGTCCAGGCCACCGTCGGCGGTGAGATATTCCCCCGCGACGACGTTCCGGACGTCTACGTGTTCGGGTCCGGACAGACACCCGCCGAGCTCCGAACCGATACCAACACCACACTGCCGTCGTCGGCGTCCCCGTTCTCGGTCAGGGTGGTCGACACCGAGGGCGATCCGATATCGAACGCGTCCGTCGCCGTCGACGTCGGGAGCGACCTCTCTATTCGGAACCAAACGACCGCCCGCGGGCGATTCGTCATCAGCGAGCGAGCAGGACTCGAACTGTCCGGGCCCGTCCGATTCCGGACCAAGTCCTCCGACTGGTTCAACGACCTGTCATGGCAGACTACTCAGTCTGAGGTCGTCCTCGACAGACCGCGCCGAGCGCAGGTCGTCCACTACCGGGAGGACGTTCCGGAGACGGCCGTGCACGGGACGGTTGTCCCGACCGACAGCGTCGCAGTCGGCGAACCGGTGAACGTGACGGTCCTCGCCAGCGCCGACAGGGAGTCGGTCGGCGAACGCCGCACCGTCTCGCTCACCGTCGACGGCGACCTGAGAGCTGAGACGGAGTTCGAGGTGACCGGGATCAGGGACAGCTGGACGATGGAGGTCCGCTTCGACGAGCCCGGACCCCACAACGTGGGTCTCCGTAGTCTCCCGTCACAGCCCGTGCAGGTCGTTCCTGCGTCGGACTCGTTCGACGTCTCTGTCGCGTCGCTTCCCGAGACCGTACAGCAGGGCGAAACGATGCGCGTCCCGGTGACGATTACGAACACTGGCGACGTCTTCGGCCACCACAACGCGACGGTCACGGTCGACGGAAACACCGTCACGACGGCCCGCGTCGCACTCGAGGCGGGTGAATCGGAAACCGTTTCGCTTGACGTCCCCCTCCGTGAATCGTCCGAACACACCGTCGCCGTCGACGGCGAACGCGTCGGCGTCGTCGACGTCTCCGCGACGGCGACATCGACCCAATCAACGACTGCCACGTCGACCGACGATGCCGAAACAGACCCCGGAGAGACAGACACATCAGCATCGACGGCTTCCGTTACTCCCGGTCCCACCGCTGGAGCTGGTCCCGGATTCGGTGGCTCGGTGACGCTCGTTGCGCTCGTGCTCGCAGTCGGTACTCTCTGGACATCACGTCGGTTCTGATCCGTCTGAGGGGCACGCTTCGACTCTCTGACCGCCGGAAAGCGAAGGGCTTAATGGATGGAGAGTCGTCTGCGAATACGCGGGACCGTGGGGTAGCGGTATCCTCGGCGCATGGGGTGCGTCGGACCTGAGTTCGAGTCTCGGCGGTCCCATCAACTTCTACAAGACGTCCACACCCGAAGCTTCGGGTGTGTGAGCGACCAATTTCCTTCCGAAATACGACTGGAAATCAGTCGTTTTTAACTGTCGGTGCGGACCCGGCGAGAACGCTGCGAAAGCTGCATCACATCGTTGAACTGAAGCGCCGACAGTCGTGGCCGCACCCGTCCAGCTCGTCGACTCCCGCAGCGGGACCACCGACCGGGACCGCCGCGGCGGCGTCGACGATGGCCGATACATCGTCCTCGACCTCGTTGACGGTCGCGGCGACCACGCCGGCACCACCCCCGAGCGGTCGGCGGAGCGACGGCGGGGGCTGTCTCCGCCGACGGCGAGACCGCGCACTGGCTGTCGAACTACTCTCCGAGACGAACGCGTTCGACGCAGATACAGACAGCCACGGACTCACAGACAGCGCGGAGCTCCGGACACACGGAACCGGCCCAGTCGTAGCCGATACGGACGGGGACGGTTTGAGCGACACGTTCGAGTTCGAGGAGTCGGCGCGAGCCGGAAATAGTCTACAATACTCACTATCACCCGTCGTCGCGCTCGGGGACCTCGAACGCGCGCCGTTCGACACCGCCGTCGGGAGTCCGTTCGAGCGAGACGAGTTCCTCGGGGGATTCGACGAGAACGGCCTCGCCGCCGGACTCGGACTCGTTGGCTCGGATGACGTTCTCGCAGACGACGTTGCCCTTCTGAACGGGGTCGTCCTGGCGCGTGTGGCCGACGATCTGCGGTGGTGCGGTGCCTGTCAGGAACCTGAAGTCGAGCCACACGATGCCGGCGCCGAACCCGCGACCGCCCTGACCGCCGAGCGCGAGGACCTGTCGCGAGTTCTCGACGAGGCGGTGTTGGGTGTCGGTGTCGTCCGGTGTCCCGATCGCCTCGCGGAGTTCGCGGACGGCGTCGACGAGGCGGTCGTTGACAGTTTTCGCCTCGTAGTCGGCGACGAGGCCGGCGTGGGCGTAGGTGAAGTTGTACCCTTCGTAGGCGGCGACGATGTGGCCGCGCTCGACGACGGAACAGAGCTGTCGGCGGTCCGCGTCGGTGCGCTGGCCGGAGAACCACTCTTCCCACCGGACGAGATCGGGGAAGAGGACGCCCCACTCGTGATTGCCGAGCGTCACTCGGACGTGGCCCGGCGGTGCCTCTCGGGCGAGCCGTTCGACCAATTCGATAACGCCTTGATTCTCGGGACCGCGGTCGACGAGGTCACCGTTGACGACGAGGACATACGAGTCATCGCCGACCCAGTGGAGGTGTCCGTCGTCGTCGGTCTCGACGATCGGATCGAAGTCCGAGTGGTCGCCGAGAGTCGTGAGCGCACTGCGCCCGGCGTCGAGGTACCCGTGGATGTCGCTGATACTGACGATCCGGGGCTCGTCCGCCTCGAAGCCCTCGACGCCGTCCCTGGCCGCTGTCTGTAACTGGTTTCGGTCGCCGGCGGTCAGATCTATCATAGCAGCATCCTCGTCACGCGGTCGGACGAGCGCTGGGTACGCTCCGAGGTGTCAAAACGCCTTCGGGACGCTGTCGTCGGGGTCCGACAAACACAAAACTCATATCGTCGGCCTGAAAGAACACAACCGATGGATAGAGTGCGTGAGTGGGCACAGGGGGCCTACGAACGACTGCTCGAGTGGGAACTGTCCGGGACGCCCAGCCACGTCGCCGTCATCATGGACGGGAACAGACGCTACGCCCACAACAGGGGCGACGACGCCGCCGACGGACACCGCGCCGGGGCGGAGACCACCGAACAGGTTCTAGAGTGGTGCCAGGAGGTCGGCGTCGACGAGCTGACGCTGTACACGTTCTCGACCGAGAACTTCGACAGACCCGCGGAGCAGAACGAGGCCCTGTTCGACCTGCTCTGCGAGAAACTGACGGAGTTCGCGGACGCCGACCGCGTCCACGAGTCGGAGGTCCGCATTCGGGCGATCGGTGAGACGGACATGCTCCCCGACCGGGTCCGGGAGGCAGTGGCCTACGCGGACCGACGGACCGCCGGCTACGACCGGCTACAGCTGAACATCGCCCTCGCATACGGCGGTCGAGCGGAACTCCTGTCGGCCGCTCGCGACGTGGCTCGCGAGGTGGACCACGGCGGACTCGGCCCGGCGGCGATCGACACCGAAACCGTCGAACAGCGCCTCTACGAGGGGCCGAGCCGCGACGTAGACCTGATCGTCCGGACCGGCGGCGACGAACGCACGTCGAACTTCCTCCCGTGGCACGCAAACGGCAACGAGGCGGCCGTCTACTTCTGTACGCCCTACTGGCCGGAGTTCCGGAAGGTGGACTTCCTCCGCGCGATCCGGACGTACGAACACCGCGAGGAGTCGTGGCGCAAGACCCGCGCACGCCGCGCTCTCGCGCTCGTGCGGGCGCTGGGCGACGCCGAGGTGACCGAGGCGCGGCGCGTGCTCCAGCGGTTCAAGGGCGCGCTCCCCAGTTCCGAGCGCGAGGCGCTCGAAGAGGAGTCCGAGGCCGACCTCGAGTACCCGGCCGACTGACCGCGCTCGCACCGCTCGGCGACTGTCTCTCGACATCGATACTATCCGCGTCGTTCACCAGGTCCGTCCCGGATACCTCTCTCCGACGATACGTTTAAGACGGACGAACATGTGAGGTACCCTAACATGGCGCACTCTGGATCGGACGCCGACGCGTTCGTGACGCACGGGACGCGGCCCGGGAGCGTGGCACGGGCGAGCCGTCGGCTGGGGTTAGCGATGCTCGGAGCAGCGGGGCCGGCGGTGCTCACGGCGTTCCTGGTCGCTCTGACACGGGAGGGAACCGCGGGGCCGGCCGTCTGGGTCCAGCGAGCGATGGCGACGCCGCTCCTGGGCGGTGACGGAGTCGCCTGGGCGTTCCACGTCGCAGCCGTCACCGGACTCGCGGGGTTGTGGATCATCGGGTTCGCGCTGGTCGTCGAAGGCTATTTCGGCGTCGACTGACGGATCGACGGACGAGCGGGCGACCGAATTTTCGCGTCCGCACGGTCGTCGCTGGACGCAGCGCCGTCGTGGACGCGGAAGCCGCCCGTCTCGGCGCGCCCGGTGAGCTCTCGCTGCGGGAAGGGGATCTTGATGTCCTCCTCCTCGAAGGCCGTCTTCACGGACGAGACGACCGCCGAGACGGCTTTCCACTTGCGCGGCGGCGTCGGATGGTCGACCCAGAACCGCATCTCGAGGACGACCGCCGAGTCGCCGAACTCCTTCGGGAAGACCTGTGGCGGCGGGGCGTCGACGACTTCGGAGAGCTGTGAGATCGCTTCGATGGCGGCCTGCTGGGCGCATTCGGGGTCGGCGGTGTAGTCGATACCGACGTCGACGCGGATCCGCAGGAGTCCCTTCTGACTCCGGTTCGTGATGGCCCGGTCGGAGACGCGGTCGTTGGGGATGATGACGTACTCGCCGTCGAAGTTCTCGAGTCTGGTGTTGAAGATGGTGATGTCGGTGACGATCCCCTCTTCGTCGCCCACCTGCACCCAGTCGCCGATGGTGAACGGCCGGGAGAACATGAGGACGAACCCGGCGATGAGCGACCCGAGCGTCTGGCGCGCGGCGAGCCCGACGACGATGCCGAGGAACCCGGCTCCCACGAGGAGGCCGCCGAGGTCCACGTCCCACAGCCCGAGGACGACGAGTCCGACGAACCCGAACAGGAGCAGCTGCGAGGTCCGGAGGGCGATCTCCCTCTGGTGGTCGGTCATCCAGTCGGCGCGGTCGCTGAGGTCCGCGACGACGCTAGAGAGGAAGCGAGCGCCGGCGTATGCAGCGAAGAAGGCCAACAGCGACCCCGCCACGCGCCCGGCGAACACGAGGTCCTCTTCGAGGTAGGTGTCCGCGTTGTCGACGTACGTCCCCTGTCCCCAGACGTAGAACATGACGACGGTCCCACCCACGACCAGGCCGAACTGGAGCGCCCGCAACAGCGCCCCGCTGACGGCCCACTGGACCGCCGACCCCTCGATGCCGGCCGCGACTCGCGGGAGGACTATCCAGCCGACGACGACGACCGCCGCGAGCAAGAGGAGCGTCGCGCCGAGCCGACCGCTCAGCGTGTCGAAGCCCTCCAGCGCGGTGCGGACCGAGTCGACCGTCGTCGTCTGGAGCATACGTCCCCTCATCACGAGTCGACGGTCTTGGGCGTTGCGTTTGTTCGAGCCCTCGATGGCCGCGTCGGACCGAGCAGTTCGCACTCTCAGGCCCAGTTCTATCGGTCCCGGACGGACGACGTATTTCAGACGACCGGTCGCCTCGACGCCACGAGACGCCGGTCGAATCCGACTGAGGAAAAAGCGGCCGACTCAGACGCCGCGACCCTGCATCTTCTCTTCTTCGGGCAGGTCGACGTTAGCGTCGCCCTTCATCCCCGCGCCGATGTTCGAGGCGATGTCGGTCAGGGTCTCGGGGTCGTCCCAGTTGTTGACGGCCTCGACGATGGCCGTACCCATGGCCTCGGGGTCCTCTGCGCCGAAGATGCCCGACCCCACGAAGATGCCGTCACAGCCGTGGTGCATCATCAGCGCGGCGTCGGCGGGCGTCGCGATGCCGCCG
>PXSD01000038.1:6579-18564 GCA_003023165.1 Halobacteriales archaeon QS_9_67_15 | reverse complement strand
GGTGTCTCGGTCGCTGTCGGAACGGGCGTCGGCGTCTCGGTCGGGGTCGGCGTCTCGGTCGGGGTCGGCGTCTCGGTCGGCGTCGTGGTCGCCGTCGGAGTCTCGGTCGCCGTCGGCGTTGTGGTCGGCGTCGGCGTCTCGGTCGGCGTCTCGATCGCTGTCGTGGTCGCCGTCGGCGCAGAATCCGTCGAGACAGACGCGTCGCCGTCGGCGACGAGGACCGCTCCCGCGCCGGCTGCCGTCCCGAGGAGCACTACCACGGCTACGATCAGGCTGCCCGCGACCGACGGAGACGTTTCGAGGTCCATACCCTGTCGCCGAACCGCTTCCCAATTGTTACGCGCTCGTGAGTTCGAGTAAGCCGCTCTTTCGGTCGACCCGTCGGACCGGCGTCAGGCCCGCTCTCCGACGAACTCGACGAACTCCTCGCCCGTCACCGCACAGCGGACCGCGGGTTTGAATCCCCCGAGGTGTGTGCCGTTGTCCGTGCGCGACTGCGGAGCCAACGCGTCAACGACCGTCTCGCTCATGTAGTAGTTCGGCCCGCGTCGGCGGCCGCTCATCCGGATCGCTCGCTCGAGCAGTCCGCCGGGGTCACGGCCGGGGACGACCACGACCGGCCGCGGCCGCTCCGTGAACTCGCTGTCGTGGTAGTAGAGGTCACCGTACCCTGCGAAGCGCTTCGCGTGTGCGTTCTCCGGCTGCCGCTTCAGTAACGCCCGTTTGTCCGTGCGGTCCATCTCCGGCTTGACGACGACTGGGGTCTCGGCGACGGTGAAGTGCCCGAACAGGTAGCGGTGCTTGTACGACGAGTCGGGACCGGGGAACCCGCCGTAGAACGCCACCACGTCGCCGGGTTCGAGCGTGCGGAGCTTCGCGACGTAACCCGGTCGGTGTTCGCCGTAGGTGAGCGCGTCGAAGTTCGGGTCGCGGTGGACCGGCTGGTCGCGGACCGCCGCGGCGTCGGTCACCCAGTCGCCGTCGCTCGCCGGGCGGACGCCGTCGAGCAGGTCGGCGAGCGACTCGTCCCCGAACCGCTGGGAGAGCGCGCCGTACGTGGCCGTCTCTGCGGTCGCGGCCTTCTCGGGGATCGGGACGTACTCGAACCGGCCGTCGGCGTCGACCGCCGGGACGGGTCTGACGTTGCCGGTGTCCGCACCGACCCCACAGAGGACGACTGTCACGGCGGTCACTCGGTTCAGGGGCGCAAAAAGCATGCGGTCGGCGGCCGGGCCGGTCGCGAGTCAGCGAACCACTCATCAGAAGTACGCGACGTGACGCCACGTGAGTTCGCTGGAGAACACTGCGCCTCGCTCTGTTCGGCGCGGTCAGTAATAGCCTCTCGCTCGCTCCCGCAGTGCGTCTTCCCGCTCGGTCGCCTCAAGCGTCTCCTCCTCGACGCTCGTGGCGACGACGGCGGGCTTGTACGCGCCGCCGTCGATGAGGTCGTGGTCGGAGACCGACGACTCGACGAAGCGAGTGAACGCGCGTCGCTCCGGCGGGAGGTGACCGTAGACGACCTCCGCTTCGACGAGGTCGTAGACGGGGATGCGCGGCGTCAGGAGCGTGTTCTCGCCGACGACGGAGTTCTCACCGACGACGAAACCCGAGGTGACGCGACAGCCGGCGCCCAGCGAGACGCCGTCTTCGACGACGACCGGCGCGTCCTCGACCGGTTCGAGCACGCCGCCGATGAGCGTGTTCGCGCCCAGTTTCACGTCCGACCCGATCTGCGCGCAGGAGCCGACGGTGTCACAGGAGTCGACGAGCGTGCCGTCACCGACGTGCGCGCCGACGTTGACGAACGCCGGCGACATCAGGATCGCGTCGCCGCCCACGTAGGCACCGCGTCGGATGACCGTCCCGTCGGGGGTGTTGCGGGTCCCGCGCTCGGCGAGGTCGTCCGTCTCCCGGAGCGGGAGCACGTCGTGGTAGGTCACGTCGCCGTACTCGCGGGCCTCGGTCTCGCGCAGGCCGAAGTTGAGGAGGACACCCTGCTTGACCCACTCGTTGGCCTGCCACTCGCCGCTCGACTTCTCGGCGGCGCGGACCTCGCCCGCTTCGAGCGCGTCGAGGAACGCGTCGAGCGTCGCGAGGTGGCCGTCGGTCGCGCCCGCGGCGGTCAGCTCGTCCTGCTTTCTGGCCCAGAGGTCCTGGATCTCGGATTCGAGTGTCATTGTCGGAGCGTCTCAATCCTGGTCGATAACAGCACCGAAGTCGTACCAGCCGTCGCCTCGCTCGGCCAGCCAGACGGCGGCGTCGATGGCTCCAGCGGCGAAGACCGCGCGGTCCTCGGCGCGGTGGGAGAGCGAGACGACCTCGTCGTTGCCGGCGAGGACGAGTTCGTGTTCGCCCCGGATGTCCCCCGCCCGCCGGGCGAAGACGCCGATCTCGTCGTCCTCGCGCGGCGCGTGCCCCTCGCGACCGTAGACCGGTTCCACGTCGCGTTCCTCCTGGACTGTCTCGAGGATGGTGTCGGCGGTCCCGGAGGGGGCGTCGACCTTGTCGTTGTGGTGAGTCTCCGTCAGTTCGAGGTCGTAGCCGTCGAGCGCGCCGACGGCCTCGGTGACCGTCCGGAGGAGGACCTGGATCCCACGAGAGAAGTTTGTGGCTTTCAACACGGGGACCTCGTCGCTCGCGGTCTCGAGCGCCTCGTGCCCGTCGCTGTCGAAGCCGGTCGTCCCGACCACGATGCCGACGTCTGCCTCGACGCACGCGTCGACGACTCCGAGCGCCGCTTCGGGGGTAGAGAAGTCCACGACGATTTCGGGGTCGTACTCGTCGAGCGCCGCGGGAACGTCGTCCGCGGCGACGACCGGGACGCCGTCGATCTCGCCCGCCTCGCTGGCGTGGAAGCCGACGACGACCTCGACGTTGTCCCGTTCGGCGGCGGTTTCGATGATTGTCCGACCCATGCGACCGGCGGCACCGTTGACTGCTATCGGGACGCTCATCGCTCTCGCTCGGCGTGTTCGTCCTCGTAATCGAAGGGTTCGGCTTCCAGGTCGTCGAGGATGGTCCGCAGTTCGTCACGGTACTCCTCCGAGAGCCGCGTCAGCGGCGAGCGCACCCGCGCCGGGCCGTACCCGCGGATCTGCATCGCCTCCTTGACCGGGATCGGGTTGGTCTCGACGAACAGTCCGCGGAACAGCGGACCGAGACGGTGGTGGATCGCGCGAGCGCGCTCGAAGTCCTCGGCGAGGGCCGCGCCGACCATCGCGCAGGTCCGCTCGGGTTCCACGTTCGCCGCGACGCTGATGATCTCGCTGATCTGCCCCATGTCGCCGCTGGCGGCCTTGTACCCCTGGACGTTCGGGTGTTCGGCGAGCGTCTCGACGGTCCTGGGTTGGATGTTCTGGCCGGTGCGCGAGGGGACGTTGTAGACGATCTGCGGGAGGTCGACCTCGTCGGCGATCCGTTCGTAGTGGTCGACGAACCCCCGCTGTTCGGGCCTGTTGTAGTACGGCGAGATGAGGAGGAGCGCGTCCGCGCCGGCCTCTGCCGAGCGGCGGGAGAGCGAGAGCGCCTCGCGGGTGTTGTTCGAGCCGGAGCCGGCGATGACCGGCACGTCCTCGACCGCGTCGACGACTGCCTCGATGACCTCGATGTGTTCGTCGTGGCTCATCGTCGCCGACTCGCCGGTCGAGCCGCAGGGGACGAGGCCGTCGACGCCGGCGGCTTCGAGCCGCCGGGCGTCGCGTCGGAGTGTTTCGAAGTCGATACTGCCGTCGTCGTCGAACGGCGTGCACATCGCGGGATACACGCCGCGGAACCGGAACGTTGTCATTGGTCTGTGTTCGCGTCGGTGGGTCATATGCTACCCGGGATCGGTCGTGGACGGTACGCGAGCGGTCACAGTAGGGACCGGTCGAAATCGGCCCGCGACGAGAGCGCTACGCTCGCCGGGAGCCACTCACGACCGTTTGCGTTTCGGAGAATCCGCAGAGACGCCCCGCTCGACGGGAACTTCGACCGCGAGCGCGGCGCGAATCATGCACGAAAAACGATCATGGACCGACTTAGTGGTTCCGGACGACGGATGCGAACCCTCGTCTCCGAGACACTGACGTGACCTGGGTCAGTCGTCGCACTGCATCAGCGCTCGCAGCACCGCCAGTTCCTCGTCTTCGGTCAGTCGGTCCGACTCCATGCAGGCGTGGGCGACCTTGTGTGTGAGTTCGGCCGAGAGTGCTGCCGTCGCTCCGCCGTTCGCACCGGTTTCGGCGGACTCGCCGGCGGGGTCGGCGTCGCCGGTGACCTGTGACTCGATAGACGCGAGACGGTCTTCGAGCGCCGCGACCGTCGATTCGACCGCGTCGAGGGCCGCCCGGTCGACGATGCCGGGTTCGGCGGCTGACCCGGCCTCGGTCGTCGCGTCCGGGTCCCCGCCGTCGGGACTCGTCTGCTCCGTCCCGCTCCCGGTCGCGTCGGTCGTATCTGTGTGTCGGTCGTCCTGATCGTTCGCGTTGTCTCTGTCACCGAACTCGTCCTGGTCCACCGTGTCGCTTCGTTGTCAGAGTCGTCCTGAACGTCGGTATCGGTTCGCCGGCAGGGCATCCGTACTCGTCGAGGACGCGGTCGACGAGGTCCGTGGACGCCCCGCTCACTTCGTCCGCGATGGCCGCGAGCGACGCCTCCGGATCCGACGCGGCAACGTCGAGAATCCGGCGGTGGATCATCGCTCGCGGTTTCTCTCTGCTCCTGTCCGCACGACTCATTAGCGATAATCCACTTTCTGGGGCGATATAGGCCTTCTGCTTGTTGTGTATGCGACGATAAAATCATTCGTAGTCGTGCGATTTCGGCGTCACACCACTCGGGTGTGAGCCGGGGACGCCGGGTTCCGTCAGTCGTCGGCCTGTCCGTGGCTAGCGACGCCGGACCCGGAGGTCGGTGCGGCGGGGTCGGGGAGTTCGGTGCGCACGTCGGCGCTCTCGTCGTCCTCGATGATCTCCGCGTAGGCGTCCGGGAGCACCTTCGTGAAGTTCACGAGTTCGTCGTCCCAGTTCGCGAGCAGGGCCGCGGCGCGCTCGGAGTCGGTGTACGCGGCGTGGTTCTCGACGAGCCGGGTCAGCATCCCGCGGTCGAGTTCGTCCAGCATCGGCTCGACGGAGACCATGCCGGTGTTGGCCTTCCGCGCGAAGTCGCCGTCCGGGTCGTAGACGTAAGCGACGCCGCCGGACATCCCGGCCGCGAAGTTCTTGCCCGTCCCGCCCAGCACCGCGATGGCGCCGCCGGTCATGTACTCGCAGCCGTGGTCGCCGACGCCCTCGACGACGCCCATCACCCCGGAGTTGCGGACGGCGAAGCGTTCGCCCGCCGTGCCGTTGACGTAGACCTCGCCCTGGGTCGCGCCGTAGAGGGCGACGTTTCCGATGACGACGTTGTCTTCGGCCGCGTAGTTGGCGTTCTCGGGCGTGCGGACCGTGAGTTTCCCGCCGGAGAGACCCTTGCCGACGTAGTCGTTTGCGGTGCCGACGAGGTCCATCGTGATCCCCTGCTGGAGGAACGCGCCGAAGGACTGGCCGGCGGTCCCTTCGAGTCGACAGGAGATGGTGTCGTCCGGCAGGCCGCCGCCGCCGAAGCGCGTCGAGACCGCGTTCGAGAGCGTCGCGCCTACCGCGCGGTTGGTGTTGTCGACCGCCGTCGAGATGGCGACGGGCTCGCCGGATTCGAGCGCGCGCTCGGCCTCGTCGATGAGGTCCCAGTCGAGCGAGTCGGCGACATCGTGGGTCTGCTCGCGCGTCTTGTAGCGGTCGTCGTCGCCCGCGGGGTCGGCGATGACGCCTTTCAGGTTCACCTTCCTGGCCTTCGGCTGGGTCACGTCGGTGCGCTGGGCGAGCACGTCCGGCCGCCCGACCATCTCGTCGACGCTGGTGAAGCCGAGCTCGGCCATGATCTCGCGCAGTTCCTGCGCGACGAAGGTCATGTAGTTGACGACGTGCTGGGGCTCGCCCGGGAAGCGGTCGCGGAGCTTCTCGTTCTGCGTGGCGACGCCGACCGGGCAGGTGTTCTCGTGACACTGCCGCGCCATCACACAGCCCGAGGTGACCATCGACGCGGTACCGAAGGCGTAGCCCTCCGCACCGAGCAGGGTGGCGACGGCCACGTCGCGGCCGGTCTTCATCCCGCCGTCGGCGGTGACCTCGATGCGCGAGCGCAGGCCGGTCGCGCGGAGCATCTGGTTTGCCTCGGCGAGACCGAGCTCCCACGGCAGGCCCGCGGACTTGATACTCGTCTTCGGCGACGCGCCGGTGCCGCCGTCGTGACCCGAGATGTGGACCTTGTCGGCGTTGGCCTTCGCGACGCCGGCGGCGATGGTCCCGATGCCGTCCTCGGCGACCAGTTTGACGTTCACGTCGGCGTCCGGGTTGGACGCCTTGAGGTCGTGGATGAGCTGTTTGAGGTCCTCGATGGAGTAGATGTCGTGGAGCGGGGGCGGGGAGATGAGGCCGACGCCCGGCGTCGCGTAGCGGACGTGGGCGATCATGTCGTTGACCTTCTTGCCGGGCAGGTGGCCGCCCTCGCCGGGCTTGGAGCCCTGGGCCATCTTGATCTGCAGCTCGTCGGCCGCGGAGAGGTAGTCGGAGGTGACGCCGAAGCGGCCGGAGGCGACCTGTTTGGTCTTGCACTCCTTCTCGGTGTCGAACCGCTCGGGCGGTTCGCCGCCCTCGCCCGTGTTGGCGTGGGCTCCCAACCGGTTCATCGCGATGGCGTTGTTCTCGTGCATCTCCGGGGAGAGCGACCCGAGCGACATCGCGGCCGTCTCGAAGCGCGTGACGATGTCCTCGACCGGTTCGACCGCCTCGATGGGGACCGGGTCGCGGTCGGGGTCGAACTCGAGGAGTCCGCGCAGGGTCTGGAGCTGTTCGTTCTGCTCGTTGATCTCGGCGGCGAACTCCGTGTAGCGCTCGTAGTCGCCGGTGCGGACGGCCTGCTGGACCGTGCCGACGGTGTCGGGGTTCCACTGGTGGTGGATGCCCCCGGAGCGGTTCTCGAACTCGCCCTGCCGCTCGAGGTCGGGGTCGTCGCCCCAGGCGACCTCGTGGCGGTCGAGCAGGGCTTCCTCGATCTCTTCGATGCCGATGCCTTCCGTGCGGTTGGCCGTTCCCTCGAAGTACTCCTCGATGAAGTCCGACGCGAGGCCGACGGCCTCGAAGATCTGGGCGCCCTGGTAGCTCTCGACCGTCGAGATGCCCATCTTGGCCATCGTCTTCAGGAGGCCGTCCTCCAGGGCGTTGATGTAGGCGTCGATGGCCATCGAGAGCTCCGCCCCGTCCGGGCCGGCGACGAGGTCCTCGATGGTCTGGTAGGCGAGGTAGGGGTTGACCGCGCCGGCGCCGTAGCCGACGAGGGTCGCTATGTGGTGGACGGTCCGCGGGTCGCCCGACTCGAGGACGAGTCCGACGTGGTTGCGCAGCCCGTTGCGGACGAGGTGGTGGTGGATGCCCCCGACCGCGAGCAGGCTCGGGATAGCCACGCGTCCTTCACCGGCTGCGCGGTCGGAGAGGACGATGATGTCGTGGTTGGTCGCGGCCTCGGAGGCCGCCTCCCGGGCCGCCTCGACGGCCTCCCGCAGGTCGCGTTCGTCGGGGTCGTAGGAGACGTCGATGACCGCCGAGGACATGCCGTTGGCGTCGAGGTCGCGGATCGCGGCGGTCTGCTGGTCCGTGAGGACCGGCGAGTCGACGACCAGCTGGCGGGCGTGTTCGGGTGACTCGTCGAGCAGGTTCCGCTGGTGGCCCAGCCGGGACTCGAGCGAGGTGACGAGTTCCTCGCGGATGTAGTCCAGCGGCGGGTTGGTGACCTGCGCGAACAGCTGCTGGAAGTACGTAAAGAGCGGCCGGTTGAACTGCGAGAGCACACTCAGCGGCGTGTCGTCGCCCATCGACCCGACGGGGTCTTTCCCCTTCTCGGCCATCGGCTCGATGAGGTGGTCGCCCTCGTCGTAGGTGTAGCCGTACTGGGCCTGGCGGGCGCGGAGTTCGTCGAAGTCGTGCTGGGGGAGATTGTCGGGCTCGGGGTTAATGTCGGCCAGGTCGACCTGTTCGTCGTCGACCCACTCGCCGTACGTCTCGTCAGTGAGGTCGTCGAACACTTCCTCGTCGGGGATGACGCGGCCCTCGTCGGGGTCGGCGAGGAAGAGCTGACCCGGCTGGAGGCGGCCGCGCTCCTCGATGTCCGCGGGGTCGGTCTCGAGCGCGCCCGCTTCGGAGGCCATCACGAGCGTGTTGTCGGTGAGGACGTCGTAGCGGCAGGGTCGGAGGCCGTTGCGGTCGAGGACGGCGCCGACGCGGTCGCCGTCGGTCGCCGCGACCAGCGCGGGGCCGTCCCACGGTTCGACGAGCGAGGCGTGGTAGTCGTACCAGTCGCGGCGGTCGCCGCGTACGTCGTTGGCCTCGCCGCGCCACGCCTCGGGGATGAGCATCCGGAGCGCGTGGGGGAGGTCACGCCCTTCGAGCAACAGGAGTTCGAGCGCGTTGTCGACGCTCGCGGTGTCGGACTGCTCGGGGTTGTCGATGATCGGCTTGAGTTTGTCCACGTCGTCGAACGCGTCGGAGTCGAGGTCCGTTGTTGAACTCGCCGTTGTGGATGATGCCGCGGTAGGGGTGTGCGAGATGCCACGCCCCGAGCGTGTTGGTCGAGAAGCGCGCGTGGACCATCGCGAAGGTGGTGTCGACGCGGTCGTCCGTCAGGTCCGGGAAGTAGTCGGCGACCTGCTCGCCCTTGAGCAGGCCCTTGTAGACTACGGTGTCCGTGTCGAGCGAGACGACGTAGAAGCGTTCGTGGCCCGCGGGCTCCGTCTCCTCGACGTGCTTCTCGAGGACGCGACGCGCGGTGTAGAGCCGCCGGTCGAAGGCGTCGCCGGTCAGGCCGTCTGTCGACTCGACGAACACCTGGATGATCTCGGGTTCGGAGTCGAGCGCGGTCTGGCCGAGGTCGCCGTTGTCCGTCGGGACGGTCCGCCAGGCCACGACATCGAGGCCCTCCTCCGCGAACGTCGTCTCGACGGTCCTCCTCAGCTCCTCGCGCGCGTCGGCGTCGTCGGCCGGGAGGAACACGGAGCCGACGGCGTACTCACCAGGTGTGAGGTCGGCGTCGACCTCGTCGGCGAAGAAGTCGTGGGGCGTCTGGATCATGACGCCCGCACCGTCACCGGTCGACTCCTCCGCGCCCGTGGTACCGCGGTGTTCGAGGTTCTCCAGCAGTTCCAGCCCATCCGAAAGGACCCAATGGCCACCGTCGCCGTCGAGGTCCATTACGACCCCGACGCCGCAGTTGGACCGTGCGTCGGCTGGGTCCGCCAGCCGGTGGTCCGCATCGTCACGAGAGAATCCGCTCATGTACCTGTGACTTCCCGATACCTCGGTAAAACGCTTGGCCTGATAGACTATGTGACCGTTATATCCACACTTAGGTGTATTAGGCACCTTCTAGATGTATCACTACTCGGCCCGCAGAAAGACGGGCAGATCTGATCGAACCATCCGAAATAACGCTCTGGAACGGATAAATAAGCACCGGTTGTCGCAGATATTATCAGCATCTACGGCAAACTGGCGAAAAAATGGACGAATTAGGTCTATTCAAACGTCGCCGACGGTTTCGGCTGCCGGTGGACCGTCGATGGTGTCGTCGACGAGCGCCCTCCAGGGCCAGTCATACTGCCGGCTGTAACTTCGTGAAGATATTCGCCGCCCCGGGGCGGCGAAATCCGTGACAGACGTACAGCCGGCAGTATCACGTATGATCCCGGTCGTCCGCGTCAGTCGGGAGAGCAATCGCCCTACGTCTGCCGGTTGTCAGCCCGAAGTCTGACGGCCATTTATCAATTGTCCGTTGTCACTCGATGATGCCGGAGGCGCGGCACGGTCACACGCTCCCGTTCCCCGCCTGCGGCGGACAACCCATCCTATCCTATCCGTTCCGAAGTACACCTCTCATACGGATTATTGTCGCGATGTACCGGGACGCCCCGACCCCGGGGTCGACGCTATCCGGACATACTAATCCGTATCAGACTGGCCAGACCGCGGCCAGTTCCATGTCGAGCCTGACTCGCGCTCCGTCCACAGTCCACTCGCGAGTGTGGTCGTACTCGTCCCTGAGGTCGGTCTCGTTGGGCTGGACGAGCAGTTCGTCGACGCGGACGGCCGCCCGCAGGTCCTCGGCGTGGTCGGAGACGGCCGCCGCGACAGATTCGTCGTCGGTGGTGACCGCCAGCCGCACCCGCCGGTCCATGTCGAGGTCGAGGTCGGCACGCATCTCCTGGGCACGTCGGGTCACGTCCCGAGCGAGCCCCGTCCGGCGGAGTCGCTCGGACAGCGACGCGTCGACGTAGACGGTCCCACCGTCGAAGGGAACGCGAGTCACTCCCTCGGGGACTCGTTCGACGACCGAGACGTGCGCCTCGCTGACCTCGCGTTCCGTCCCGTCGACGGTGACAGTCACGGGCAGTTCCTCGACCGGTTGCCCCTCGACGGTGTCGGCGACCGCCGCGGCGTCGTCGCGGAAGACCGGGCCGAGCGCGTCCATCTCGGGGACGACCACGCGCTCGCGGGCGGGATGGCGGTCGGTGCGTTCGACCGACTCGGCGTTGCATCGGGCTTCGAGGAGGTCTCGATGCGTCTCGACGGCGGCACCGACGGGCTCGTCGGTCGTCTCGACGACGACCGATACGACGGGCCAGCGATGCTTGCGACCCATCTCTTGACGCGCGGTCGCAACGGCCCCCTCTACTTCGCGGAGCGCATCGACCTGCGAGACTAGCGTCGGGCGTGTCGAGAGTCCGAGCGCGTCCGCATCGGGCCACTCGGTCGCGTGGACCGTCGGTTCGCCCGCGTCCGCGGGGCCGTCGAGCGCGCGATAGAGTCGCTCGGCGAGGTGGGGTGCGAACGGAGCGAGCAGCCGAACGCAGACCCCGAGTACCGTCCCCAGAGTGTCGTAGGCGGCCAGTTTGTCCGCGGAGGAGTCGGGGGCCCAGACGCGGTCTCTGACGGTCTGGACGTAGTACCGCGACACGTCCTCGACGAGGTACTCAAGTACCGCGTCGAGGGCCACGTTCGGTTCGCGTTCCGCAACGGCGTCCGTGGCAGTCTCGGTCACTTCCCGGAGGCGGGCGAGGACCCACTCGTCGAGGACGATTCGGTCGTCGTCGCCGGTCGTCAGGGCCAGCAAGGGCGTGTACTCGTCTTCGGCCATGAATATCGCGGCGAAGCGGGCGACGTTCCAAACGACGTCGAACCGCTCGCGAGTCGTCTCGACGCCCGCCATATCGGAGGTCATCGACACGTCCTGACCCTGCTGTTCGTGGCCGAGCAGGTGGGCCCGGAGCGCGTCCCGGCCGTGCGCCGCGGCGACTTCCGGCGGGCGCAGGACGTGCCCGCGAGACTTCGACATCGGCTCGCCGTCGAGGAGCGCCCAGCCGTGCATCAGTACTTCCTCGTAGGGCGCACGGTCGGCGAAGGCCACGCCGAGGGACAGCTGCATCAGGAACCAGCCGCGGGTCTGGTCGTTGCCCTCCACGACGAGGTCAGCGGGCCACGCGTCCGGTCGGGGGTTCTCGCTCGGCCGCTCGCGGAGACTCGCCCACGACGCGACCGCGGAGTCGAACCACACGTCGAGGACGTCGTCGACGCGCGTGGCCTCGCCCCCACAGTCGGGACACGGGACGGTCACCTCGTCGACGACGGGCCGGTGTGGGTCCGCGGGCACCTCGTCGAGTCCCGCGCGTTCGGCGAGGTCCGCGCGCGAGGAGACGACCACGTCGCGGTCGCAGTCCTCGCAGTGCCAGACCGGGAGCGGACTCCCCCAGTAGCGCTGTCGCGAGACGTTCCAGTCGGGCGCGCTCTCGACCGTGTTGCGGAAGCGACCGTCGCGCGCCTCGGCGGGGTACCAGGTCGTCTCGCCGACGGCATCGAGCAGGTCGTCTTTCAGGTCGGTCACGCGGACGAGCCACTGCTCGGCGGCGCGGAACACCACGTC
>PXSD01000038.1:0-6519 GCA_003023165.1 Halobacteriales archaeon QS_9_67_15 | reverse complement strand
CACGGGTCGTTTCACTCCCCGTTCGGCTCTCCGTAGCGTTCAGCGCCACGCTGTCTTCGTAGCCGAACCCCGGCGCGGAGTGGACGAGGCCGGTCCCGTCGCCGTCTGTCTCGACGTAGTCGGCGTGGGCGACTGCGCCGTGGGGAGTCGGGTGGTCCGGGAGTTCGTCGGCGAGCGGATGGACGTAGGTCAGCCCGACGAGGTCGCTCCCCCGGACCGTCTCGCGGACCGCGTAGTCGTCTTTGGAGACGCCCAACGCGGCCAGCACGGCGGGAACGCGCTCGGCGGCGACGTAGAGCGGCCCGTCGGTCCCGACGGCGTCGCCGTCGACCTCGACCGCGGCGTACTCGCCGGCCGCGTCGACCGCGATGAACTGGTTCCCGACGACGGTCCAGGGCGTCGTCGTCCACGCGACGAGCGTGCCGGGGCTACTCGCGGCTGTGCCGCTCGCTCGTTCCGAGGGTTCGCTTCGCTCGCCCTCGTGGTCCGCCAGGTCGAAACCGACGTACACCGCCTCGACGGTCCGGGCTTCGTACTCCAGTCGGGAGTCGGAGACCGCGGTCTCACAGCGCGGGCAGGTGTTGACGACCTGGTCGCCGCGTTCGACGAGGCCGCGGTCGTAGAGGGCGGCGAAGGCGTCCCAGACGGTGTCGACGTACTCCGGGTCCATCGTCCGGTAGACGTCGTCCCAGTCCATCCAGACGGCGAGATCGCGAAACTCGTCGTCCATCACTGCGCGCTGGTCGTTGACGAACGTCCGACACTCGTCGACGAAGCGGTCGACGCCGTAGTCCTCGACCGCCTGTTTCATCTCGAACTCGTGACCCTGCTCGACGCTCACCTCCACGGGAAGGCCGTGCGTGTCGTAGCCCGGTCGTGCTCGGACCGCTCGCCCCTGCATTCGGTGGTAGCGCAGGAGCGCGTCCTTGAGGACCTTCCCCCAGGCGTTGCCGACGTGCATCCGTCCGCTCGTGAACGGCGGGCCGTCGAGGAAGTACAGCTCCTCGCCGTCGCGCTCTCTCGATCGGTCTTTCGCGTACTCGTAGGCGTGGTTCGTCTCCTCGGGAGCATCGACGCCCGGGAAGGCGTCGGCGTCGGTCCAGTGGTCTTTGACTGTCTGTTCGACTGCGTTCGGGTCGTAGTGGTCCGGTAATCGGTCTGGCATCGTGCAGATGTGTCTCGTCGTGGGAGTTTGCGTGCGATACGGGACGACTCACCGCGATTCGGCCGCTGACGAGCGAGTCGGTGTCGGTCGAACGCTCACGGCACGAGCGGGCCGGGTTCGAAGACGTGGCGAGCCGCGACCACAGCGCCCGACGAGACGGGCAGCGCTATCGGACTCGAACGAACCGTCGTGCCCCGAGAAAGTTGGTACTACGCCCCTGACGGGGCGATAATAGTCGTCGCCGCGGGCACGACGTGCCGCGTCATTGATAGCTTGTAGTCGGTCGGGAGATAAATCGCTTTCGGCGGCCTGGGGTCAGGTCTCACACGATAGAGGGCGGGGGTCGAAAGCGGGGGGCTACTGGAGCGTCTTCGCTGGCAGCAGCTCGGCGACGAACTCGCCGTCGATCCGGTCGTCGCCCAGTCGAAACTGCTCGGCGGAGAGTGGTCCCGATCCAGTGGTCGCGGTACTCGTCGGTCACGCCGACGGTGAGTTTGGCGGCGTGGCTGAGCTTCTGACCTGCGGGGCCTCGATGTCTGCCCAACGATGTCGTAGTCGACCGTCTGGCGGTCCACGTCGAGCGACTCCCGCACTATAGGGAGTGTGGCCAGTCCGCGCCGTTCGACGCATTCGTCGGTCTGTCGACGGGCGGGCGTGTCGAACGCCGGCTTCTGAGGGCTTGCATCTGTCTCCGGCCGTTCGGACGCGTGACATCGTATTCGTGGTGGTTGGTGCCACATGGCACGGCTATCATCGTCTCTGCTCGGTGACACACCGCACAGTGGGGGGTGACTCGACAGGGTCCCGAACGAATCGGGCCGGTCAGTCGAGCGTGACCCAGGTGAGGAAGGCGATAGCGAGGGTTTCGAGGACGTGGAACAGGAGCATGGCCTGCCAGGCGGGCTCGGGGACGGCCGTTGCGAACCAGTCCGAGAGGAGGTTGTCGAACAGGTAGAAGTAGAACGCGAAGGCGTTCTCGGCGAACAGGAGGGCGGCGAAGACGAGCATCCCGAGGGTGTGCTTCGAGCGGAGCGTCCAGTAGTTGCGCGCCCAGACCCCGCCGAGAACAGCCAGTAAGGCGACGTTGAGGGCCACGGCGATCCGCGCGATGGTGAATAGGGTGCTCATCTGTCGGAGAGTTGGTGGCGTCGGTCATCGGTTACTTTCGGGTGGCAGGTCATGAATCGTCCGGTCCGTCGACTTGCTCGACGATGCTCTCGACGGTATCCCAGTGGGTCTCGGCGGTGTCCGAGGGGAGGTACACCGCGCCGTAGTCGTCGCCGCTCGATTCGAGCACGTCGTTTTCGGTGAGGACGTCGAGGTGGTGTCGCACCGTGTCGTAGTTGAGGTCCATGTCCTCTGCGAGCTGGTTGGGGTTGCGCGGCCGTTCGTCGAGTGCGCGGAGGATACGCACCCGGTTGATGCCGCCGCGAGTCCCGGCCAGCACGTACCAGAGAACGGCCTCCATTGGCAAGTACCCACTCGGGGGGGTTACGTAAGCGCTCCGACCGAGGACCGACGAGTGACCGTCGAAGCCGTCGAGGACCACTGAGCGCTGCCGAGTGACCGACGACGACCGACAGCACCCTCGTCTTGGACCGACGGCGATCTCGTCGGAGGTCGACGACAGATCCGTCTGTGACCGACAGCAGATTCGTCGTTACTCCTCGACGATGAACTGGCCGGCGATCTCGACGACCTCGTCCATCGTCTTCGGTTCGTCCACGCCCGCGGGGAACGGCGAGTCGAGGTTCAGTTCGTTCAACAGGGCCGCGTGTCGAGCCTCGACGCTGTGGATACCGATGGCCGCCGCGAACACGTCGTCGTTCGAGACGGTCGGTGCGGCACCCTTGTAGGCGGCGACGCCCGTGTTCTCCAGCGCCTTCGCGACGCCGAGGAATTCGGTCGGGTTGCCGTACCCGAAGTCGTAGGTCGCCTCCTCGACGGGCGTGCCGCCGAGGGTCTCGATCGTGTCCGAGAGAGCGGAGACGTGGGCCGCCTCGTGGGCACCCGCCGTCCGCAGGTGGTCGGGCACGGCCATCCGAACCTCGTCGCCGAAGTCGGTGAGCGCCTCGGCGTCCATGATCTCCTGGTCGCTGAACTGCTCGAGCCCGTCGCGGTAGAAGGCGTTCTCGAGGTGTTCGAGGGTCAGCGCGTAGTTGAGGACGTTCACGTCGGTCACGTCGTCGTCGGCTTTGCGGTCGTGGGTCGGGCGGTCCTCGCCCGTCTCGTAGACGCTCGGGTCGACCTCGCTGGTGACGAACCCGCCGGCGACCTCCAGCACCTCGTCGATGGTCATCGCCTCGTCGACGCCGTCGGGGTACGGGTTGTCGCCGTTGATCAGGTTCAGGAAGCTCGCGTGGCGGGCCTCGACGCTGTGGATGCCCGCGGCCGCGGCGAGGATGTCGTTGTTGACGACCTGCGGTGCGGCACCGGCGTAGGCGGCGACGCCGGTGTTCTCCAGCGCCTGTGCGACGGCGAAAAACTCCGTGGGCGTCTCGTAGCCGAAGTCGTACTCGCCTTCGCCGACCGGCGTGCCGCCGAGGTCCTCGACGGTCCCCGTCAGCGCGTCGACGTGGGCGGCCTCGTGCGCGCCGACGGTCGCGAGATACTCCGGGACCTGCATTCGGACGGTCTCGCCGAAGTTCGAGAGCGCGTCGGCGTTCATCAGTTCGTCGTCGGCGAACTTCTCGAGCCCGTCGCGGTAGAAGGCGTTCTCGAGGTGTTCGAGCGTGAGCGCGTAGTTGAGCAGTGGCACGTCCGGGGCGGCCATCGCGTCGGTGGCCGTCGGCGTGTCGGTCGGTTCGTCGGTGGGCGTGTCGGTCATCCCGCCCATCGTGTCGGTCGGCGTGGCCATCGGCGTGTCAGTGGGGTCCATCGCGTCCGTCGAACCGCCGCCGTCGCCGTCGTCGCTGGAACAGCCAGCGAGGCCCAGCGCCGCCAGCGAGGCAGTTGCTCCGAGGAAGGTACGCCGCGTTCGACCGTCTGCGTCGGTGGGTCGCGTCATGATTCCGTCTTACTGGACCGTCTACCCCCTAAAAGCGATTTTCCGAGTTTCGCCGTGTATCGTCCGTGTATCTGCCGTGAGTGGGCCGGAACTCTCACCCAATTTCGGGGTAACTTCCCCGGCCTCGGTCGGCCCGAATCACGGGTGCGCACCGGACGGGCCGGATGCCGGTGTCGACGCGGCCGTCCGGGAGTACGTCGCCTACGAGTGCGCGCTCAACTACCGCGCGATGGACCACGGCCGTTGGGCCGACGGCGACGGGACGCCCCACGGCTACTTCGACGGGCACCGGTACGCCTTCGGCTACCTCGTCACGAGTAAGGGTGTCTGGCGCGCAGCACACGGCGAGACAGGAATCGCGCCGAAACCACGGGTCGAGGGCGAACTGCTGGCCTGTTTATGACTCTTCGGTATGTCCGCCGAGCGCCTATGGCGCGAGGCGGTTCTCCAGAGCCGAGCGGTGCGAGGCGCGAGTGGAACGAGCGCCTCGATAGTGAGCGGGCGAAGCCCGCGAACAGCGAGGCTCCGACTTTTTCACCCATGTTTTTGGTCAGGGGGTTCCCGCAGCGCCCTTCGGGCGCGAGGAAACCCGCTGGCGAAAAAGATGGTAACTAGGTGGTCTAGTAGGTCTTCGCCCAGTACGCCGTCTCTGCGGC
This sequence comes from Halobacteriales archaeon QS_9_67_15, assembly GCA_003023165.1. Lineage (GTDB taxonomy): Archaea > Halobacteriota > Halobacteria > Halobacteriales > Haloarculaceae > Halosimplex. Next base: position 1,691 of record PXSD01000038.1, on the reverse strand, counting down.
TTCGTCGCCGCAAATGGCGCAGTCGTCGTGGATGGGTTTCTCGTCGCGGTCGAGGGGGACCATCACGATCTCGGCGGCGATGGCCTCCTTGATGGGGTCCTCGCAGTCCTCGTCGCCGCACCAGCCGGACGTGACGTAGCCGCCGTGCTGGCCGATGGTGCCGAGGATCTCCTCGCGCGAGTCGGCCTCGCGGATCTGGCTCTCGAGCGTCTCCTCGGCGCTGGCGTAGAGTTTGGCGAAGACGGTGTCGAGATTGTCTTCGACGGCCTCGACGGCGTCCGCGCGGTCCTCGACGACGGTCTCGCCGTCGGGGCGGGGGTTCATCGTCAGTTCCTCGTCTTCGACCTCGTTGGGGCCGACCTCGATACGGAGGGGGACGCCCTTGAGCTCCCGCTCGTTGTATTTGAAGCCGGGGTTGCGGTTGTCGCGGTCGTCGAGGTGGACGCGGACGCCCGCCTCGTCGAGTTCCGCGGCCACGTCGGCGGCGTACTCGACGACCTCGTCTTTGTTGTCCTCCTGCCAGATGGGGATAACCACAACCTGTTCGGGCGCGAGTGCGGGCGGGAGCACGAGGCCCTGCTCGTCGGAGTGGGTCATGATGAGCGCACCCATCGAGCGCCATGAGAGGCCCCAGGAGGTGGTATGGGCGGTCTGCTCGTTCTCGTCTTCGTCGCTGTAGGTGATGTCGAACGCCTCCGCGAAGGAGGTGCCCAGGTAGTGGGAGGTCCCGCCCTGGACGGACTTGCCGTCGGGCATCAGCGCCTCGACGGTCGTCGTCGTGTGCGCGCCGGGGAACTTGTCGTGCTCGGGTTTGCGACCCGTCAGCACCGGCATGGCGAGCACGTCTTCGTAGAGCTTCTCGTACTGGTCAAGGCGGGTCATCGTCTCGTCCCATGCGCCGCCCTCGTCGGCGTGGGCGGTGTGGCCCTCCTGCCAGCGGAACTCCTTGGTGCGGAAGAACGGCTTCGTCTCGGTGGCCTCCCACCGGACAACCGAACACCACTGGTTCAGCCGCATCGGGAGGTCCCGGTGCGAGCGCACCCAATCAGCGATAAAGGGCGTGATGATCGACTCGCTGGTGGGGCGGACCGCCAGTCGCTCATCGAGTTCGTCGTAGCCGCCGTGGGTCACCCACGCGACCTCGGGGTCGAACCCTTCGACGACGTCCTTCTCCCGTTCGAGGTAGCTCTCGGGGATGAACAGCGGGAAATACGCGTTCCGGACGCCCGTGTCCTTGAACCAGCTGTCGAGGTGGTCCTGCAGGCGTTCCCAGACGGCGTACCCGCGCGGGCGGGTGACGATGAACCCGCCCATGGGTGCGTAGTCGGCCAGCTCCGCCTTCTGCACGACCTCGGCGTACCAGTCGCCCGTCGCGTGCTCCTTGCTCTCGGTGATACCGAGCTCTTGCTCGCCACTCATTACTTGAAACTCTCCGAGCGCGTTCTTGAACCTGACGAAGCCGCGGTTGCCCGTGTCACACTTCGTCTGACTATAGTAGAATTTAAAGCGTCTGCACGGTCGATCGCACGTGGTCATACGGTCGTCCAAGCGATGTCTTTCAAATTCTACCATACTTGCCACCGGCTCAGGAACTCCCGTTCGGGCGCTCGCATCGCCGAAAAGGCGAACGTTCGTGTGGTGTGGTACGTCTTTCCACACAATTATTAAGTACAGATCGGCCGTCAGTTCAC
>PXSD01000037.1:1075-12513 GCA_003023165.1 Halobacteriales archaeon QS_9_67_15 | reverse complement strand
ATCATCCGCCGTCTGGGCACCGAGGGCGGCGTCGGCTACGTCTACGAGTACGCCGGCGAGGCCATCGAGGACCTCGACATGGAGGGGCGGATGTCCATCTGCAACATGACCATCGAGGGCGGCGCTCGTGCGGGCTACGTCAACCCCGACGAGACCACCTACGAGTGGCTGGAGGGGACGGACTACTTCCAGGAACACCCCGAGAAGTTCGACGAACGCAAGCCGTACTGGGAGTCCATCCGTAGCGACGCGGACGCCGAGTACGACGACGTGGTCCACATCGACGCGGACGAGCTCGAACCGGTCGTCACGTGGGGGACCACGCCCGGCCAGGGCGTCGGCATCCACGACCCCGTCCCGGAGCCGGAGACCCTCCCGGACGACGAGGTCGACACCGCCCGACGCGCACAGGACCACATGCGCGTCGAGCCCGGCGAGACGATGGAGGGCTACGATATCGACGTCGCATTCCTCGGTTCGTGTACCAACGCACGCCTGTCAGACCTGCGCCGCGCGGCCCGCATCGTGAAGGGCCGCGAGGTCGCCGACGACGTCCGCGCGATGGTCGTCCCTGGCAGCCAGCGCGTCCAGGAGCAGGCCGACGAAGAGGGGCTGAAAGACATCTTCGAGGAAGCCGGTTTCGACTGGCGCAACGCCGGCTGTTCGATGTGTCTCGGCATGAACGAGGACCAGCTGGAGGGCGACGAGGCGTGCGCCTCCTCCTCCAACCGGAACTTCGTCGGCCGACAGGGGAGCAAGGACGGTCGCACCGTCCTGATGAACCCCCGGATGGTCGCCGCCGCGGCGATCACCGGCGAGGTCTCTGACGGGTCGCATGACAGACCCCACGGAAGACATTCCGTCGGTCGACTACGTCGAAGGGTCGGGCATCCCGGTCCGCGGCAACGACATCGACACCGACCAGATCATTCCGGCGCGGTTCATGAAGGTCGTCACCTTCGACGGCCTGGGCGAGTTCGCCTTCTTCGACCTGCGCTTCGACGACGAGGACAACCAGAAGGACCACCCGTTCAACGAGGAGCGGTTCCAGGACTCGAATGTGATGGCCGTCAACGCCAACTTCGGCTGTGGGTCCTCCCGGGAGCACGCCCCGCAGGCGCTCATGCGCTGGGGCATCGACGCCATCATCGGCGAGTCGTTCGCCGAGATATTCGCGGGCAACTGCCTCGCGCTCGGCATTCCAACTGTGACCGCCGACCACGAGACGACCGACGCCCTCCAGCAATGGATCGACGACAACCCCGACGGCGACATCGAGGTCGACGTGCGCGCGGAGACCGTCACCTATGGGGGCGACGAGATCGACGTCAGCGTCGACCGCGCCCAGCGCGAGGCGCTCGTCGAAGGGAACTGGGACACGACCGCCCTGATGAAGGCCAACCGGAACGCGATCCGGGAGACCGCCGACTCGCTGCCGTACGTCGAGAGTGCAGACTGAAAGCCGACATCGGGCGATTCGACCGGTCGAAGTCACCGTCTTTCCACGATTCGAATCGAAGACCGAGTACCCTTGTTGCTGTCAGTCTCCGACCGACGCATCTCGCGTTGGCGACCCTGTTCGGGCTACGACGCGAGTGAGCGCTCATTCCGTCGACCCCGAACGCGAGCCCGGCGACGACGGTTCCGACCCGTCCGGCGGCTCTGCGAAGTCCCGCCCCGACGCACGGGGACCAACCCCGGAACAGTTCGCTGAGTTCGTAACAGCATTCGACTATGAGTACCGCGAAGGCGACTGGATATCCGACGATGCACGTCAGGACGGCGACCGTGATGGACCGAGAGTCGACGAGAAATCAGCCGGAGAACAGTATCGGCAACAGCACGGCCAGCAGCCCTGCGGAGGCTGGACACACGAACACCTGCGGTGCCGAGAGCAGGACCCGAAACGCCCTGAGCGCGACCGGTAGCTGGTCGGCGAGCCCGTTCAATCGACGGTCCAGCGGACCAGGACGCCGTCGTCGATGCCGTCCACGTCCCGGAGCGACAGGTCCGGGAACTCGTCGACGAACCCGTCGCCGTCGGCCAGCGTCGGTGCGTTGCGACCGCCGATGACCGACGGCCCGACGAACACGGACAGTTCGTCGACCAGCCCGGCCTCGAATAGCGAGAAGATGAGTTCGCCGCCGCCTTCGGCCATCAGCCGGTCGATCCCCCGTGATTCCAGCTGCGAGAGCGCCGCGGCGAGGTCTACCTGCTGGTCGCCAGCGGAGACGACCTCGCCACCGGCCTCGGTGACCTCCGAGACGAAGTCCTGCGGTGCGGCTTCGCTGGTCAACAGATACGTCGTCGCCCGGTCGTCGAGCACCCGCGCGTCCGTGGGCGTCCGGATCCGGGAATCCGCGACGATACGGGCGGGATTTTCGGGTTTCCCGGCGTCGCGGCGGCGCTCCCGACGCGCCTCGTCGTCGACGGTGAGCGAGGGGTCGTCGGCGAGGACGGTGCCGACGCCGACCATGACGGCGTCGCTCTCGGCGCGGAGCGCGTCGACGCGGTCGAAGTCGTCGGGACCGCTGACCGCGACCTGCTCTCGTTCGCGCGTCGACAGCTTCCCGTCGGCACTCATCGCGGCGTTGACGACGACGTGCATACCAGTGCGAAGCGCGCTCGCGGGAAAATCGCTTTCGGTGTGAGAGCCGACGGGGAGTGGCGCTGTCGCCGTCGTTCGCTCAGTCGGGACGGGTCTTCATACTGCCGGCTGTACGTCTGTCACGAATTTCGCCGCCCCGGGGCGGCGAATATCTTTACGAAGTTACAGCCGGCAGTATCAGCTTCCGCGCGTCCAGTCGTTTGGGGCCGTCGAACTGGGTCGCGCGGAAGACGAACGCGTCGCCGTCCAGCGTGAGTCCCTCGACATCGAGGACGTGCTCCTCGTCCCAGCTCTCGACCCGGATCTCGCCGGCGTCGTCGATCTCGAGGAAGGTCCGGGGGGTCTCCCGGGTAGCGATCTCCCACTCCTCGTCGCCCATGTCGAAGGACTCGCTCTCCTCATCGGCCCGCGCGAACACGCACCGACACTGTTTGCGGGGCTGGTCGGACCGGTCGTGGTCGACGCGTCTGTCGGTCTCGAACTCGACGCCCCGTGCCGAGCACCACTCGCGGAGACGCTGTTCGTCGAGCCGTTTCGGAACGCTCTCGTCGGCCCCGGAGCGCCGCCAGATGACGTGAGAGTCGGACGGGTTCCTCCTGAATGTCGGCAACTCCATGGACCTGTGTCTCCCAGCGGCGGACGGATACCTTCCTCCACCCGTCACCGGACCGACAGCTCCGTCGCAGCACGCGTCGGGTCGACCGGGCCCGTACTGACGGAACGATTTTTACCGGGGCCAGCCGAACGTCCGGTGATGAGCTTAGACGACCATGCCGAGGAACTCGCCTCCAGCCTCGGCGTCGATAAAACGGAGGTCAAACGCGACCTGGAGAACCTCGTCGAGTACAGCGTCCCTGTCGAGGAAGCGAAAGACAGCCTCAGACGAAAGTACGCCGGCGGGTCGAGCGACGATGGCGGCCCGACGAGCAAGTCGATCGCCGAGATATCGACGGGCGACTCGAACGTCACCGTCACCGGGACGGTCCTGACGGTCGGCAAGCGGTCGATCCGGTATCAGGGCTCGGACCAGGTCATCTTCGAGGGGGAGATCGCCGACGAGACCGGCAAGATATCCTACACCGCGTGGGACGACTTCGGTCTCGAGACCGGCCAGACAGTCACCGCCGGCAACGCCGGCATCCGCGAGTGGGAGGGCGACCCCGAACTCAACCTCGGGGAGAGCACGACCATCCAGCTCGCCGACGAGTCGCTCGACGTCGACTACGAGGTCGGCGGCGACGCGACGCTCGCCGAGCTCGCACCGGGCGACCGCGGCGTCAACGTCGAGATGTCCGTCCTCGAAGTCGAGACGAAGACCATCGATGGCCGCGACGGCGAGACGGACATCCTGAGCGGGATCTTCGCCGACGAGACGACCCGGCTCCCGTTCACCGACTGGGAGCCCCACGCCGAGATCGCCGAGGGCGCGTCGATACGCGTCGAAGACGCGTTCGTCCGGGAGTTCCGCGGTGCGCCGTCGGTCAACGTCTCGGAGTTCTCGACGGTGACGGAGCTCGACCGAACCGTCGAACCGACCGAGGAAGCGCCGCGACTCGCCGTCCGAGACGCCATCGAGTCGGGCGGCCTCTTCGACGTAGAACTGGTCGGGAACGTCATCGCCGTGCGGGACGGCTCGGGGCTCATCGAACGCTGTCCCGAGTGCGGGCGCGTCGTTCAAAATGGCCAGTGCCGGAGCCACGGCGCGGTCGACGGCGTCGACGACCTGCGCGTCAAGGCCATCCTCGACGACGGCACCGGCACGGTCACCGCCATCCTCGACGACGAACTCACCGAGGAGGTCTACGGCGGCGGGATCGAAGCCGCGAAGGAACACGCCCGCGACGAGATGGACCAGGAGGCCGTGGCCGACGCGATCCGCGAGGAGATCGTCGGCCGGGAGTATGCGGTCCGCGGGTCGCTCTCGGTCGACGAGTACGGCGCGAACCTCAACGCTCGCTCGTTCGAGGAGACGGCCGACGACCCCGCCGAGCGTGCCGGCGACCTGCTGGCGGAGGTCCGAGGATGAGCGAGTCCGAAGACCAGGGCGGCGCGGGCCGCCGCGAGGTCGCCTACCGCCTGTTCGCCGCGGAGTTCGAGGACGCCGACTTCTCGTACTCCGAGAGCGACGAGGAACGCGCGCCCAACTACGTGGTCTCGCCGACCGGCGGACGGGGTTCGTCGTCTACGCCGGGCAGTACCAGCCCGACGCGCAGGCCTTTTTCGAGCGCGCCGACCCGCCGATGTTCGTCGCCGTCACCGGGAAGGCCCGGACCTTCCAGCCGGACGACAGCGACGTGACCTACACCTCGGTCAGACCGGAGAACGTCAACGAGGTCGACGCGGAGACGCGCGACCGGTGGACGGTCGGGACGACCCGGCAGACGCTCGACCGAGTCCGCACGACGGCCCACGCACTCCGGCGCGAGGAGCGCGGCGACGAGCTGCGGGCCGCGCTCGAAGCGGAGGGCGTCGACAGCGGGCTCGCGGCGGGCATCCCGCTCGCGGTCGACCACTACGGCACGACACCGGCGTATCTCGACGCTGTGCGGCACACAGCCGTACAGGCCATCGAACTCGTCGCAGACGAACGCGACGAGGTCGACCCGCACTCGGCGTCGCCGGACGCGCCGGGTGACGCGGACCTCGCCACGCTCGCCGGGCTCGACGTCGTCGCGAACGTCGGCGGCGAGACTGCGGACCTCGGCGGTGGCATCGGTGACTCGGTCGGCAGTTCGGCCGAGAGCGTGAGCGACTCCGAACCGGCGACGGCAGCGTCCGAGCCCGCGACAGCCGAGTCCAGGGACGAATCTCCGGTCGAGACGGACCCGGTCACGGAGAGCTCGTCGGACGCGCCGTCAGCAGACGCGCAGTCGGAGCCGACGACGGCAGACGAGAGCACGGAGTCGACTGCGACCGAGACGGAGCCGGAGGAGACGGTCGCGGCGGGCGAGGACACCGCGGACGAAGTCGAGACGGACACAGACGACGCCGGAGCGGTCTCCGCCGGCGGATCCCCGGCGGGTCCCGCGGACGTCGACGCCGGCGCCGACGCCGGGGCGGACGACCTTGACGACTTCGACCCGGACGAGTTCGAGCTCGACAACGAGGAACGCGAACAGATCGAGGAGGAGTACGGGACGGACTTCCAGAGCGGCAGCGAAGTGAGCGAACCCGGCGAGGCCGGCATCGAGACGTCGGACCCCGAGGAACGGTCCGGGGAGACCGAGGCGGACGAACCGGAGCCCGCCGACTCCGGCGCGTCGGCGTCCGCGACCGAGGCGGAGGCAGGGTCCACGGAAGAAGAGACCGCCGCGGACGAACAGGCCGAGGACGTCGACACCGAGGACGCTGTGATGGACGCGATGCGAGAGCACGACGACGACGGCGGAGCGCACGCCGACGACATCGTCGACGCGGTGACAACCCGGATCGGCGCCAGCGAGGACGAGGTGCGCGACGCCATCCAGGACGCGCTGATGGACGGCCGCTGCTACGAACCCGACAACGACGTGTACAAACCCATCTGATGGGCGTCGAACCGATCCCCGGCGAACCGGCCGCAGTCGCCGCCTGCGGGGACGAGCGCGCACTCGTCGTCGCCGACTTCCACGCCGGAATCGAGGCCGGGCTCCGTCGCGACGGCGTCGAACTCCCCGACCACGCGCCGGACCGACGGGACTCGCTCGTCGACCTCGTCGCGAGGGAACGACCGGACCGACTCGCCTTTCTCGGCGACCTCGGGCACGCGATCGGCGACCCCGGTCGGGAGGAACGGGCGGAACTCCTCGCCCTCTTCGGGGCACTGCCGGCGGACCTGCCGGTCACGCTCGTCAAGGGGAACCACGACGGGGACTTGGAGTCGCTGCTTGACCGGGTCGACCAGTCCGTCGCGGTCACTCCCGGTCACGGCGTCAGGATCGGCGACGTCGGGTTCGCACACGGTCACACGTGGCCGAGTCCGGACGTGCTCCGCGCAGGCGTGGTCTGTGTGGCACACGAACACCCAGTCGTCCGGCTCGAAGACGAGGTCGGCGGCGCCCGCGTCGAGCGAGTGTGGCTCCGGGGCGACCTGAACCCCGATCCGTTTCGGGAGTTCCACGAGAGCGACCTCGAGATCGACGCGGAACTCGTCGTCTGCCCGGCGTACAGCGACCTCTCCGGCGGGACGTGGGTCAACGTCGAGGGCCAGGAGTTCCTCGCGCCGTTCCTCCCGGACGGACTGGACGACGGAGAAGCGTATCTCCTGAACGGGACTCGATTGGGGAACTACCGGCGGGTTTAGCTGATTGCAGGCGCTCACGGGTCGTTCGCGACGGAAGACGGTGGGACTGGGAGCGAGCAACCGCGAAGCGGTTGCGAACGCCGGGGGACTCCGTCTCCCGGAATTTGAACCAGAGCAAGACAGTCCGGGCGTGCGGCCCGAAGGGCCGTTCCGGGCTGTGGCTTGCAGGGGTTCAAATCCGAGATGAACGTTCGCCGCGACGCGGACTGCGTCGCGGACTCACGGTGGGACTGGGATTTGAACCCAGGGGTCCGTGAGGACACCTGCTCTCAAGGCAGGCGCGTTGGGCCACTTCGCTATCCCACCGCGTCCGAGTGTACCGCCCGTCCACTCTAAGACCTGTCGATTTCGCGGTTTCACGAACCGCTCCGTCCCCTCCTTCTGCACTGCGAGGGGACCGCCGCTCAGTCCCGCTGGAGGCCGAGACTGTCGTCGACGGCGGCCGCTCGCAGTCCGATGTCCTCGATCACGGCGCTCGTCTCCGGTGGCACTCGCAGGTCCGCACGCCGTCGCGCACGGATCTGCGAGACGAGCGTCGCCAGTCCGCCGGTCGTGTCGGCGGTCGGGAGCATCTCGACGAAGTCGACGTCGAGGCCGGCGTCGCGGGCGCGGTCGGTCACCGTCTCGACCTCGGGGGGCGTGACGACGTCCTCGAAGTCGACCGGTTCGACGAAGCCCGCGTAGGAGAGCAGCCCGTCCGTCGCCGGCCCGAGGACCACCTCGGACTGGCGGAGTTTCATCGCGGCGCTGTCGACGTGGCGACGCTCGAGCAGCGCCGCGGTCGGGCGCACGACCGCCGCGCTCTTGACGTCCTCGCGTTCGAGGAGGTGGGTGACTGTGTTTCCGACCCGCGCCGAGAGCGTCGAGCCGACCTGTACCTCGTAGCGTGCGCTGTCCGGACTCGCGAGCGCATCCTCGAGCATCGAACGCACGTCCGAGCGGGACTGCTCGTCGGCTTCGCCGCTGGTCGGATCCGCTGTCGCGACCGGCCGGTAGTTGATGAGGAGGTCGCCGCCGCTGGCCTCGACCGCGGCACAGACGTCGCGCACCATCGCCGTGTAGAGGTCGACGGCCTCGGAGGCGGTCACCGCTCCCGCGTCGACTGGGTTCGGCAGGGCGGTCCCGGGTTCCGGCGGTCGGACGAGAACGGCGACGGTGGTCATACTCGAACGACCGTGGGACGCGCCCTTGAAAGCGCCGTTCCGCCGCTCGGTCTCGACCGACTGCGATCCCCAAGAACTGCGCGTTACGAACTCGTCCCGTTCAGGCGGGCCGGTGCCGAGTACGGGTCTGTCGGGTCGGTCCCGTGGCGGAGTTCGGCCCCGTCCTCGACGCCGTCACCGTCGGTATCGGCGCGGAACGGGTGGCTGCCGTGGCGGCGTTCCGCGGTCGCGTTCAGGCCGTCGTCGTCAGCGTCGTGGGCACCGCCGGGCGCGGTGTAGGCGTACGGCGACCGCGGTGGGGAGGCCCGCTCCCCGTCGTGGACGTGGGTTTCGAGCCACGACTGCTGTGACTCGCCGCTGACGTCGGCGAGGACGCTCTCGAACACGTCCGCTGTCACGACCTCGTCGCGTCGATTGAGTCGACGGAAGACGTCCTGGAGCGTTCGCTCGCCGTCGGTCGCGTTCCGGATCCGGCCGTCGAGGGCGGCGAGGACGCGCGTCCCCTTCGTGTAGGGGACGTACGTGCTCGACCACGAGGAGCGGTTCGACAGCGTCGCGTTCGCGCCGTCGTCCCGCGCGAGCACGTCGCGGAACTCGGAGAACGTTCCCGACTCGTTGGTCGGCGCTCGCAACGAGAGGACGGCGGCGTAGTAGCTCGCACACGCCTCGCGGAACCACGCCATCTCGGGCCCGAGGACGAACGACTGCCGCGTGTGGACGTACTCGTGGACCCAGATGCTCGTCGGGGCCTCCGCGTCGGCGCTCGCCGATGCCCAGAAGTCCTGCCGACCGTCGGCCCCCACCGCCGCCGTCCCGCCGTGGCGGAGCGGCGACGGACCGGCGAAGGCGTTGACCACCTCGTCGCGCGCGCCGACCCGGAGGTGTCGCGACGCCGACCGCAACGAACGCAGAATCGCCTCCGGCGAGTCGGCCATCTCGGCGCTCTCGGGGCGGACGAGCCTGAACGTCTGGTTCGTCGCCTCGGCCGTCTCCGTGTCGTACGCGCCGAGGTAGACGACCGACTGCCCGGCGAACCCGCGGCTCTCGTCGACGACCCGCGTCCTCCGGTCGACGGACGGTGCGTCCTGCCAGGAGTACACCCACTCCGACCGGTCCCCGTCGCGGTACGCGAAGTCGGTCCGCGGGTTCGCGAGCGTCCAGTTGCCGACGTCGACCCAGCGCAGGCCGCTGAAGTGACGGCTCGACCGGTTGACGGACATCCTGACCGTCAGCGCGGCGGCCGCCGTCTCTCCGTCCCACGTCCAGCGACCGTTCGACTGCTGTGTGAACCCGTCTGACTCGAGGACCGTCCCGTGGTCGTAATCGTACACGACCAGCGCGGAGACGTTCTCACCGATCCGGTAGCTGTGGTTCGCGACGATGCTCCCCGTCGCGTCCGTCGCGTTCCGATACGTCACCGTCTGGACGACCGTGGCGCTCTCGTTCGGGGCCTGAGTCTCGATTACCGACCCCGCCCGGAGTCCCGCCGGGTCTTCGGCTGCTTCGTGAGGGGGTCGTGCGCCACCGGCCAGTCCCGGGCCGACGCTCGCAACGGCGAGCACCGCGACGACGCCGAGGACTGTTCGGGAAGCTGACACACTAGGCGTGTGCGTCACACTGTCGCATAAATCTGCTGGCGGGAAACGCGCCGTCTGGGGCCCGGCCGGGTACCGTGGCCCTACGCGCCGAATTCGGACTCGGTGACTCGTTCAATGAGCGTCTCGTCCACGTCCCGCAGGTCGTACTCGGGGATGTCGTCGCCCGTCCGCGTGACGTACATCGGTTCCACGAGTCGTCTCGGGCCGTCCGTCTCGTGGTCGTCCGGCTCGGCGTCGGCCGACGACGGCCGAGCGGTCTCCGGTTCCCCGGTCTCGGTTCGCGCGGCCTCGCTCCGCTCGTCCCCGTCGGCGGAGTCCGAGCGTTCGAGGTCAGGGGTTTCGAGTCCGTAGATCTTGAGGAAGCGAGCGGCCCCGTCGTGGCCCACGTCGTCGTCGCGGATAGCGACCGCGAGGTCCCGGGAGAGCCACTCCGTCTCGCTGACGCTCGGTTCGAGGACCATCGCCTCGTCGACGAAGCGGACGAGGTACCAGTTGAGGTCGTTCAGCAGCGCTACTGCTGCACCCAGACTCATCGTCTCGAGTCCGACGGCGTTCTCGAACGGTTCGCGCAGGTCGTACGTCGCGAGCGCGTCGCGGGCCGTCTCGCGGGAGAGCAACTCGTAGCGGAGGTTCACGTCGCCGGCGCCGACCAGGCACACCCGCGTCATACCGATACCCTGCGGCGGACGGCCCTAAGCGGTTTCGCCTTCGGCGAGTTCACCGTCCGTCTCGTCGCCGAGGACGTCGACCCGAGCCGCGACGGCCCGCGCCCGCTCGCGGAGGTCGTCCGGTTCCCGTTCCTCGACGTCGCTTAGTCGCGCCCGCGTCTCCGGGTAGTCGGGGGCCAGCCGCTCACACCCGGCCGCGATCGTCGACTCACGGAAGGTCCCGATGTCCTCGGCCAGCCGCGCGATGTCGGTCTTGTCGACGGTCAACAGCGGGCGGTGGACCGGGAGGTCGACGGCTTCGCCGGAGACGGCGAGGTTCGCGGTCGTCTGGCTCGACTTCTGCCCGACCGACTCGCCCGTCACGATGCCGACCGCGCCGTGGTCCTCGGCGACTGCCGCCGCGACCTGGAACATGAACCGTCGGACGACGACCATCCGACCCGCCTCGACGGTGTCGGCGATGTCCGCGATAGCGTCGCCCGCCGGTGCGAACCGCAGTCGTACGTCGCGGCCCGGCGCGTACTCCGCCAGTCGCTCGGTCGTCGAGAGGGCGCGCGCCTGATTGTCCACGCCCCCGTAGTCGCCGAGGCCGGCGTACAGCGGGACCACGGGCACGCCACGTTTCATCAGCTCCCACGCGGCCACGGGCGAGTCGATCCCGCCGCTCAGCAGTGCGACGACGGGGTCCTGGGTCCCCAGCGGGAGGCCACCCGGTCCCGGTCGCTTCTCCAGGAAGACGAACGCCTCGTCCTCGCGGCAGTCGACGAAGAACTCCAGGTCGGGGTCGTCGAGGTCGACCTCGGGGGTGACGCCCGCCGACTCGGCCGCCTCCCACACCGCGCTCCCGCCCTCGCGCTCGATGTCGGTGCTGGAGAAGGGATGGGCGGACGGCTCACCCGCGCGGCGGGCGGAGACGCCGAACGTGCCACCGTTGTAGCGCGCCCGGGCGGCCCGAGCGAGGCCCGCGCAGATGCTGTCGACCGTCGCCTCGGTGCGCCCCGCCGGACTGGCGGAGACGACCCCGAAGGTGTCCACGGCGGCGTCACAGGCCGCGTCGGGGTCGTCGGTGTGGAGGAGGAGGCGGAAGCGGCGCTGTTCGATCTCGGCGTCGACGCCGCG
>PXSD01000037.1:0-1013 GCA_003023165.1 Halobacteriales archaeon QS_9_67_15 | reverse complement strand
TGACGACCGGGGGATAAACAGCCTTCGTCGGGCGACAGCGACCCGCGCCCGACGCTCAGAAGGTCGAGAGTTCGCCGTCGATCACGCGGCGCGTGATGTCGGTCACGTCCGCGAGCTCGGCGTCGATGGCGGCCTCGACTTCGGCTTCGATGTCGGCGACCGAGACGCCGTCCTCGGTCACCACGGACGCGTCCGCGATGTGCGGCTCGTCGATCGGACTGCCGATCTGACTCAGGAGGCGGATCTGGAGCTGGCGGATGCCGTCGACGTCCGCGACGACGGACTTGGCGACCTCCGTGCTGAGGAGGTTGTAGATCTTCCCGATGTGATTGACGGGGTTCTTGCCGCTCGTCGCCTCCATGCTCATCGGTCGGTTCGGCGTGATCAGCCCGTTCGCACGGTTCCCGCGGCCGACGGAGCCGTCGTCGCCCTGCTCGGCCGACGTACCGGTCGTGGTGAGGTAGATGGCGCCGTCGTCGTAGTCGTCGGCGGTGTTGACGTGGACGGTCACGTCGCGGTCGGTGTACTCCGCGGCGACCGATTCGGCGTACTCGCGAACGCCCGTGACTGCGTCCCGGTACTCGTCGAGGTTCGCGACGTACTGGTCGACGGCCGCGACGGCGACGGTCACGCCGATCTGGTCGCCCTCGCGTTTGCCCATGACCTTCACGTCCTGGCCGACGACCGGGTTCTCCTCGGCGTACTCGCCGTTGAGCCCCCGCTCGACGTTCAGGACGATCCGTTCGGTCTCCGTCAGCGGCGCGTGGCCGACGCCGTAGCTCGTGTCGTTGGCCATCGGGACCGTCTCCTCCTCGCCGAAGACGGTCTGGAGGTCGCCGCTCCCCTCGCCGAGGCGCACGTCGACCACGACGTCTGTCCCAGCGTCGAGGTGCGGGAAGTTCGACTCGAGATAGTCGCGAGCGGCCCCGAGCGCGATGGTCTCGGCGGGGATCTTCGTCCCCTCGTACTCCTTGGTCGCGCGTCCGACGATGAGCAGATAGATCGGTTCCTGG
>PXSD01000036.1 GCA_003023165.1 Halobacteriales archaeon QS_9_67_15 | reverse complement strand
GACCCGCCGGCAAAAACATAGGTGAAAACACCGTCGGAGCGGAGCTCTGACGAGCACTCGTTCGCTTCGTCTTCGCGCGGATGCTCAGTACAGGAATTCCGTCTAGCGCTGCGCCGAAATCGTTATGCGGTGGAGTGAGTTAAGTTCGCTCAAGTACAGTGTCTTCGATTCGCTATCGACAGAAACGGACTCAATTGAATATTACGGAGGTACTTCGCCAGTGGATACTCCGTGAGGCTCAGAAAGAAGAGTATCCTGCCGCCGATATCTCTGGCTGGGACAGAGAGCGACTTGTCTCTGAACTCAAATCGACGTATGATGAACCAGTCCAGTATGCGACATTCAGCGCGCCAGAGTGGACGACATTCATCGTGAGCGGTTCCGAACTCGGGAAGTTTGACCCTTACCCCAGCATTGGATGCAACTGGCTGACTGGTGGCAAAACGCTCGCTGGTGCCGTCGAGAGACTACAAGCCGGGGAGTTCGACGATGAACTCCCAGGCTTTGTCGAGAAGATTTCAATCCTACGTCGACAGTTCCCCGATCATGGGTTCGGTGCGATCATCGTCCGACAATACGAGGAATTCTGGCCACCAGTGATCCTCGACGGAAATCATCGGGCTTGGGCGGCTGTTCTGGCGGCAAGAGATGGTTTAGACGTGGAGTTGGAAGTGCACGTTGGTCATGAGTCGCCGCTGGAAGATATCCCGTTTGAGCAGGCAAACACGACATAGTACCGGCCAGAAGGGTATCCGACTTGGTTGCTACAACATCTCTGGTACATTCGCAGCGGTACTGTACACCGGTCAAGGGGATTCATCCGGACGAAATACCGTAGACACACTGTGTCCCGACTGCAGGCATTCGCGACTCAGCGCAGAGACGCCCAATAGCGGGTCACGCCCCTTTTATCGGTACCAGCCGAAGCGCCGCTATGGACGTTATTGGCGGTCCGGACGGACAGCCGCGCCGGCTCCTACAGTTACGAGAAGTTCTGCACGAACGCGTGGAAGACGGGCAACCTCCTGCGCCACTACGGAGTCCGCGGCGGCGCGACCGTCGGTATCGACGCCGGCGAGTCGCTGTCACCGTCGCCCCTGCTCGCGCTCTTCGGTGCCGGCTTGCTCGGTGCGACCGCGCGATTCGACCCGTCTGACGCGACTGACGCCAAGGCGCTCGTGGTCCCGGCCGAGCGAGCCGACGCCTACGGCGCTGGACCGGGGACGAAGACGCTCGTCTACGGCGACGTCTCCGAGGACCCCGAAGTCGCCCACTTCGAGGCCGAGATGTGGAGCGAGAACCCGACGATGCCACCGGACGTCGTCAGACCGGACGAGTCACTCCTCGCTGCCGCCGAGGAGACGTTCACTCACGAGCGACTGCTCGACGCGAGCGAGCGCGTCGTCGCAGAGTGCGACATCGACGACGGTGACGAGGTCGCGGTTCGGACGCCGCTGACCGATCCCGGGACGGTCGTCGCGGGCGTGCTCGCGCCGATCCGCGCCGAGGCGACCGTCCTCGTCGACTCTGCACGGACGGGGACGATGGCAGTCGCCGACGAGGACGGCTCCGCTCCGGAATCGATGTCGGTCGACCCGCCGTCGGTGCTGTAGACCGACGCCGGGACGCACGTGAGAGTTAAGCGCCGACCGGTCACTCGCCGGTCGGCCGGATGAAGTCGGCCAGCGCGACAGTCGTGCCGAGCAACCAGCCGAGCGGGACGGAGATCCCGACCCAGATGAGGGCGTAGGCGAACTCGGTCATGTCGAACCGGTCGGCGAACTCGTCTCTGAGCCCCACCGGTTCGAGGACCTGCGCGCGCGCCAGCTCCGCGATCTCTTCGGCGTAGACGATGCTGAACTGTGCGATGTCGTCCGAGACGAGGGCGGCGACGACCGGCGGCAGGAAGATGGCCGTCATCCCGAACGGGTAGGCGAAGACGACGGTCGTGATTCGGCCGCCGACGCTCCGGAAAAGCACCGCCAGGGCCGACGAGAGGATGGCGACGAGGCTGGCGGCGATGATCGCGTTCGCCTCCCGCGAGGAGAACTGTGCTTGCAGCCGGAACTCGACGAGCGCGGAGAGGCCGCCCCAGACGAGGACCGTCAGCAGGACGACGCCGACTGCGCCGAGTTTCTGGACCGAGACGTCGATCTTCCGGGCGTGAAAGCGGACGACGACGCCGATGAGCGCGAGCGGATAGAGCACTGCGACGACGAGCGCTCCGAGCGCGGCCCAGACGTTGTACGTGAGCTTCTCTCGGGTGGTCTGCGGTTGCCACTTCCCCAGGACGGTGTCGCTCGCGCCCCGCTGTCGCGGGTAGAGCAACTCCATCCACGTCTCGTGGAACTTGTTCAGGTCGAAGCGGACCGCTTCGACGACCCCCTGCCGGTTCCCGACGGACATACCCGGTCGTTTTGCGAGCCCCCTGTATATCCCTTCTGTTGCTCGCCGGACCACTGGCGGTATTCGCGGACGACAGGTCCCCTATCTAACAGGATCGGCGAGATCGTCGTCTCTCGTTCGACCGGCGGACGCGCTGGTCAGTCCCAGGCGTCCGGGCCGAATCCGGGGTCGATCTGGCGGTCGGTCTCGTCGATCGCGTCGATGGTCGCCACGTCCTCGTCGTCCAGGGTCAGCGCCGCGCTCTCCCAGTTGTCGCGGATGTGCGCTTCGCTCGTGGCCTTCGGGATGGCGGTCACGCCTTTCTCTCGGAGCCAGGCCAGCGAGACCTGCGCCTCGCTGACGCCGTGTTTCTCCGCGACCGCGGTCAGTTCGGGCACGTCGAAGACGCGACCGCGGATCAGCGGCGAGTAGGCCACCAGTTCGATGTCCGCCTCGGCGGCGTACTCCCGGAGTTCCGCCTGCTGGAGGAGCGGGTGCATCTCGACCTGGTTCGCGAAGATCGGTCCGTCGAGGATCTCGCGAGCCTCGTCGATGTGGTGTGGCTCGAAGTTCGAGACGGCGATGCGGTCAACGAGTCCGCGGTCTTTCAGCGATTCGAGCGCGGGGAGCGTCTCTTCGGGGTCGTAGGTCCGCGACGGCCAGTGGACGTACAGCAGGTCGAGCGTGTCGACCCCCAGTTTCTCCAGACTCTCCTCTGTGCTCTCGACGACGCCGTCGTGGTCGAGGCGGTCGATCCAGACCTTCGTCGCGAGGAAGACGTCCTCTCGGGAAACGTCGGCCGCGGCGATCCCGCCGCCGACGGCGGCTTCGTTGCCGTAGGCCTGTGCCGTGTCGACGTGTCGATACCCCGTCTCCAGCGCCGTCCGGACGCTCTCTGCGCACTGGTCGGGGTCCTCGTTCTGCCAGGTTCCGATTCCGAGCATCGGCATGCCGTTGGCCCGCGGCACGCTCTCGGGCGTCAGTGATTCCTGAGACATACCCGATCCACGGGAGAGCGACCAAAAGGCGTTCCGTCTCCGGAACCGACTGTCGACTGTCCTACGTGTCTTCGGACGACTGGCCCTCCGCACCGTCGCCCGACCCGGGCTGGTCGTCCGTGTCCGTATCGGAATCAGTGTTCGCTGCGCCGGACTCGGCCTCCGCGTCAGTGTCACTCACGTCGTCGCTTTCAGCGTCCGCGTCGTCGCCGGCGTCGGCGTCGGCGTCGTCGGCCTCGCCGCCGGTCTCGTCGGCGCTCTCCGACCCTTCGACGACAGTCTGGGCCGACTGCACGTCCTCGTTTTCGTCGGTGGCGGGTTCCGTCGTTTCGGTGGCCCCCGACCGCTCACCGCCGTCGCCGCCGTCGTCCGTGCCCTGCGACGTGCCTGCAGCGGCTCCCTGGTCCGAGTCCGGACCGTCCTCCTCGGACCCACCGGCAATGAACCGGCTGTAGAGTAGTCCACCGCCACCGAGTGCCAGGATCACTGCGCCGATACCCAGTGCCGTCGGAGAGATGCCACCACCTTCCTCTGGGGCCGCAGTCGTCGCCGCGTCCCCGCCACCCGGCGTGTCGGTGCCACCGCCCGGCGTGTCCGTCGGCGTCGACGCCGGCGCGTCCGTCCCGCTACCGGCCGTGTCGGTCCCAGTCGCCTCGTCGGTCGGCATGGGCGTGAACGTCGGCGATCTGTAGGGCCCAGCCGCTCGGGGTTCCGCCCGCCGTGGTCGCCATGCGCCCGACCGTCACCAGGCCGTCGGCGTCCGTGAGGCGGAAAGCGGAGAACTGACTCGATCCCGACCCCCAGGTGCCGGACCAGTTCACGTCCCCGTCGATCCCGAGGTTCGCGGCGTAGCCACGCGCGTCGGTACCGTCTCCGTCGGTCGCCGTCTCACCGACGACGAAGTACTGCAGGTTCGTGTACCGCACGTCGCGCAGTTCGGTATAACTCTCCTCCGTGTAGCGTTTGTCCCACAGTCGCCCGCCATTAACGTTGAACTCCAGCGCCCAGCCGTTCTGTTCGTTCGTCTGCGGGTCGAAAGCGTTCGCGCCGACGGCGACGAAGCCCTCCCGGGACTCGTCCACGTCGTAGAAGACGTTGAAATCGTCGAACGTGTTCGTCGCACTGTCCGACTCCTTCTTGAACTGCTGGGAGAACTGCTGGACGCCGTCCGTATCGAGCTTGTTCGCCCACCCCGCAGTGTCACCAGTCGTGTCGACGGTTTCACCGACGACTACGTATCCGCCGTCCGAGTCGACGGTGATACCGTGATAGCGGTTCTCCGAGCCCGGACCGTACCGGTTCATCCACGTGATACCGCCCGTGTCGTCTAGTTTCGCGACCCAGGCGTCCTCGAACCGGCTCGTCCACCCCGCGAAGACGAACTGCCCCGCCGCGTCGACGTCGACCGAGCGCAGAGTGTCGGTCGTGTCGTCTCGGACGTCGAAGACGCGCCGCCACTGCTCGGTCCCCTCGGCGTCGATCCTGAGCGCGACCCCGCTCTGGGCGCTCGAGCCCGCTTCGTGTGTGTGCCCGGCGACGATGAATCCGTCGTCCACCGACTCGATGGCGAACCCCTCAGTGGCAGCGCGCTCGGAGAACCGCTGCTCCCAGACGACCTGCCCGGCGACGTCGACCTCGGCCGCCCAGATCTCGCTCTCGGTTTCGTCGTCGCCGGGCTCGGCCGTCCCGACGGCCACGTGCCCGTCGCTCGTCGGCGCGACCCCGTTCACGTCGAGACTCGTCCCCCGGTCGTACGTCTGCTCCCAGCGCGTCGGCGGTGCGTCGTCCTGGCTCGTCGCCCCGGCGGTCGCCCCGCTGGCGAACCCCTCGGCCGCCAGCGCGCCCGCGCCGGCGACACAGCACCCCGTAATGAATCGTCGTCGACTCGGCTCGCGTTCCATAGCAACGTGGCCAACGCGTGGCGATAAAATCCTGTCGGCTACCCGATCCGACGCTCAGCGGTCAGGCAGACCCGCGTTAGCTGCCCAGTCGCTCGCGTACGAGACGAGCGAGCATCGAGACATCATTCAGGTGGATCAGCTTCCGCATCGCGAGCCGATTGCCGTTGTTGACTTTCGCGAGCGTGTCACCGTCTGCCTCCCGGAGGTCGGCCATCAGCCGGTCGTAGCGCTCGTTGGGCGCGAGATAGAGCAGTTCCGTCATCAGCAGTCGCGTGTTCATCTTCGGCGCGACCTCGGAGTGCCAGAGCGTGTTAAAGACCTCCATTTGCTCGGCGGACGTGTCCCGCGTCCCGGTCAGCGCCCTGTCGGCCGTCGCCGCCGCAGCGCGAGCCGAACGCATCCCCTTGTGGATGCCCTCGCCCCACAGCGGGTCGATGGTCGGCACGGTATCGCCGATCGCCATGAACGAGTCGGTGCTCAGCGACCCCGGTTTCTGGATGTGCGCCGAGCCGCGGTGTTGCTCGCCTTCCAGCCGCGTCGCGTTCTCGAAACGCGGGTCCGTCTCCAGCCAGTACTCGAGGTAGTCGTCGATGCCCATGCCCTCCTTGGCGTACTCGCGGTGGCTGTCGTTCTGGATGTAACAGAGCCCGACCTTCGCCGTGTCCTCGCCCGTATGGAACAGCCACGAGTAGCCGCCCGGTGCCAGGTCGTGGTCGAGCCTGAGCATCATCGCGTCATGACAGTCGGCGTAGTCGGGGTGGTCGGGTTCGACGCCCTCGAACTCGTACTCGACCCCGATGGCCTGGCGCTTGCGGTCGAGGTCCGTCACGCCGAGTTCCTTCGCGAGCGGCGCGGCCGGCCCCGTCGCGTCGACCACGATGTCCGCGTAGACTTCCTCGTCGCCGTCGTATCGCACGCCAACCACGTCGCCGTCCTCGGTGATCGGCTTCGAGACGCGGGAGTCGAAGCGGTACGCCGCGCCGTTCGCGCGGCCCTCGGCGACGAGCCACTGCTTGAACTTGGCGAACTCGAGGACCGCGCCGGGCTGGTCGCGAACGAAGTGGTCGTTCGGCGACTCCAGCACCACGTCCTCGGTGTAGTTCATCACTACGTGGTCCGGGACGTTGAACGACGCCATCATGGATGGGAAGGTCCCGGCAGTCGATTTGTTGCTCTGACGCGGGAAGTCGGCCTCCGGCTCGGTCTCCAAGACGAGTACGTCGTACTCCCTCGCTGCGAGATCGCGCGCACACTGCGCCCCGGCGGGTCCGGCACCCGCGATCACCACGTCAAAGCGGTCACCCATACCATTTGGTCCGGCGTCTGCGTAATTAAACCATCTTTTTGTCGCTCTAATATCCTCGTCTGCGTAACTCACTGCGAGACCACTCACGGCAACGACATTGGTGGAAAAGTCCGAGTCCTCGTTCTACTCTCGCTCGGATAGACAGCCTCGCCTTCCTCGGCGAATATGTCGACTAAAAGCGTCTCAACCGTGTGTTCTGCTCGACCGGAAGCATCCGCCGAGCGAAGCGAGGCGGTTCTCCGGACGCGAGCGACCACAGGGAGCGAGCGGTCCGGCCTTTTTCACCCATGTTTTTGGCGGTGGGGTGCCCGCAGGGCCGGAGGCCCGAGGACACCCCTCCGCGAAAAAGATGGTTTAGTAGAACTCTCGAACCAGGTCCATCGCGTCGTCGGGCGCGCCGTCGGGGATGTCGGCCATGTTCCGGTCGAGGCCCTCGCGCTCCTCCCACGGGACGGAGTTCTCGTCCCGGTAGATGACGCCCATGTACTCTCTGTCGCCTTCGAGGATCTTCTCCTTGGCGGCCTCGCGGTCGGTCCGGTCGTGGCCCTCCTCTTCGAGGTCGACGATGGAGTCGCGGAAGTAGTCGTAGGTGTCGACGTCGTTGAACGTGACACAGGGCGAGTAGGTGTTCACGAAGCCGAAGCCGTTGTGCTCGATGGCCTCCTGGATGATCTGGGCGTGCCGCTGGGAGTCCGAGGAGAACGACTGGGCGATGAACGTCGCGCCCGAAGCGAGCGCGAGCGCGAGCGGGTTGACCGGTGGCATCTGGGGGCCCTCGGGGGTCGTGCTCGTCTCGAAGTCCTGGCGCGAGGTCGGCGACGCCTGGCCCTTGGTGAGGCCGTAGATGCGGTTGTCCATGACGACGTAGGACATGTCGACGTTGCGGCGGACGGCGTGGACGAAGTGGCCGGCGCCGATGGAGTAGCCGTCGCCGTCGCCGCCCGCGACCATCACTTCGAGGTTCGGGTTGGCGAGCTTGACGCCGATGCCGACGGGCAGGGCGCGGCCGTGGACGCCGTGGAGCGCGTAGCTGTGCATGTATGTGCCGATCTTGCCGGAACACCCGATGCCGGCGACCACGAACGTGTTGTCGGGGTCGTTGCCCGTCTCCGCGAGCGCTTTCATCATGCCGTTCATCGTCCCGAAGTCACCGCAGCCGGGACACCACGTCGGTTGCTTGTCGGATTTGAAGTCTGTGAATCGAACGTCGGAACTCATTCTGCCGTGACCTCCTGTGAGCCGGAGTCGACTCCGGTAAGTGTGTTCTCGATCTCCGATGCGAGCTCGTCGGCCTTGAAGCGGACGCCGTCGTACTTGTTGACGCGCTGGACGCGCTTCAACACGTCGTGTTCGATGACGTCGGCGAACTGCCCGGTGGCGTTACACTCGACGACGATGACATCGTCGGCCGCGGCGATCTCATCGGAGAGGTCCGGGCGCGGGAAGATGTACGGCACCGAGATGAAACGCACGTCGTGACCGCGGTCCTCGAGGAATCCGAGTGCCTCTCGCATGGCTCCCTCGTTGGAGCCCCACGAGATGACGAGCGTGTCGGCCCCGGGGTCGCCGAACTCGCGGTAGTCCCAGTCCTCCTCCTCCCTGGCGGTCCGGACCTTCTGGGTGCGCTTGTCGACCTGCTCGATGCGGACCTCTTCCTCCTCGGTCCGGCGACCGAGTTCGTCGTGTTCGAGCCCTGTCGTCATGTGCGCGCCGTCGGTCGTGCCCGGGAACGCGCGGGGACTGATGCCGTCGGCGGACGGGAAGTGGGGCTGGAACTGGTCCTTGTCGTTGAGCCAGCCGTCGATCTCCGCCTCGTCGACGACCTTCCCGCGCTCGATCTCGACCTCGTCCATGTCGAACGCCTCGGGCGGGAACGTCTGCTCGGTGACCGCGAGCGCGAGGTCCGAGACCAAAAATACCGGCGTCTGGTACTTCTCGGCGTAGTTGAACGCCTCGACGGTCTTCCAGAAGCACTCCGAGACGGACGTGGGCGCGACGACGAACCGCGGGACCTCGCCGTGGCCGCCGTACAGGGCCATGTTGAGGTCGCCCTGTTCCTGCTTCGTCGGCATCCCCGTCGAGGGGCCGGAGCGCATCACGTCACAGATGACCAGCGGTGTCTCCGTGGTCGCGACGAGTCCGAACGTCTCGGTCATCAGGTCGATGCCGGGCCCCGACGTGGCCGTCATCGCGCGTGCGCCGGCGCGGGCCGCGCCGAGTGCCATGTTGATCGCGGAGAGTTCGTCCTCGGCCTGGACGACTTTCCCGCCATACTGGTCGATTCGACCGGTGAGATACTCCATCACGTCGGTCGCCGGGGTGATGGGATAGCCGGAGTAGAACCGACAGCCCGCGGCGAGCGCGCCCATGCCGATGGCCTCGTCGCCGTTGAGCAGGACGTAGTCGGCGTCCGTGGTCTCGAGGTCGTAGTCGAACTCGTGGTCGTACTCCTCGGCGACGTACTGCTGGCCCAGTCGGGCGGCCTCCTTGTTGTTCTCGACGATGGCCTCGCCCTTGTCGCCGAAACGCTTGTCCAGTGATTCGTCCAGGTTCTCGATCGGGAACTGCGCCACTTCGCAGGCCGCACCGAGCGCGACGACGTTCGCCATGATGGCGCCGCCGGCGTCTTCGGCGAGGCGCTGGAGCGGGACGGATAGGCCGACCATCCCCTCGGGAACTTCGACGTCCTGCATCGTGGAGCGCTCGCCGTCGTAGATGATGACGCTCCCCTTGTGCAGTTCGTCCATGTTCTCGTCGATGGTGCGCTCGGTGAGCGCGATGAGGATGTCGAGCCTGTCGACGACGCTCTCGACGCGGTCGACCGACGTGCGGACCTTGTAGGCGGTGTATCCGCCCCGGATCCGCGACGCGAAGTCCTTCGAGGTGAAGACGTGACGGCCGGCACGCGAGAGCGCCTGAGCGAATATCTTCCCGGTAGAGTCGATCCCGTCACCGGCTTCACCGCCGATGGCCCAGTTCAGGTCCTCGGGCATACTGCATGCGAATACCCCCCGACCGGCAAAAAGACTTCTGTAATGGCCCCATTCTCTTCTCCCCGAGATGGACGTAAAAGTGGGCGCACAGGCGAAAATCGACGGATCTGAACGCCCGAAAGATCCGTCCCACGATGCCGAACGAACACCTTCACAGGTCCCTGCGCGACGGTCCGTCGGTCCGACCAGGTCAGGCCGAAACGGTCGAGCGGAGCCGAACCGGTGAGTCGGACTGGACCGAACCAGTCGGGTCGGAACGAAAGGACCTTGCGCGGGGACGTGCGAACGTCGAGCATGGAAGACACCGAGGTCACCGTCGTCGCCGTCGAGTCCATCGGCGAAGACGCCATCGCCATCGGTTTCGAGACGCCCGAGGGGTTCGCGGCCCGGCCCGGACAGTTCGTCAAAGTCGCGCTCGCCGGCGTCGACGAGTCGCGCTTCTACACGATCTCGTCGCCGGACGTGGCGGGGACGTTCGAGATCACCGTCGGTATCGACCCCGACGGGGAGGTCGGCCCGGAGCTCGCAGCGCTCGAAGCCGGCGACACCGTCGAGGTGTCGGGTCCGTTCGGGAACGCCTACTACGAGAACGAGAAGCGCGTCCTGATCCTCGCGGGCGGCCCGGGCGTCGGTCCGGCGGTCGGTATCGCCGAACGGGCGCTCGACGACGGTGGCGAGGCCGCGATCGTCTACCGGGACGCGGCACCGATCCACGACGAGCGACTGACGGCGCTGAACGAGCGAGGCGCGTCCGTCGCGGTGCTCGCGCCGGAGTCGCCGCTCGAACGGTCGGTCGCCGACGCGCTGACCGACGACACGCAGGTGTTCGTCTACGGGTTCGCGGAGTTCCTCGACGACGCCACGGCGGCGGTCAGCGCGGCCGGCGGCGAACCCGACGCGGCGAAAGTCGAAAACTTCGGCTGATACGGATTACTGTAGTTTTTTACCGCCGGTTGGAATGAAATCCCGGTTCCGAGTGTCTGATGAACCCGAATACGTCGGCCGCTGTGAAACTATCTACAGTAATCCGTATGAGTGGCGCTCACCGGGCCCACCGCGCCGGCGACGGGGCTGGCAACCGAAGTTGGCAACGGTTAAAAACCGTGAGAGGATACGGAGACGTATGAGCGAGAGCCAACAGAAAC
>PXSD01000035.1:6677-9786 GCA_003023165.1 Halobacteriales archaeon QS_9_67_15 | reverse complement strand
AGCGACCGAGACGCCGACCACGACGCCGACCCCGACCGAGACGCCGACGCCTGTTCCGACGACGCCCATTCCGACGGCGACCGAGACGGCGACCGAGACGCCGACCCCGACCGAGACGCCGACGCCCGCTCCGACGGCGACCGAGACGCCGACGCCCGTTCCGACGCCGACCGAGACGGCGACCACGACACCGACCGAGACGCCGACGACCACAGTACAGTCGCTCGAGATCACCGACGCCGAGATCACGTCATCGACTGTGCGTGAGGGCGGGTCCGTCACGGTTGTCGTCGAGCTCGCCAATCGCGACGAGCGGGACCGGCAGGAGCTCGTTGAGTTCAGGATCGACGGCCGACTCGTGGCGACCAAAGGAGTCGACGTCGACGCGGACGAGACGGCGACGGTTAGCTTCGAGCGACAGTTCGACCGACGGGGAGAGCGCGAGATCACCGTCGAGGAGACGACGCTGGGCACAGTCACGGTCGTCGGTCGCGACGACGAGATTCCCACGGATGCGGCGCCAGCGGTGACGGCGGACGGGGCCGCCCCCGACTCGGGACAGACCGAGGTGGTGGCGGTTCGCGGACTCGCCGACTGGGTCCGCAGTGGCTTCAACGCGTCCGTCGAACTGACGGTCGTCAACCGCGGGAACGCGACGGCGACCGAATCAGTCGAGGTCACCGTCGACGGCGAACCGGTCGCGAACGAGACGATTCGCGTCCCGCCCGGCGAGCGGACGACTGCCTCGATCAAGTTCCCCGCAACCGAGGGGACCGTGCGAGTCGACGGGGTCGAAGCGGGGACGCTCTCGGTCGGTGACTCGTGGACTGCAGTCGAGGATTCGGAGCGACAGACAACGGCGAACCGCGGCCCCGGATTCGGAGGGGTCGGTGCGGTTGCGGCCATCGTCGTCGCAGTGGTCGCTCTCCGGCGTCGGCGCGGACGCGGCGAGTAGTCGAGCCGTAGATAGCGGAATCAGTCTCCTGACCGTTGAGGAAGAAGTGCAGAGGCGGTGCGAGGTGGTACGGGGTGGTGCGGCGCGGTGCGGGGCGGGACGATCCGTCTAACCGAACTCGCGCCGGCGGCGCGAGTTCGGCTTTTTTCGCCCACGTTTTTGTAGCGGGGGTTCCCGCAGGGAGCGGTGCGAGGTCGACCGAAGGGAGACCTCGATGCGAACGGCGAAGCCATGAGCGAAGCGACCGAGGAAACCCCCGTTAGAAAAAGGTGGTTCGGAAGGCTTGTTAGCCGCGGCCACTCGGTGTGTAGCAATGAGCCACACCTCACCGCCGGTCCGTCGCGTCACGGACTGGGACGACGAGCAGTTGTCGTCGCTCGCCGCCGAACACGAGACGCCGCTGTACGTGGTCGACCTCGACCGCGTCGCCGAGAACTACGAACGCTTCGCCGCCGCGTTCCCCGACGCTCACGTCATGTACGCCGCGAAGGCCCACACGGGCGGAGCGGTGCTGGAGACGCTCCTCGACACCGGTGCCGACATCGAGTGTGCGGCCGCCGGCGAGCTCCAGCGAGCGATCGAGGCCGGCGCTGACCCGGATACGCTCCAGTACACGGCGGTCAACCCGCCCGACGCCGACCTCGATTACGCCACCGACCTGGCCGCCGACCACCCCGGACCCACAATCACCGGCGGCGCTCGCGACACGTTCGACCGACTGGCGGCGCGCGGCTACGACGGCCGCGTCGCCGTCCGGGTCAACCCCGGCATCGGCACCGGCCACCACGAGAAGGTCGCGACCGGCAAGGACGCGAAGTTCGGCATCCCCTACGACGAGGTCGTCGACCTCGCCGACGGCCTGCGCGACCGTTTCGACCTCGTCGGCATCCACGCTCACATGGGAAGCGGCGTCCTCCACGAGGACCTCGCCAACCACTGCCGCGCCGTCGCGAAGGTCGCGGACCTCGCTCGCGACGTGGGCGACGAAGCCCTGGAGTTCGTCGACTTCGGCGGCGGATTCGGCGTCCCCTACCACGAAAACGAGGAACCGCTCGACATGCCGACCCTCGGCGAGCGGGTCCGCGACGCCGTCGGCGACCTCGCGGCGCAGGTCAAGCTCGAACCGGGGCGGTACGTCGTCGCCGACGCGGAGGTGATCCTGACCGAGGTGAACACGGTCAAGGAGACGCCCGAGACGACCGTCGTCGGCGTCGACGCCTCGCTCGCGACGCTCATCCGTCCGGCGATGTTCGACTCCTACCACCCCATCGCCAACGTCTCGTCGCCCGAGCGCGAGGCCGAACCGGTCTCAATCGGCGGTCCGTGCTGTACGAGCGCGGACGTGTTCTGCACCGACCGCCCGGTTCCCCGACCGGAGCGCGAAGACCTGCTCGCGGTCGGCAACGCCGGCGCGTACGGCTACGAACTCGCCAACCAGTTCCACTCCCAGCCCCGACCCGCCGAGGTGGCCATCGAGGACGGCGAGACGCGGGTCGTCCGCCGGCGCGAGTCGATGAGCGACGTGACCAGAGTCGAGCGGGAAGCGGGCGAGGTGGCGAAAGACACGGGCACGACCGACGACGGTAGAGAGCGGGGCCGATGAGCTTCGACGCCCTCGAGTTCCACGAGCGAGCGGTCCGGACGGAGTCTCACGAGTCCGTCGAGCAGATGCGCGCGTTGCTCGTCGAGACGCTGGAGGCGGGCGGCGCGGACCCTGTCGTCGACGAGGCCGGGAACACGCTCGCGACGCGGACGGCGGACGGCTTCGAGGCCGGCGACGAGGCGGTCGAGAGCGACGACGGGACCCACATCGTCCTGAACACCCACATCGACACCGTTCCACCGCACGTCCCGTTCGCCGAGCGGGAGGGCAGCAACGTGGTCGAGGGGCGCGGTGCCTGTGACGCGAAGGGGCCGCTCGCGGCGCTGGTCGACGCGTTCCTGACCGCCGGGGTCGCCGAGGAGGACGCGCGACTCACTATCGCGGTCACGCCCGACGAGGAGACGGTCCGGACCGGCGCGGCCCACCTCGCCGGGACGCTCGACGCCGACGGCTTCGTGGTCGGCGAGCCGACGGGGCTGGACGTGTGCAACGCCGCTCGCGGGCAGTACGAAGGGACAGTCACGATCACCGGGTCGGCCGCCCACGCGGCC
>PXSD01000035.1:0-6672 GCA_003023165.1 Halobacteriales archaeon QS_9_67_15 | reverse complement strand
CGGTGACGAGACGGAACCGCGAGAGCGAGGGCCGAGCGAACACGAGTCGCTCGGGCGGCCGACGCTCACCCCCACCGTCGTCGAGGGCGGTGAGGCGTCGAACCAGGTGCCCGAGCAGTGCGTCCTCACGTTCGACCGGCGACCGGTCCCGCCCGAGACGCCCGAGGAGTTCCGCGCGGGACTGCAGGCCCACCTCTCTCAGTGGGTTCCCACCGGGATGGATCTTGCCGTTGGGTTCGCCGACCGGGAGACACCGTTCCTGACCGCCTTCGCGACTGACCCCGACGACCCGCTGGTCGAGACGCTCGCGCGGACGAGCGGCGGCGAGGTCCGACCGTTCGGTGCCGCGACGGAGGCGTCGTACTTCGCCGAGGCGGCGCCGACGGTCGTGTTCGGGCCGGGCGACCTGGCCGACGACGAGGGCGCGGTCGCCCACAGCGAGCGCGAGTACGTCCGCCGCGAGGAGGTCAGAGCGGCCGCACAGGCGGTTCGGGACGCTGTCGACTCGTTCCTGTAACCTTCTCGGAAGGGGGGTCGGGAGCCATTCGACCGTTCGGCCGGCGCTATTCTATCAGCGGGAGGGCGATGCCGAACACGAGCGGCGAGAACAGGCCGAGGAGGATACCGAGGACTTCCATGTCGAAAAACAGCGTCTGTTCCCAGGCGGGCAAGCCGCCGAACACGGCCGTGCCGACGACCTCGCCGAGGCCGCCGAGGACGAACAGTGCGACGCCGAGGAGGAATCCCGTCTTCGCGAGCGACGGGTAATCTGTCGCGACGTACTGCGCCATGCGTCGCCGTAGTTCGCGTCGGTACAAAAATCCCCCGTGACTGTCCGTCACACGCTCTCACGCAAACCATATGTGCCCTTGTCACATACCGGTTTCTCGTGCGAGAACTCATCTTCGGCCCCCTTATCGAGGCGCTCGGCGCGGTCTTCTACGTCGTGGTCGCCGGGGCGTTGACCGTCGTCGGTGCGTTCGCCGAGCAAGCGAGTGTTCACGACCTCACCGCTGGACAGACCACGCTCGGTGTGTGGGAGGCCGTGTTCGGTGCCGTCCTCATCTACGCGGGGCTCAACGTGGCCTGCTACATCGCGCTGCCGCGATTTCGCGGCGAGACCGCCTGAACCCGAAGTCCCGTCGCGCGTCGCTACGCCAGATACCGCATCGCTTCTTCGTCGCTCACCTGGTCGAACGTCCGGTAGTGCGCCCCGACTGCCCGGAAGTTTCCGGGCTCCTCGACGGCGACGACTTCCTCCGCGTATCCCTCCAGCGTGTCGAGCGCGTCCGGCGGTCCGACGGGGACGGCGGCGACCAGGTACTCGGGGTCGTCGGCGCGGACCAGTCGGAGACAGGCGCGCATCGTCGCGCCCGTCGCGACGCCGTCGTCGACGACGACGACCCGCTCGCCGCCGAAGTCGGGGCGGTCTCCCTCGCGGTAGGTCGCGGCCTTGTCAGCGGCGACCGCCCGTTCGCGCTCCCGTTCGGTGGCGAGGTAGTCGTCGGCGACGCCGATACGGTCGAGCGCCTCGTCGTTGAGCCAGACGGACCCGTCCTCCGCGACCGCACCGATAGCGTACTCCGGGTTGTTCGGGGCACTGAGCTTCGACGCGACGACTACGTCCAACGGCGCGCCGAGGCGGTCGGCCACGACCCGACCCAGCGGAAGCCCGCCGCGCGGGATGGCGAGGACGACGTCGGCCTCGATCCCCCTGTCTTCGAGCGCGTCGGCGAGGCGCGCGCTCGCGGCCGTCCGGTCGCTGAACATGCGCGTGGGTACGGTTCGCACGGTCAAATGTCTGTGGCGGACGGAGAGCCGGGAGCGGGCGTTCATACTGCCGGCTGTACCTTCGTGAGGATATTCGCCGCCCCGGGGCAGCGAAATTCGTGACAGACGTACAGCCGGCAGTATCAGTCCTGGGGGACCGCGTTCGGTTCCGGTGGGCCGTCGAGCGTGTCCTCGACCTGCGAGTACGTGAGCGCGAGCGCGAGGACGGCCAGCGCCGCGCCGAAGGTAAACGGCGCGGCGAGCCCGCCGAGGTTGTAGAGCAGGCCCGAGGCCAGCGGCCCGAGCGCGACGCCGAGCCCGAACGCCATCGTCAGGACCGAGAGCGTGGTGCCCGACCCGCGGTCGCGCGCGAGGTCGCCGGCGAGCGCGAGCGCCGGCGCGAACACGAGCGCGACCGCGACCCCCTGGACGAACCGCGCGGCCAGCATCGTCAGCGGTTCGGTCACGTAGCCCTGCGCGAACACCGACGGGATCAGGAGGGCGAACCCGGCGAGGATGAACGGCCGCCGCCCGTAGCGGTCGCTGGCGCGGCCGATCGGAACCTGAAAGGCGACGTTAGCGATGACGACCGCCGCGAACTGCACCGAGAAGAGGAACGTCGACTCGGAGAGCCGCGCCCTGATCGGCCCCTCCAGCGTGGCGAACAGGGCGATGGTTGTCGCCATGAAGAACGTGCCGACGCCGAGGACGAACACGGCGTCGAGTCCGCGGCCGTCGCGGTCGAGGACGGCGATCGAGAGGGTCTCGCCGGCTTCGTCGGCGACGCGCGGCGGGTCCTCGATCAGCGCGGCGACGAGCGCGAAACTCACGACCGCCCCGAGGACCGCGACCGCGAAGGCTGCGTCGAACCCGGAGAGGGACGCGCCGGCCAGCGCCCCGGCCCACGCGGGCAGCGCGTACGTGACCGGCTCCTGTCCCGCGATGCCGCCGGTGATCACGACCCCGGCGACGATGGGACCGAAGCCGAACCCGATCAGCCGGAAGGTGTTGAACACGCCGAAGTTGCCGCCGCGCTCGCGGTCGCTCGCGGCGTAGTCGTTGACCAGCGCGACCGTCGCGGGGATCGTGAACGCGGCGCCGATGCCCTGGAGCGCCCGCGCGCCCAGCACCGTCCAGTAGCTCGTGACGAACGGGTAGACCGCGCTCCCGACGGCGAAGACCGTCAGGCCCGCGAGGACGAACGCTCGCCGCCGTCCCGTCCGGTCGGAGAGACGGCCGGTGAACGGCTGGCCGAGGCTGTTGAGCAGACCGAACAGCGAGAGCACGAGGCCGATAAGTGTCTCCTCCCGGAGGACGAACCCCGCGACCTCCACGCCGACGATGCCGTCGAGCGACACCTGCCCGCTAGCGATGTACAGCGGCAGGACGATGATGAGAAAGGAGTTACCGAGCGCGTCGGCCATCCGGGCGAACGCCAGCGTCAGCACTCGCCCGTCCGTGTCGAGGACCATCTACCACCGGTTCGGACAGAACCCTGTTGAGCGTTGGGTTATTCGGCCGAACGCTGGGTCACTCCGCCGAACGCGTGTCGTCGACCAGCTCACTCGCGATGCCGGTGTACCCGGCTGGCGTCAGTGCGTGGAGTTCCTCGCGCACGTCCTCGCGCACGTCCAGGTCGTCGACCATCGCGGTGAAGTCGTCCATCGACACGTCGCGGCCTCGGGTGGCCGTCTTGACGTGTTCGTAGGCGTCGTCGAACCCCTCACGGCGGAGGATGGTCTGGACGGCCTCACCGATGATCTCCGGCGTTGCTTCGAGGTCGTCGGCCATCACCTGCTCGTTCGGGACGACCGTGCCGAGGCCATTCTGAAGCTTCGAGTAGCCGATGAGACAGTGGGCGAGCGCCGCGCCGACGTTGCGCTTGACCGTCGAGTCCGAGAGGTCGCGCTGGAGGCGGGACTTCGTGACCCAGTCGCCGAGGAAGGTCAGCTCGGAGTTGGCCTTCGAGAGGTTCCCTTCGCTGTTCTCGAAGTCGATGGGATTGACTTTGTGGGGCATCGTCGACGAGCCGGTCTCGCCCTCGGCCGCCTCCTGGCCGAGGTAGCGGTCGGAGACGTAGAGCCACACGTCGAGGTCGAGGTCGAGGAGGACATTATTCGCCCCGCGCAGTGCGTCGAACAGCGCCGCGAGGTCGTCGCAGGGGTTGACCTGGGTCGTGACCGGTTCGTGCTCCAGCCCGAGGTCGACGACGAACGTCCGGGAGAAGGCCGGCCAGTCCACGTCGGGGTAGGCCGCCTCGTGTGCGGCGTAGGTGCCCGACGCACCGGCGAGCTTCCCCGAGATCCCGTCGCTCGCGCGCTCGATCCGACCCAGCGCTCGACCCAGCCGGGACGCGTAGACGGCCATTTCCTTCCCGAACGTCGTCGGCGTCGCGGGCTGGCCGTGTGTCCGCGCGAGCATCGGGAGGTCGCGGTACTCGCGAGCCATCTCGACCAGCGCGTCGCGCACCTCGCGGAGTTCGGGGATGAGGACGTCTTCGACGGCGGGCTTGACCAGCAGTCGGTACGCGAGGTTGTTCACGTCCTCGCTGGTGAGTCCGAAGTGGATCCACTGGGCGGCGTCCAGCCCCTCGGGCAGGTGTTCGCGGACGAAGTACTCGACGGCCTTCACGTCGTGGTTTGTCGCCGAGTACTCGCCGTAGCCCTCCGTCTCGATCTGTTTGACGAGCGCGGCGTCGTCCTCGTCGAAGTCCTCGTAGACGCCCCGGAGGTGCTCGCGCTTGCCCTCGTCGATTTCGAGCGGGGTCTCGGAGCGGTCCGAGAGTGCGATCAGGTACTCGGTCTCGACCCGTGTGCGGGCGCGCATCAGCGCCTGTTCGCTGGCGTAGGGGACGAGCGGTTCGGTGTAGCGAGCGTAGCGTCCGTCTAGCGGCGAGACGGCCTGGAGCGGCGAACGGTCGGTCATGGTCGACTCTGTGACGAGTCGCCCAAAGAGCGTGTCGGTCGGCGGTCGCGTCGGCGCGGTCGCGGCCACGACTGCGGTCGAGTCCGAGACTGTGTCATCCGTGTCGACTGCGTCTCGACCCGTTCGCAACTACTTTGCGCGGCGGCGACCGCCCTACAGACATGAAACTCGCGGGACTCGCAAGTAATCGCGGACGGAACCTGTTGAACATCGCCGACCGCGCCCCCGGAGGCGCGTCGTTTTCGGTCATTCTGACGAACGACGCCGACGCGCCGGTACTGGACGCGGCGGCCGACCGCGGCATCCCGACCGAAGCGGTTGAGCGCGACGAGGGCGAGAGTCGCCGTGACCACGAGCAGCGCGTCCTCGACGCGCTCGGCGACTACGACTTCGAGCTGGTGACGCTGGACGGCTACATGCGCCTGCTGTCTGACACGTTTCTCGACGACGCGCCGACGACGCTGAACGTCCATCCCTCGCTGCTCCCCTCGTTCCCCGGCACGGACGCGTGGGGCGACGCGCTCGACTACGGCGCGAAGGTCGTGGGCTGTACCGTCCACGTCGTCACCAACGCCATCGACGAGGACGGCGAGATCATCGAGACAGAAGTCGACGGCGGCCCCGTCGTCACGCAGGAGCCGGTCCCGGTCTACGAGGGCGACGACGAGGACGCCCTCGCCGACCGCGTCCTCTACGAGGGCGAGTTCAGGGCCTACCCGCGAGCGGTGAAGTGGTTCGCAGAGGGCAGCGTGACTGTCGACTACGACGCGAACCGGGCCTCGGTCGAGAGCGACACCGGCGGCGACCTGCCCTCGCGACTATTCAGTTCGGAGGACCGCGCCACGGACCTGCGCTACGGGGAGAACCCGCACCAGGACGCCGCGGTCTACGCCGACAACACGGTCGACGAAGCCAGCGTCGTCTACGCCGACCGGCTCAACGAGGGCGCGAAGGCCCTGTCGTACAACAACTACAACGACGCCGCCGCCGCGCTCGATCTCAGCAAGGAGTTCGACGAGCCCGCCGCAGCGGTGATTAAACACACCAACCCCGCGGGCTGTGCGACGGCCGACACCCTCGCCGACGCCTACGCCGACGCGCTCGCCACGGACGCAAAGAGCGCCTTCGGCGGCATCGTCGCGCTGAACCGCGAGTGCGACGAGGCGACCGCTGGCCGGATCGTCGACTCGTTCAAGGAGGTCGTCGTCGCGCCCGGGTACACCGACGGCGCGCTCGAGACGCTCTTCGAGACGGACGATCTCCGCGTGCTCGACGTGGGCGACGAGATCGGCCGGACTGACTCGTCCGGCCGCCCTGACTCCTACAACGTGACAGAGACGCTGACCGAGACGAAACTCGTCGGCGGCCGCCTCGTCCAGGAGCGCGACACACAGTCGCTCACGCCCGACAACCTGGAAGTCGTCACGGAGCGAGAGCCGACCGACGAACAGATCGAGTCGATGCTGTTCGCCTGGCAGACGATCAAACACGTCAAATCGAACGCCATCGTCTTCGCGACGGGCACCGAGACGGTGGGCATCGGTGCCGGACAGGTCTCCCGCGTCGACGCCGTCGAGATCGCGGACATGAAGGCTCAGAAGGACGCCGAGGGCAAGTCCGCCGAGGGTGCCGTGATGGCCTCGGACGCCTTCTTCCCGTTCCCGGACGGTATCGAACGGGCCGCCGAGGCGGGTATCGAGGCGGTCATCCAGCCCGGCGGGTCAACGAACGACGACCTCGATCAGGTCCCGCGCGATGTTCGGTGGGAGGAACGATTCACACCAGCGAGCGCCCTGGCCACCGGCCCCAACCTGGATGACACGGTAGGTCATGTCTCATCGCGGGCGTCATTCGACTGTAAATCGATCGGTCGCGGAACCGGATGGCGTCAGTGGACCTGACACGAATTATTGTCGCGATGTCCCGGGACGCGCCGACCCCGGGGTCGGCGCTATCCGGAAATACTCTACAATAATC
>PXSD01000034.1:5926-15940 GCA_003023165.1 Halobacteriales archaeon QS_9_67_15 | reverse complement strand
GGTGCTGGCGGGGTGAGCAGTGACTTACGGGGCAGGTATCCCGCCTGCAATGGAACTGTTTAGTTCAGCATCTCCGCGGCGGGAGTGCGGCCATCTATTGCTTGACTCGATCGGTTTCGGTTGTAGTAGTGTCTGAACCGCGGAACCACCGCTTAGCGCTCGCCTGACTGCCCCGCCAAAACGAGTGAAAGCGGTCAATCAGCCAAGCTAAGACTCCCTCGACTTCACGCACTGACAACCCCATCGAGTGAAGTCGAACCGCGAAGCGGCGCACGGGTGTCGGCGTGCGCTCGTTCTCCCGAACGTCTCGTTCGTCCACGTCTACATTCTCTCTGAGCAGGCCTCTGAGTGTCATTGACACCACTCAGTACGACCTGCTCGCTTCTCAAACTCCCTCAACTAGAGAGTATCGTATAGTTCAATCGTACGGACAGGTTGTCTCTTCCGGGACGATATCTTCTGTCAACTTCGGCGACAGGAGAAGCAGTTCGTATACTCTGTCAGTCTTGTTTGGCGCTGGTGAAGACGACATCATTGGGGGTGCTTCCGGCGTGAATGTTTTCTGTAACGTCCCCGTGGAAGCAGCGATCGCGTACCCTCGATAGGCAAACGCGATCTGCCAGCCAGCACAGGAGAACTGTCTCGCCGAACCGTCCGTGTTGTCTTCGTCCCGCATGATTGCGACTTTGTAGGTTTCTCTGTCTGGACCCCTGTACTTACCAATTATCCCTTCTGACCCGCTGATTGGGGCCCAGACGTAATCGGATGTGTCGATCAATTCCCACCCTTCCCCAGGCTCTGGAAGATACGTCTGGGGGGAGGGTGTCTTTGTAGGTGACTGAGCGGTCGCTGTTGGCGGCCTGGAGTCTTCGTCTGTCCGGGTAGTCGGCACGGTCTGGTCCCCATTCGTTTCTGAACATCCACTCAGAAGTCCGAGTCCGGTACAGATACTCAAAAGAACATTTCTTCTTTTCATACTTTGGAGACAATAGCGTGTAGGTAAAATCCTTGTTGCGCGCCGTGTCGGTCGCCGTGCTGCTCCTGGTAGTCATGTATGCACCGATCCTCGTCAGTGACAGGTTCGGTACATCGGTCCACGTATTATGCCAACTTTTGTATTTAACGGTGAGTTACGTGCCGACGGGTTGTACCAATCGGTCCGCACGCCGCCTGAAATCTATTTACGACAGTCGCGAAAAGGGCCGAACGAAGATGGCCACGGACGACGAGTCGGTCGACCTGCTCGACCCGTTCCGACAGTTCGTCTCGCTGGAGCGCGACGTGCTGGTCCTCTCGCTGGCGATGTTCGCGTTCAGCCTCGGGTTCCAGATGACGAACCGCTTCCTTCCGGACTACATGGTCGCACTCGGGGCGTCCGGGTTCGTCGTCGGCCTGTTCGGGACGGTCGGAAACATCGTCTCGGCCGTCTACCCGTACCCCGGCGGTGCGGTCTCCGACCGGCTCGGCTCGCGATACGCGCTCACGCTGTTCGGACTCATCTCGACCGTCGGCTTCGCGTTCTGGCTCCTCGCCCCGGGGATCGGAACCGCCTCGCTCGGTGCGGTCGTCCTCGAACCCTGGGTCTGGATCTTCGTCGGCCTCCTGCTGGCCCAGGCGTGGAAGTCGTTCGGCCTCGGCGCGACGTTCGCCGTCGTCAAGCAGGCGACTGACCCCTCGCGGCTGGCCGAGGGCTTCGCAAGCACGGAGACGTTCCGCCGGACTGCCTTTCTGATCGGCCCGGTTCTGGCGGCGGTCCTGATCGGCCTCCACCCCGAGTTCACGGTGAGCTTCCAGTACGTCCTCGCCGTCGCGGTCGTCTTCGGAATCCTCGGAACGGCTGTCCAGCACTTCCTCTACGACGCCAGTTCGGACACCATCGGCGACAGCTTCGAGGGGGTCGACCAGATCAGACGGGACCTGCGAGAGATGCCCGCGCCGCTCCGACCGCTGCTGGTCGGCGACACGCTCGTCCGCTTTGCCAACGGCATGGTCTATGCCTTCTTCATCCTCGTGGTCACCCGCTTCTACGAGATCGGACTGGAGACGACGGTCGCTCTTGGCGGGTTCTCCTACGCGGTCGCCCTCTCGCCGCAGGCCTTTTTCGGGTATCTGCTCGGCGTCGAGATGCTCGTCGCGCTGCTGACGATGATCCCCGCCGCGAAGGTCGCCGAACGCGTCGGGCTCAAACCGGTCGTCGCGCTCGGATTCGCCGTCTACGGCGTCTTCCCGGTCGTCCTGATCTACGCGCCGGAGGTCCTGACGCCGGCGCTCTCGCCGGCCGCCGTCATGGTCCTCGTGTTCACCTTCTCAGGACTGCGCTTCGCGGGGCTGCCCTCCCACAAGGCGCTGATCGTCGGCCCCGCCGAACGGGGGACCGGCGGCCGGGTGACCGGGACCTACTACCTGCTGCGGAACACGGTCGTCATCCCCAGCGCCGCGCTCGGCGGCTATCTCTGGGACTTCGTCAGCCCCGAGGTCGCCTTCTCGCTGGCCGCAGTCATCGGCGTGGTCGGCACCGGCTACTTCCTCCTTTTCGGCCAGGAGTTCGAGGCGTACGAGTAGTGAGGTGGCGAAGAGCGGTCGGTCATCTCGCCGGAGCGGAAGCACGCGTCGAGACGACCGCGAACAGCGTGAAAGCCCTGACGCGTTCGACTCCTCCGACTCGCTGCGCTCCTCGGCCTCTGGCCTGCGGTGTCTGAGGGCCACGCCCTCAGATTAGCGGGACCT
This sequence comes from Halobacteriales archaeon QS_9_67_15, assembly GCA_003023165.1. Taxonomy (GTDB): domain Archaea; phylum Halobacteriota; class Halobacteria; order Halobacteriales; family Haloarculaceae; genus Halosimplex. The sequence goes on along the minus strand of PXSD01000034.1, from coordinate 13,213 downwards.
CCGGTCCCGCGTCACTTGCGTCGTCTCGTACGTCGAACGCGTCGCCCCCTTTATTCCCACCCACATAGCTCGGTCGTCTAGTCTGGGCGGGTGGGAATGAAAGGGGCCGCCCGCTCCGGGAAGACGGGCGAAGCAAGCACTGGAGGGAGCGAAGCGACCGAAGCGCGCAGCGAGCACCTCGACCGGAGCGGGCGGGGGCTTTCACGCTGTCTGCGGTCGGTTTGTCGTCGCTGTCGGCGGCACTCTCTTCCACCGCACTCACCGATCAGTTTCACTGTGCTCTCCGAACGTTCATACCGTCGGGCGCGATAGCCGAAACTAGATGTACGCGGTCGTCGGGTGCAGCGACTGTTCGATGCTCTGGGTCGTCGAGGGACGCCCGGAGACTAGTCAGTGTCCCCGCTGTGGGACGACTCGCCAGTACGCCAAGCGCAAGAAGTTCGTCTCGACCGAGGAGGAGGACCACGCTCGCGAGGTGCGCGCGTCGATGCTCGCCAACCGCCAGGGCTACGGCGACGACTTCGCCGAACTCGACTCGTTCACCGAGATGGAACGGCAGATCGACGACGCGCACGATGGAGTCGGGCGGAAGCAAGAGCCGCAAGGAGCGGGTCCGCGAGGCGGTCCGCGAACTCGACGAGGCCACCGAGGAGGCAGTGGTCGACTACGCCAGCGAGCGGGGGGTCGACGCGGAGTACACCCGCAAGGCGCTCGAAAAACTCGTCCGTGCAGGCGAAGCGACCGAGAGCCGGGGTGTCTACCGCCTGCTCTGATCCCGCTGTCGAGACCGACGGGGCTCAGAGGAGGAAGACGAGCGCGAACACCGGGACGCCGACGAGGTAGCACAGGGCGTACAAGAAAAGGGGTGTCGGTATCTTGTTCTCGCGTTTCTGCTGGTCGAGTGTCTCGTTGGCCATCGCGTCGTGGAACTGCGAGGGGATGTCGTCGCGGACCGTCGCGCGGTCGCGGTGCCCCTCGAAGGGGTCCCAGCCGGTCAGGCCGAGTTTCCACGCCGCAGAGAGGATCCACCCGATCCCCACGACCGGGACGAGGAACAGAACCGCGAGCCCGACGAGCGGGTTAAAGAACCTGGAGTCGATAGCGACCCCGATGAGGCGGACGGTTGCGACCGGTGCGAGGACACCGGCGGCGGCCGCGTAGATCGGAACTCCGTCGTCCATCGTCGGCGTGGACGGAAGCGACCGGCAAAGGGTTTGTTCCGGTCACGAATCGGTGACCGGGGTCGGGCTCAAGTGCGTGGCCGGTCAGGCCGACGGGTTCACAGCAGTCCGAGCGTCTTCGCGACGCCGAACACGGCGGCCAGCGTTGTCACCACGAGTTTCAGCAGGCGGACGATCCGGGTCGCCCGGCGGACGGGACGCCCGTCGCCGCCCTCGCAATCGGTACTGTCGGTCGTGCGGACGGTCGAGTCCGCGGCGGTGTCTCGATGCATGGGTGTGGACGCGCCCGCCAGTGCTCCCCGACGGACGCACCCGAACTACCGGCGCGCGGTAAGTAAACGCCAGCCGACACCGGAGTGAAAGTAAAAGTAGAACGTTCTTTAATTCTGGAAATGCTGTGTAGTCGTCACTTCGCCCGAAACCGACGCTAGCGACCCAGTTCCTCGTGGGCGCTGGAGAGGTGTCGGGAGGCGAGCGCGGAGAGCAGGGAGAGTTCGCCCGCGAGCGCGCCGGCGGCGATAACCTCGGCGAGGGCGTCGGCGTTGGACCCGACGGGGTCGCCGCCGCCCGCGAAGCCCAGCACGTCGAGCATCTCCGACTGCGTGGCGAGGGTGGTCCCGCCGCCGACGGTGCCGACCTGGAGGCTGGCGAGGGTGACGCTCGCGTAGAGTTCACCGGCGGTGCTCCGCTTTCCCGAGCCTCCGCTCGCGTCGCTCGCGGAGACGCCGTCGCGGGCCTCCGCGGTCGTGATGCAGTTGCTCCCTTCGACGACGTGGGCCTCGTCCTGCCCGGTCGCGATGAAGACCCCGGCGACGACGTTGGCGGCCTGGGCGTTGAACCCGAGGCTCCCGGCCTTAGCGCTGCCGACCAGGTTCTTGCGGGTGTTGGCCTCCGCGATGGCCTCGGGTGTCGTGTCGAACCGCTCCTCGACCGTCTCGCGCGGGATGGTCACGTCCGCGGTGACCGTGTGGCCGCGGCCCTCGACGGCGTTGATGGCGGCGGGTTTCTTGTCGGTGCAGAGGTTGCCCGAGAGCGCGACGAGCGAAGCGGGGGTCTCCGCTTCGACGACCTCCGCGGCGGCGCGAGTCGCGATGGTCGCCATGTTCATCCCGTTGGCGTCGCCGGTGTCGTAGGAGAACCGGAGGAAGACCGAGTCACCGACAACGTAGGGGGTGACGGACTGGAGACGGCCGTGACTGGTGGTCGACTCGGCGGCCTCGGCGAGGCGGTCCTCGTTGGCTTCGACCCACTCGGCGACCGCCGCACCCTCCGAGATGCCGTCGACGCGGAAGACCGGCGCGCGGGTCATCCCGCGCTCGGTCACGCGGACCGTCGCGCCGCCGGCGGCGGAGACGGCCGAACAGCCGCGGTTGACGCTCGCGACCAGCGCTCCCTCCGTGGTGGCGATAGGGAGGTAGAACTCGCCGTCGGTGGCCTCGCCGCGGACCGAGACGGGGCCGGCGACGCCGACCGGGAGCTGGGTCCCGCCGACGAGGTTCTCGATGTTCGACTGGGCGGCCTGGGGCGCGTCGAATGTGTACTCGCCGGTCGCGTCGAGGTCGACGCCGGTGTCGCGTTCGACGACGAGGCGGCGGGCGGTCGCGGCCGTCTCCGCGTCGGCGTGGTCGCCGAGTTCGTAGAGCCGGCGGTCGCCGTCGGCGACGCGGTCGGCCAGCGTCTCGGGGTCGGTCCCCGCGCCGGCGGCCGCGTCAGCTGCGTCGGAGTCGTCGGTCATGCCCGGAGTCTCGCGGTCGACGCCCCTAACAGTTGCTGTCCCCGACGGTGCCAGCGAAGGACCATCGGTGCCCGAACGCTTACCACGCCGCCGGCCGCCAGTTCACGGCATGACAGCGGCCGCGGACCTGGTCCTCACGAACGCCGAGGTCCACACGCTCACGACTCCAGACGAGACGGCCGAGGGCGTCGCAGTACGGGACGGTCGGATCGTCGGCGTCGGAACGACACGGGATATCGAACACCTCGCGGGCATCGAGACGACGGTGCGGGACTGCGACGGACGCGTCGTCCTCCCCGGATTCATCGACGCGCACACGCACCTACCGATGGTCGGCCGCCGACTCGGTAACGCCGACCTCGCCGCCGCGGACTCGCCGGACGACGCCGTCGACCGGCTGTCTGCCCACGCCGCCGAGACGGACGCCGACGGACCCCGAGCAGACCGCGAGTGGGTGCTCGGGTTCGGCTACGACGAGAGCGCGTGGGACGACGACCGGTATCTCACCGCCGACGACCTCGACGCGGTGAGCGACGGGCGACCGGTCGCCGCAGTCAGGGAGGACATGCACCTCGCGTCGCTGAACTCGATTGCGCTCGGCCGTCTGCGCCCGGACATGCCCGAGGCGGACATACAGACGAGCGGCGGCGACCCGACTGGCGTCGTCGTCGAGGACGCGCTGGACGCGCTGTGGGACGCCGTCGAACCGGACCGTGCGGCGATGCGGCGAGCCGTCCACGCCGCACAGGACCGCGCGAACGAACTCGGCGTCGTCGGCGTCCACGACATGGTTCGCCAGTCCGAAGCGCCCGCGATATACCGCGAACTGGACCGCGTCGGCGAACTCTCCCTGCGCGTCCGACTCAACTACTGGGCCGACCACCTCGACGCCGTCCGCGAACTCGGCCTCCGGACCAACCACGGGAGCGACCGGGTCCAAAGTGGGGCGATCAAGACGTACACCGACGGTTCGCTCGGGGGTCGCACCGCGAAGCTCTCCGAACCGTACGCCGAGGACGGCGACGAGAGCGGAGACGGTAACGACGACGGTGCTGGAGCAGGCGACGGCGAATCGTCGGACGGCGACCGCGGCCAGTGGGTCGTCAACCCCGAGGAACTCCGCGACATCGTCGCTCGCGCCGACGACGCCGACCTCCAGGTCGCCGTCCACGCCATCGGCGATGAGGCGGTCCGGGAGACGCTGGACGCCTTCGACGCCGCCGACGGCGAGCGCCACCGGGTCGAACACGCCGAGGTGTTGACCGACGACCTCGTCGCCAGACTCGCCGAGAGTGATGTCGTCGCGTCGATGCAGCCGAACTTCCTGAAGTGGGCGCGCGAGGGCGGACTCTACGCCGACCGGCTCGGCGACGAGCGCCGACTGGCGTCCAACCGCTTCGCCGAACTGTTGTCGTCGGGTGCCGACCTCGCGTTCGGGAGCGACTGCATGCCGCTCGACCCGCTCTTCGGTATCCAGCAGGCGGTGACGGCGCCCGACGACCGCCAGCGGCTCTCCGTCACCGAGGCGCTCCGGGCCTACACGAGAGGTGCCGCCTCCGCCGGTTTCGACGAGGACCGCCTCGGCACCGTCGAGACAGGCAAACTCGCCGACCTCGTCGTCCTCGACCAGTCACCGTGGGCCGTCGACCCCGAGGCCATCGCCGACATCGACGTTCGGGCGACGGTCGTGGGCGGGACCGTCGTCTTCGACCGCTGCCCATAGGTCCGGCCGCTGGCGACGGGAGCTTTCTGCGATCATGACGGGCCGCGACTCGCGGCCAAGGCGTGCCCTCACACCGCTCACACTCGAACGAGTCAAATAGAACGTATTTTTAAGAGGGATGAATCCGATTGAACGTAACGCGGCTGGGAGACGATGACAGGGAACTTCACAGGGGGGCGTTCAGCGCTCCGTACGTTCGGCGTCGTACTGGTCGTCCTCGGTCTGACTGTTCAGGCCGGGGCAGCACAAATGTCAGTGGCACAGGAGGACGCGGCCGTAGCCGATTCCGCAACCGTGGTCTCCGTCGAGACGACCTGGGCTGACGGGATCAACGAGACCTCGGTCGTCGCGGCTGGTAACGTGACATCCCTCGCAGACAACGAGAGCGCGACGGTCTGGCTGGAGTACCGGACGAACGGCTCGACGACGTGGCAGTCGACGGCCCAACAGACTGTCGACTCGGTCGGTCCGTTCCGCGAGGTCCTCACCGGCCTCGAATCCGGCGCGACCTACGAGTACCGCGCTCGTGCCGCGAGCAATTCGTCGTCAGAGGTTAACGGGTCGGTCGAAACGTTCACTGTGCCCGACAATCCGCCGGTGGTCGAGACCGGACCGGCCGAGCGCGTGACCGAGTCCAGCGCGCGGTTGACCGCGACGGTCGAGTGGCTGGGCAATGCTGACTCGGCGGAGGTCGTCTTCGTCGTCAGTCCGGTCGGCTCCGACACGACGGTCAGTACGTCGGGTCAGACCATCACCGACAGCGGCTCGGTCGGCGAGACCGTCCGCAAACTGCGGCCGAACACGACCTACGAGGCCGTCGCGCACGTCCACGCGAGCGACGGCGACAACGCGACCGCAGGGCCCGTCCAGTTCACGACCGACACCCAGTTCGTCGTGACGACAGACGGCGTCGGCACGGTCAACGAGACGGCCGTCAGGCTGTCCGGTTCGGTCGTCGACCTCGGCGGTGCCGATTCGGCGGATGTCGGCTTCGAGTACCGCGAGCGCGGAGCGACGGAGTGGATGCAGACCGCCTGGACGACTGTCACCGCCCCGGGGACCGTGAACGAGACTCTCACTGGACTCTCGCCCGAGACGACCTACGAGGTCCGGGCCACCGGCGCGGCGGTCGACAACGACCGGGCGACCGGTGAGACGCTGACAGTTGCGACCGACTCGGCGTTCGCGGTCAGCACAGATTCGGCCACTGTCGTCAACGACACCGCCGTGACAGTCGACGGCGGCGTCACCGACCTCGGCGGTGCAGACGCGGCGACCGTCACGGTGGAGTACCGTCGCGCCGGGACGAGCGAGTGGCTGACCGCCCGGCGAACCGAGGTCGCGAGCACGGGCGACGTGTCCGCGACGGTCACCGGACTCGAAGCCGGCACCGACTACGAGGTGCGCGTGACCGGTAGTGCGAGCGACGGCGACCGCGCCACGGGCGCGGTGCGCACGGTCACGACCGACCGCGCGGCGAGTGCGCCCGCGGTCGACTCGTTCACGACCGACCAGAAACGGTCACCCAATCCCCACCTCGAGTTCACCGCCGACTGGGACGTTTCGGACGCGGACGGTGACCTCGACACGGTGACCGTCGAAGTCGTCGACAGCGACGGTCGCGTCGTCAGGACCGCGACCACCTCCGTGAGTGGCGGTTCCGCGAGCGGTGCGGACAGTTTCAAATTGAAACACGTGCGCAACCAGCGGTTCACCGTTCGACTGACCGTCACCGACGAGTCCGGGCACTCGACGACCGAAACCCGGACCGTCGCAGAGTGACGACCGTCACCGAGTGATACGGATTATTGTTTATTTCCGGATTGCGCCGGCCCCGGGGTCGGCGCGTCCCGGTACATCGCTACAATAATCCGTATGAGTCGATGGCCGATCCGGTCTCGGATTACGGGCAAGCCGACGGAGAAACGCGACCACGTCGCCGGCTGTACCGGGAGCGAGTTGTCGGCCGGGCCATCGTCTGGACCGCAACGACGGGCGTGACAACGATTGACGTGCTGTCCGGGATCGGGTGGTGCGGTGTCCGCCAGCCCGGCAACGACACGGGTCCGACGACCCGCCGCCGAGCCGTAAAGTAGAGGAAAGCCCAATCCTACCCACCGACATATGTCCGTCCGCGACCGGGTCCGTGCGGCGCTCTTCGCGTTTCCGGCACTACTGGACAGACTCGGCGTCGCGGACCGGGAGAAGTCGGGCGAGGCGTTCGACCTCGCGCTGCCGGTGATGGTCACCGGTGCGCTCCGGGTGCTCCTGCGGGTCGCCGACTTCCTGATGGTCGGGGTCGCGCTCGGCGACGCCGCCATCGCCGGGCTGGAACTGGGCTTCCAGTACTACTTCATCGGCTTCGGCCTCTCGCTGGCGGTTTCCTCGGGAACGATCAGCGTGGTCTCCCGGCTCCAGGGTGCGGACCGCCCCGACCGGGCGAACCTGGCGGTCAAGCAGTCGCTGTGGCTGGCGCTCGCCATCTCGCTTCCGCTGACGGCGGTCGCCTGGGTGTACGCCGAGCCGCTCGTCGGGCTGTTGACGAGCGACGAGGCGGCGACCGGCTTCGGCGCGACGTACCTCTCGGTCGTCATGCTGTCGATGGCGCCGCGGTTCTGGTCGATGGTCGCCGCGCGGGCGCTGGCCGG
>PXSD01000034.1:0-5795 GCA_003023165.1 Halobacteriales archaeon QS_9_67_15 | reverse complement strand
CGGTTCCCGTTCCTGTTCATCCTCGGCCAGCTCGGTGTCGGCGCGGTCGCGGCCTACGCCATCGGTCGTCGCGTGATGCTGCTGGCGCTGATGCCGGCCTGGGGGTACGCGACGGCCGCGTCGACGCTCGTCGGACAGCACGTCGGTGCGGGCGACGACACCGACGCCAGCGACTACGGCTGGCAGACGCTCCGTATCGCGCTCGCGACGCAACTACTCGTCGCGAGCGTGATCGTCCTCGCCGCTCGGCCCATCGCGACCGCGTTCGGGACTGCGTACGTTGACCTGACGGTCACGTTCATCAGGGTGTTCGGTGTCGTCGTCGCGGGCTTCTCCGTCTCGCGGACGATGCGGGGGAGCCTCCGCGGGGCCGGCGACACGCGCTGGCCGCTCTACGGGACGCTGCTGGGGACGTTCGTCGTTCGACTACCCGTGGCCTCGCTGGCCCTACCCGCCGGGTTCGCCGTCACCGTCCTCGGCACGTCGGTCCGGCTCGGAATGGGACTCGGCTACTTCGCGGTCTTCGCGGCCATCGTCGCCGACTTCTACGTCAAAGCGGCAGTCAACACCGGCCGGTTCCGGTCGGGCAAGTGGCGCGAGGTGGCCCGCGCCTCGGGTGTCGGCGCGGGCGCGAGCGACGACTGAGCCGCTCAGTCCTCGTCCATCAGGTCACCGTCGTCGACGACACCGTAGCGTCGGAGCAGTGCGCCGCCGCCGAGCGCGGCGAGCGCCGCGCCGATGCCGAAGCCGGGACCGTCTCCCGAGGTCGTCCCCGTGTCGTCGCTGTCTGGCGTCGCCACGGCGTCGCCGCCGAGTTTGACGACCCAGGCTTCGCCCGGCGTGTCGGCGTTTTCGTCGTCGGTCCGGGTCTGTCCCGCGACCGCGATGCCGCCGTCGCTCGTCGTGACGACGTCGGCGAACTGGTTGGTCTGCTTGCGGCCGGGCGTCTCCGACCAGTCGAGTTGCGCGCTCGCGTCGAACGCACCGAGCCACGCCTTCGACTCGCTGGTGGACTGGTTCCCGAGAGCCCCAGTCACGTAGAACGTGTCGTCGTCGGCGGCGACGCTGGTGAACTGAATCCGCTGGTCCGAGTTCTCCGGCTCGATGGTCTCCATCGTCTGGATCGACCCCGACGTGTCCGCCGCGACGACCCACGCGGAGAGCTCGAACCCGTTCCCGGTCGCACCGACGAGGAGATAGCCGTCGTCCGTCTCGGCGTGGTCGGTGGCCAGGTTCTGCTGGTTCATCTCACCGTCTGTCGTTCCCGAGACGCCCGTCTCCCACGACACCGAACCGCTCTCGTCGAACCGGAAGAACACACTCTCGACGGGGACCTGTTCGTCTTCGCTCTCTGCGGGTTCCGATCTGACCCCGCTCGCGACGTACCCGTCTCCGTCCGTCGTGACCGACTGAACGAGCGAGAGGTAGCCGTCGAAGAAGGTGTGACGCCACTGCTCGACGCCTTCCTCGTCCGTCTTCAGGACGAGCGCGCTGGCCGTGTCAGCGCTCGTCGAGTCCGTCCCCTGTCCGACGTAGCCGGCGACGAGATACCCGTCGTCGACGCTGTGGAGTGCGACGGTCCGAAGCGTGACCTCCTCGCCCTCCGCTTCGGGCTCGTAGGTTTGCTTCCACGACTGCTCGCCGTCCGGCGTCACCTTCCGGAGGGTGAACGACTGGGCCTGGAACTGCGCCGCTTCGAGCAAAACGAACCCGTCGCCGGCGTCGGCGACCGCGAGGATGGTACTGCGTTCTTCCTCTTCCGTTTCCGCTTCGGACTCGAAGACGTGACTCCACCGACCGTCGCCGGTCTGTGCATCGAGGGAGAACAGCCAGCTAACCCCCGAACCGTACTGTTCTTCCTGGACCTGTCCGTGGGCGACGAGGTGACCGTCCTCGGTTTCGAGGAGCGAGCTAGCGCTGGTTGGAGGGCTGTTCGACATCGCCCGTCCCGGTCGCTCCGGCGGCGGACGCGGCACCGACCGAGACGGCGAGTCCGGTCGACGCCAGCAGGCGGCGTCGTGTCAGATCGCTATCCATGCGTGGGCGGGTTCGAGCAGGCAACAAATAAATAACACTATCTCTCGACGGCGGCGCACCGTCCCGACGACCGACTCCCACAGTGGTGAGGTGCCCGCTGTCCGGTCGCTCGCTCCCACGACGACTGCGCGCTCGCAGTCCACCCTCGGCCGTGCGTCACTCGTCGCTCGGCGCGTCGTCCGACCGCACGAACCTGCGGAGGACCGCGCCGGGACCCCGTCGGTTTCGGACAGGCCCTCGGGGGTCTCGAAGGCGACCGTCGCGTCGACGGGGTACGGCCGCCGGGTCGCGTCGGCGTCGAACCTGACGCTGTCGGGCGTCTCCTCGTTGGGCTCGACCACCAGGTTCCGCAGCCGGCCGCCCTCGACGTTCACGTTCCCGAAGACGAGCAGGCCGTCGTCGTCAGTCACGAGCGCCGTGACGCCCTGACTCCCGTCGACGTACTGCTCGGTGCCGGACCACTGTTCGGTCAGCTCGTCGTCGATACCGGCCATCCAGACGCTCGCGGCGTCGGCCGTGCTCGGCTGTCCGACGCCGACCAGCGCGTAGCCGTCCTCGAAGGGACGAACCCGTTGGAACTGCCCGACGTCCATGTCCGCCGGTTGCGTCCGGAGCTGCGCCTGCCGCTCGCCGCTCGTCCCGACCGATAACACCCAGCCGCGCTGGCCACCGAGCAGCTCCACGGCCGTGTTACCGACGGCCAGGTAGCCGTCGTCGGTCGCGAGCACGTCGTAGAAGAAGTTCAACTGGTGGTCGCTCGTCGACCGTCAGGAGCCAGCCGATGAACGGTGGTCGCTGGTCGTCCTCGGTCGGCTCTGCGCGGACCGCACCGCCGAGGACGTACTCGCCGTCACCGGTCGGCTCGACGGTCGCCACGTAGTTCGTGTACCGGGGCGCGAACGTCTCGCCCCACTGTCGCGCCCCCTCGCCGTCGAGCTCGAACGCCCACGCGGACACGTCGAGGAGTTCTTCGCCCCGGGCGAGACCGACACCGACGTACCGATCCTCGTCGGCGGGCACCAGCGAGACGACGTTGCCGCCCTGTCGCGGCGACTCGACCGTCCGCTGCCACTGGACCTCGCGGTCGGCGTCCAGTCTGACCGCGATCGCCTCCTGTCCGTCGGCCGCCCGCCCGCGGTAGCCGCCGAAGAGGTAGCCGTCACCGGCCTCGACGACGGTGTTGAACCCCGCGACCTCGTCCGTCTCGACCGGGCGCTGCCACCGGCGGCCCCCGCGCGCGTCGATGGAGAAGACCCACGGCTGGACCGACTCCCTGTCCGCGCCCGACTGGCCGGCGATGACGTAGTTCCCGTCGTTCGTTCGCAGCGCGTCCTGGACGGTATCCGTCCCGGCCTGGTCGTAGGTCTCCGCCCAGCGAACCGGCGGCGGGTCGACGGCGGCACTGTCCGCGCCCGTGGCGCTCGCCTCGGTCGCGGACGCGAGGAGTCCGCCCGCGAACAGCGTCCCCCCCGACGCCAGTAGCTGTCGCCGCGATAAGCCGCGTCTCATATGCAACGCAGGTGCGGCGATTATTATATAACCGGCGGTGGCGCGCACCGCCGGCGAGCGAGACGGCCGCAGCGTGCCCCGCCACGGCACCGTCCGGGAACGAGGGATTTAGGTCGTTGGCCGCTGAAGCGCCGCGTATGAGCTACTCCACGAAGTTCACGCTGGGCACCATCGGCATCGCTGCGCTGTTCGCAGTCGCGCTCGTCCTCGTCTTTCTGTCGTAGCCGGCGGGTCGACGGCCGCCGCTCCCCGTCGGTCGCACCGGGACCGGTGGGGTTTACTCCGGAACGCCCCTGTCGTCGCGTATGACCTCCCTGTCGACGCTCCGACGGACGACCGACCGGCGTACGCTCCTCGCGGGGACGGACTGATGTTCACCGAACGCGAGCTGAGCGCCGAACTGGCGGCCGTCCGCGACGAGCAGGCGCCCGATGCGCTCGTCCTCGACTGCGCGCGGGACTTCGAGACGGTCCCGCCCGCACAGGCCGAGGACCTGGCGCTCGTCACCGACCGGCTGACCCCGCGCTCGTATCCGACCGAGTGGCTCCCGGCCGACGCGCCAGAGATTCTGCGCAACTACGCGAGCGACGAACTGACGGTCGGTGCGCCGGGCGACGGCGGCGTCGCCTGGACGCGCCAGACCGACCCGCCGGTCGTCCTCGTCAAGCCGCGACTGGCGGGGTCGCCCGACGCCTTCGTCGACTTCCTCGTCGCCGAGGCGCTCGTCCAGGTGGGCCTCGACGTGCCCGAACAGTTCCTCGGCTTCTTCGAGGAACGGTATCTCGACCTCGCAGCGGCCGCCGAGAGCCGTCTCGACGCCACCGGCACGTACCAGCTCGCCGCCGCGCTCTACGACGCCTTTCTCGGACTCCATACCCGCGAGGTGTTCGCCGAGTGGCGCGACGACCACCCGGACCTCTTCGACGCGTGGGTCGACGCCGGCGAACGCCTCGAACCGCGACTGGCCGACCTCTCGTCCGAGATCGCGACCGGTGACACCGGCTTCGGCGACGCCGCGGAACTGGCCTGCGCGGCGATAAAACACACCGTGGAGCGAAGCTCCACGAGCCCTCCTTCGCAAGCTCGCGAGGACGGAACCGAACCCCCGACACCGTTCGGCGCGCTCGACACCGACGCCTACCGCGAGTACGGCGCCGACTACGCCGTCGAGTGGGCCGAGAAGACCTTCGACCGACTCGACTGATGCTAGTCGCCGACCCGACGACCCCTCGCCTTCCGCCCCCGAGTCGGCCGCTCCGCGCGCCCTGGTTATACACCTCCGTTTCGCATGGAACGGCGAAGCGATCCATTTCACGACGAAACCGCAGGAAAGCACTCGTGTGACGGGCGTCTGACGGGGCGGAGTGAAAGTGGAATCCACGTCCAATAATCGCAATACGTGAGCGGGATTCGAGTGGAAACGGAGGGGTTCGAGAGAAGACCGCCAGATAGCGGCGGTTTGAGGGGAAACGAGGGGGTTCGAAATCTGGTGTCGAAAACGAGGTCAGTCGGCAGTGGCCGGAGTCGATAGCGGTCGGAGTCGGTATCGGCCGGAGTCGGCACCGGTCGTGGTCGATTCCGGCGGCCCGTTCAGTCGCCGGCCGATTTCATGCCGGTGTCTTCGAGGTCGTCGCCGCCGACCGACGAGCGGAGCGCGTCCATACCGTCGTCGCGGTCGATGCCGAAGTTGTCCCGGTAGAGCTCCTCGACGCGGTCCATCTCGGCGTCGGAGAGCGCGGGCGTGTCGGGGGCCGCGGCCCACTCATCGATGTCGTCGGTGGTGCGGAACGTCGGCGTGACCGACGCCACCTCGTCGTGTGCGAGCAGCCACTGGATCGACGCCTGGGCCATCGTCCGCGCGCCGTCGGCGTGGTCCGCTCGCGGTTCGGCACCGTCGTCTCGCGGCTTTGCCGCTCGACTGTTCGTGGACTTCCGGTCCACGCTACTCGCGCCGTCCGCGGACTCGCGATGCTCGTCCGTGCGTTCCAGGAACCGGAGCGTGTCGACCTTCTCCCAGCCGGTCTCGTACCACTCCTCGGGCCGGTGGGCGCGGTGGTCGCCCGTCCCGAGTTCCGTCTCGGGGGTGACCTGCTCGTTCAGGAGCCCGGAGGAGTGCGGGACGCGCGGGACGACGCTCGTGTCGGCGTTCAACTCGCGGATCTGTTCGATCGTGTGGCGGCCGGGCGTCTGCTCGAAGACGTTGAAGACGAGCTGGACGGCGTCGAAGCCCTCCTCGACGGCCGTCGTCG
>PXSD01000033.1 GCA_003023165.1 Halobacteriales archaeon QS_9_67_15 | reverse complement strand
CGAGGAACTGGAACCGGGACTGGTGGTCCAGTGGGTCAACGGACTCGACAGTCTCCAGACGGCGATGAAAGACCCCGAAGTCGTCGAAGAAGACGACGACACGGCGCAACTGCTGTGGAACATGCAGGACGATACGGCCATCGCGGTGGTCAAGGTCGTCTCGGACTTCGAAGAGGACGTCCTCGACGAGGATGAGGCGCTAGCGGAGGTCGAGGACATGCGCGAGGTCGTCCTCGCGGAGCCCGAGTTCGACGACGAGGAAGCGCTGATGCTCGTCGACAGCGTCCAGACCTCGCTGGTGTGTGTCTTCTACGCTGCCGAGGAGTACATCGTCGGTGGCACGGCCGAGGAAGCCGGTATCGACGAGTACGCCAGCGCAGCAGCCGACGCCGAGTCCGAGGAAGACCTCGACGCGGCGCTCTCCTACTGCGTGCAGGCGGGGACGCTCATCATCGACGGCGCGCGAGGAACTGGAACCGGGACTGGTGGTCCAGTGGGTCAACGGACTCGACAGTCTCCAGACGGCGATGAAAGACCCCGAAGTCGTCGAAGAAGACGACGAGTAAGCGACCGTCGTCTGCTCCCGCTGGCGGTCGTCACCGGTCATCTCCGACAATTCTGCTGGTCTCGGGGCGTTATCACGGTGGAAAATCGGGGACACATGTTTTTGCACGCCGAGACGGTAGGCCGTGGACATGGAGTCGTGGGACGACAGAGGGCAATCGATCCAGGTCGGGGCAGTCCTGGTCTTCGCGGCGCTGATCCTCCTGTTGTCGCTCTATCAGGCGACGGTCGTCCCACAGCAGAACGAGCAGACCGAGTTCGACCACAGCCAGCGGGTCCAGGGGGAGCTCCTCGACCTCCGGAACGCCGTGACGTCGATATTCGGGGACGCGGCGTGGCGGTCGGTGTCGGTGACGCTGGGGACGACGTATCCGCCGCGGTTTCTGGCGGTGAATCCGCCGCCGGCCTCGGGGCAGTTGCGGACCGTCGCGACCGCTGACGGCAACGTGGCGTTCGGACTGGACAATGCCGAGGCGCTGGACGACGAGACGGCGGACTTCTGGGACGGCGGGACGTCCCCGCGGGAGTACTCCACCGGCGGGATCGTCTATCGACCGCGGTACAACGAGTACGGCCAGCCGCCGTCGACGGTCTACGAGAATTCGGTCCTGTACGACAACTTCTCCTTCGAGGGGACGACAGTCGCGCGGAGCGAGCAGGGACTCGTCGACGGCGATAGGATCTCGTTGGTGTCGCTGAACGGCTCGCTCCAGCGGTCGTCGTCGGGAACGACGTCGCTCGACGTGCGGCCGGTCAGCGCGTCCAGCACAACGGTGTCGGTGCGGAACGCGAGCCCGGGTTCGCCGGTCACACTTCGGGTCGCGACGCAGTTGTCCGAGGCGAAGTGGAAGGAGCTACTGGCCGGCCAGCGTGCGGACGAAGGGGGGAACATTTCGACGGACCCCGACGCCGTACGGACCGAGCCGCTGGCGGGGGTGCCGGGGTACGAGACGCTCGTGGTGGAGCTCGTTCCCGGCACCTAACGGGACGCGCGTCCCCGAGGGCGGGAGCCAGCAGTTCGTCGTGGAGGTCCGCGACGCCTACAACAACCCCGTCTCGGGGGTCTCAGTTACGGCCAGTCCGTCGTGGGCGAGCGGGTCGTCGACGGCGACGAGCAACGAAGCGGGCCGCGCCGCGTTCGTCTTCGAGATTCCGGACGATGCGGGCGGCCTCGACGACCAGGTCAACGTCTCGCTCGGCTCGAATCCACCGCCCACTCCGTTCGATCCCGAAACGGCGGAGAACGTCGGTCTGGCCGTGACCGTTCTCGATACGAGCGTCAGTGGGACGGGCGGCGGCGACGGGACAGGCCCGGACGTGATCAGCCAGGACGTGACGCCGGACCCGGTCGAACAGGGCGAGACGGTCACGCTCACGGCGACTATCGACGATGTCGAGCGGGGCGGACTCGACGTTATCGAGGCGGAGTGGTTCCGCGTCGCGCCCGGCGAGACTATCGCGGGACAGGACCCCGGAAACGGGAGCGCGAACCCGATGAGCGTCGTCGACGGCGAGTGGAACCAGCCGACCGAAGACGTCACCGACACGGCGACGGCGTCCTGGGAGCCCGGCGACCACGAGATCGTCTTTCGCGGCCGGGACGCGAACGGGAACTGGGGACCGACCCGAACGGCGACCGTGACCGTGAAGCCACGCGTCATGATCACCGCCGCCGAGCCCGACCCCGAGAAGTTGCCCGACAGCGACGGCGAGTTCGTCCAGCTCGAAGTCCCCACGGGAGTCGACACGAGCGGCTGGGTCCTCACCGACACGGAGTCCGGTGAGACGAGGCAGACGATCTCGAACGTCGACGGGACGGTCTACTTCGCCCGGAACCCGAGTGCGTTCGCGGACCAGTGGGACGGGGTCGACGCGAGCGACGTCGAGCCGCTCAACATCGGATTCATGAACAACGGCGGCGACAGCGTCGAACTGCGCGACGACAGTGGGACCGTCGTCGACCGCTTCGCCTACAAAGGGCCGACGTTCGACGACGGCTCTACGTTCACTTTCAATAGCGGGACCCCGAGACAGGTCGCCTACCGCACGCAGAGCGGCGGGAACTACGTCGACACCGACAGCGAGAGCGACTGGGACGAGGAAGGCGAGTGCGCTTTCTTCGGCGGCGGCAACGGTTGCAGTCTCTCCGGCGCCTTCGAAAGCGCGGGCACGACTGCGCTGCTGCCGGACATCGGGCAGCAGCGACAGACGTTCACGTTCACGCCCGACACCCAGATCCCGAGCGGGACGCAGATAGAGATAAACCTCGACGACCCGCAACAGCAGTCGCCGCTGCAAGTCGACTACCAGGGCAACGTGAACACGAACGTCTCGACCGGCAACACTAACTCGAACACGAACGGCGACACGGCGTTTCTCACCATCACGCCGAACCGGGACATCGCGGCCGGGGAGACGGTCCGCGTCTGGACTGACAAGGTTCGGACCGGCAGTGACGGCCAGTACGACGTGACGTTCACGCGAGGCGACAGCGGGGTCTCCACGACGACGACGTTCGATGTCGGCCGCGACACGGGCGACGCGGAGATCCGAAACTTCGAAGCGACGAACCTCGTCCCCGACACGAGCAGTCAACAGCAGACGTTTACGTTCACGCTCGACAGTGACCTCGACGGCGGCGAACGGATTAACATCGGGCTGAGTCCCGCCGAGAGTCCCGACGACGTGTCCTACCAGGGGATCAGTTCGGTGAACGTCTCGACCGGCAACACCAACTTTAATAAGAACAACGGCCGGGCGTGGGTCCTGATCGAGGCACCGTCGAGCGGTCTCTCGGCAGGTACCGGCGTCGAGGTCGTGGTGAACGCGAACACCGATCAGATGACCGGCTCCCCCTACGAGGTCGGCATCACTCGTGGCGACGCCGACACGACGAGCACGATGTTCGATGCCGCTAACAATCCGGCAGCGATACAGTTCAGTAACTTCCAGGGCTTCACTGCGAACACTACCTCCGACGAGTTCACGCTCGAAGACATCCAAGTCCAGGACGCCGACAGCGACGACGACCTCGACCGCATCGTCTACGAGGTGACGGACAGTGACGGGAACGTCGTCGCGAGCGAGACAGTGACCGGGATCGGTCCCGCACAGTACCAACCGGGCGGGTCGCCGGCGGTCACGATCACGGGCGATCCGATCCAGGAGGGTGAAACCTACGCGCTGACCGCGACGGCCTACGACGCCGACGGGAATTTCGACAGCCGGAGCGCGTCAGACACCGCACCGAGCAGCCCGACAGTGACTATCGACTCGGCCACTCACGACCCGAACACTAAGGACAACAACCGAAGGCACACTATCGATGTGACCTTCACCGGGTCTGACCCCGACAGCGACCTCAGTAGCTACACCGTGACGGTCTACAACAACAGCTCTCAATCGTACGTCGTCGGCTCCCAGACGGCCAGTTACTTCGGTGGGCAGATGTCCGTGCTCATCAGCGACACGAAGCAAGGAAACGGGAATGGTGACGACCCCTACTACGTCGTCGTCGAAGTGACCGACAGCACCGGACTGACAGATTCGGCGACCGCGACGACCACCTCGATCGGGGGTGGGGCGACCGTGAGCGCGGATAGCGGTTCGACAGACGTCGATCCGGTAGTCGACAGGCCCTTATACCAGCCGAACGCAACTGGTGATTATGGAATCGGTCGGGATCGACGGGATCGAGATACGGACGGGGAAGCTCAGACTCGACTTACCGGAGACGTTCGCGCCGGCACAGGGGGACGACCCCGGTAAGTACGCGAACGGGCTCGGACTGACGGCGAGTTCGTTCCCGGACGTCTACGAGGACATCGTGACGATGGGGGCCAACGCCGCTCGCGAACTCATGGAGCGGAAGGGCCTCGAACCCGAGGATATCGGTCGGATCGACGTGGCGACCGAGAGCGCGTTCGACAACTCCAAGCCGGTCTCGACGTACATCGCCGGCTGTCTCGAAGAAGTCTTCGACGGCGACTTCCACCACGCCAACAAGGGCGAGCGCAAGTTCGCCTGTATCTCGGGGACCCAGAGTCTGGACGACGCCTACAACTGGATCCGGGCGGGCAGGAATCGCGACCGCGCGGCGCTCGTCATCGCGACTGACACGGCGCTCTACGCCCGCGACGACCCCGGTGAGGCGACGCAGGGCGCGGGTGCTGTCGCGCTCCTCGTCGACGAGGACCCCGACGTGGTCGAACTCTCGACCGAGCAGGGCTACGGGAGCGCCGACGAGACGGACTTCCTGAAGCCCCAGCAGCAGTTCCCGAGCGTGGACGGCAAGCGCTCGGTGCAGGTATACCTCGCGCGGATGCGCGAGGCGATCCGTGACTTCGAGTCGGTCACCGAGTCGATCCACCCCGACGACTTCGCGTACATCCCGTTTCACACACCGTTCCCGGGGATGGTCCGCAAGGCCGCTGCGCTGGGCTATCGCCACGCGAGCCGCGACACCGAGATCGAGGAGCGGCTAGCCGAGGAGATCGGCCGCCAGCCCCGTCCCGAGGCGTTCGACAGCGAGGAGGCGTTCCGCGAGGCCGCCGGCGAGTACACGGACAAGCTGACCGATACCGACGCGTACCGCGAGTGGTACGCGGAGACCGTCGAGCCGACGCTCACTATCTCGCGCGAAGTCGGCAACTGGTACACCGGTTCCGTCCACGTCGCCCGACTCTCCGCGCTCAAGACCGCCCACGAGGACGGCGCGGATCTGGCGGGCGAGAAACTGCTCGTCGGCTCCTACGGCTCCGGCGCGCAGGCGGAGATCCACGCGGAGACCGTGCAACCGGGCTGGAAATCGGAGATCGAGGCCCTCGACGTGGACGACCAACTCACCGCCCGCTACGAACTCACGTTCGATGAATACGAGGACGTCCACGACGTACACAATCATAACGAGGACGCCGGTGCCAGCGACGTCGACCAGTTCGCCTCGCCCCAGGGCGAGTTCGTGTTCGACGGCTGGGGTCGGATGGGCGAGCGCAAGTACACCTACGTGGAGTAACGACCCGGAGACGGTAGGACGGCCCGGTTTCGATCACCCTCACGTTCATTGTTCTCAGGGAGAGATAGGCGACTGTGAGTAACTGGCTGTCCCCGAACCGCGACGAGGCCGGCGGCGCGACCGAGGGACCCAACGGCGTGGATCCGGCAGACGCGGACTCGACCCCGAGGAGGCGAACTTGGACGCCGACGCGGTCGAGGTCGACCCGCTCAGTGCGGACGCGGTCGAGGCGGGGACGAACGTACTGGTCATCGGACCGCCGATGACCGGGAAACGGCGGTTGGTCTTCGACCTCGTCGGCGGGTCTCCGTCGTCGACTGCAGTGGAAGCGGCGGCTGAGAGCGCCGGTCGCGGACGCGGGAGATCGACGACTTCCCCGTCGTCTCCAGCCCGGGTGACCTGACGGGCGTCGGGATCGAACTGAGCGGCGTCATGCGGGGGTGACACCAAGACGGTTCTGTCGTCGACCCGCGCGTCGGACTCCACTCCCTCTCGACGCTGCTCATATACGGCGACATCCGATGCGTCTACCAGTTGCTCCACGTGGTGACGACCCGAGTCACGACTATCGACGGTGTGGGCGCGTTCACACTGGATTCGACGTCAGCGGCGAGACCTGCGACGTACTCAGACAGCTTTTCGACGCCATGGTCGAGGTCCACCCCGGCGACGACGGCTCCGAGTTCCGCGTCCGCGACAGCGATTTCGGGCCGCGCGCGCGAACCTCGTTCTGAACCGCTCCGCGCGGCGTGGCTTTGCCATCGGAGAGACCGGTCTCACCACCGAAGCAATAAAAGTATTTGAAATATTATATACACTGATATTTTATGACAATGAAACGATTAGCTCGCTCGCAGAAACCGAGACCGGGAGCGAATTTTCCGTACGGAAGCCCTTTGAACGGAAAATTGATGGGCATTTCGCTGTCGCAGACTCCCGGTCGCTGAAAACCACCCGGTCTGTGGACTCGTCGATGGGTGAAAGAACGTATCTACCGCCCTCGTGATCGACATATCTGGACGGGATTTTGCGTCGCTATTACGAAAACAGGTCTGATACCTGGGATTTTCAGTTTCAAATTTGGATACGTATGTATTCGGGTCGACGGGTCTGCGTCGAGAACTGCTTCGATGTTGGCGGTGGTGGGGTCGACACCCTCGGGGGCGACCGCCAGCAGGCTGTCGTCGCGGATCTCGGCGGCGACGTCGGGGAGCGATTTCCGCGAGAGCCCGTCGACCGCACGGAGTCGCGAGGGGAGACCGAGGTCGTCGCTGACAGCCGAAACGGCGTCGACGACGCGGTTCGCCAGCCCGTTGTCGCCGACGTCGTCCCCGCCGACACCGAACACGTCGGCGAGGAGGGAGCGACGGCCGTCCACCTCGTCGAAGACGTACTCGAGAACGTGCGGGGCGAGGATGCCGTGGGCGGTCCCCTGGTGGATACCGTACCCGTGTGAGAAGCCGTGGCCGAACGCGTGGATTATCGACGCCCTGTACGTTCCGGGCGTCGAGATGCCGTACTGGGCCAGGACGACGCCCGAGACCGCGTCGTAGAGCTTCTCCTCGTCCATCGACTCCGCCGGGAGCGTCTCGAAGCCGGACTGCATGAGCGAGAGCGCGCGCATGGCCGTCCCGTCGGTGACCGGCGTCCGATACGGGGAGTAGAGGCACTCGACGGCCTTGTCGAAGCCGTTCATCGCCGAGGCACAGAGCACGCCCTTCGGTGTCGTCTCGAACAGAGCCGGGTCGTAGCACAACGCGGTCGGCATCAGTCGCCTGTCGCCGACCGACCCGCTGGGGATCTCGTGGTCGGGCGTCCCGTCCGGATCGAGCGAGAGGCTGACGCCGGCGATAACGGAGAGGTCGGCACCGGCAAGCGTCGTCGGTACGGCGACGATCGGCGTCGGATCGCCGTCCGAGGCGACGGGGACCTCGCCCGTTTCGATGGCGCGGTCAGCGGCCGCGTCCACGTCGTCGTGACTGGTGAGTGCGCTGATCACCTTCGCGACGTCGAGACTACTCCCGCTCCCGACGGCGACGAGTGCGTCGATGTCCTCTTGTCGGACGCGTCGCGCTCCGGCGAGTCCCGTCGCGAGGTACTTCTGTGGCGTCGTCTCGTCGAAGACGCCGGCGAGATAGTCACCGAGACCGGCCGCCACCGGGTCCATCACGTCCGGGTTCGCGCCGACGTTCGACCCGGTGACGACCAGTGCGTCGGTCGACTCGCGGGCTTCGAATATCCCGTCGAGGTCGGCGACGCATCCTCGTCCGCCCCGGAGTTCGCCAGGGTCGTAATCGAACGCAAACTCGCGCTCTGGACCGTCACTCGCGGAATCCATACTCTCCAGTTGTGGCGATCGCCGAATAAGTCCACCGGCCAGCCGCGAACGACGCGACCGGCTCGGACGAATCACAGCATTATGGGCGTAATCCAGTTCAAGCACCTCCACTTGACTCCGACCGCTGACCGTGGACCTCGGGTCGACTACGAAATCCGTCTCTCGTGGGGCGACCGTCCGGACGGACCGATCCTGCCGTCCGGTCTTATCGCACCGGAACGTCGGTAATATCGGATGTGAGGGAGCGAAAACTACGAAGGACGTTTCCGGGGCTCTGTCGTGAGGTGAGTGCGTATCTACGCGAGTCCCGTATCTGCTCGCCGTCCCGTTCTCCGTCGTTGCAAACGACACCCGAAATGGTTCGTGCGGAAGCCGGCTACCTACCGATACTTCGGAGACGTCCGGACGGCGATCCGTGAGATTACACCGTTAATATCGTAATCGGTTCGCTGTTTGCGGAACACGACATTAGTGACAGGTAGATCCGAGTATGTCGGATAGACTGTCGGGCTGGCAGATCTGCCGGGAGAGGCACATTTATACCGCCAGTGGCGGATCGCCCAGACGGAATGTCTACGTCGCTGTTCGAGTACGGACCGCGCGACTGGGGAACCGATGCGGACGGAACGGTCTGATTCGCACTCGTCGGTATCGGCTGGTGGACGAGCGAGTTCGTCCTCCCAGCCGTCGAGAAAGTCGACTGTTGTACGACGACGACTGTCGTCAGCAGCTCGACGGAGAAGACAGACCGCGTCTGCGAGGCGTACGAGACCGTCGAACACGGACTTCTCGACATGGGGACGGTCGCGGCTATCCACGAGGCGGCGGAAAGCGGCGAGACGGTCGACATCGAGTAGAAGACGAATCCGCGGTTTTCGACGGGCCCGCGCCGGGACAGACGATGTATCCAGTGTCGAGGGCGGAGCGACGGCTCAGCGCAGTTCGTCGGCGCGCTTCTCCCAGTTCTCCTCCCAGAGGTCGATGGTGTGGACGGCGTCTTCGGTGTACTCGTGTTCCTCGACGACATCCATATCGAGTTCGATACCGAAGCCGGGCCCCTCGGGCACCTGGACGTAGCCGTCCTCGACCCTCAGCGGGTCCGTCAAAAGGTGGTCGACCCACGGCTCGTCGTAGGTCTGGAACATCTCCTGGATGCGGAAGTTCGGGATGGACGTGCAGAAGTGCGAGTAGATGGCACCTGCGACGGGGCCCTGTGGGTTGTGCGGCGCGATGTCGACGTGGTCGGCCTCGGCGAGCCCGGCGATCTTCTTGCCCTCGGTGATGCCGCCCGTGTTCATCAGGTCGGGCTGGAACACGTCGATGTCGGTGCGCGTGACCAGTTCGTAGAAGTCGTACTTGGTCATGTGGCGCTCGCCCGTGACGACCGGAATAGGCGACTTCCGGGCGACCTCGGCGAGGCTGTTGATCGAGTCCGGCGGGCACGGCTCCTCGTACCAGGCCGGGTCGAACTGGTCGAGTTTCTTCGCGATATCGACGGCCTGGGCGGCTGAGAAGCGACCGTGACACTCGATGAGCAGTTCCACGTCCGGACCGACGGCCTCGCGGACGGCGCCGACGATGTCGACGGCGTGGTTCTTCTCCTCGGTGGTCATCGACTGCCACGCGGTTCCGAACGGGTCGAACTTCATCGCGTCGTAGCCGTCGTCGACGACGCGTTCGGCGGCTCGCGCGAACCCCTCCGGCTCGCCGTCGGCGTCAGTGTACCAGCCGTTGGCGTACGCGCGGAGCTCGGTGCCGTGGACGGGGCCGCCGAGTAGCTCGTACACCGGCTGGTCCAGGTGTTTGCCCTTGATGTCCCAGCAGGCCATGTCGACCGCCGAGACGACCGTCGTGTTGACGACGTTCTTCGAGAACCACTCGTCGCGGTACATCTCGAGCCAGAGCGACTCCGTGTCGAACGGGTCACGGCCGATGAAGAAGTCCGACATCTCCTCGATGGCAGCCGCGACCGTCCGGGGCTTGTCGTGGGTCGTCGCCTCTGCCAGACCCGTGATGTCGGCGTCCGTATGGAGGCGGACGAAAACCCACGGTTTCCACGGGTTCGCTACCAGGTGCGTCTCTACGTCGGTGATTCGTACGTCCGACATGGTTGCCAAGCTCCCGACAATAGTATTAAATCTACCGGTACGAACCGGTTCGACCGAGCTATCGACCGTCCGACGATGCCGGACGATTAATGTGTCACTGGCTCCCATGGGGAGGTATGCACGCCGAACGGGACCCCCCCATCAAGTCGACGGCGACCAGTCTCGATATTGTCGAGGCGGTCCACGCCGCCGGTGGCGTGACGCTCGGCGAATTGGTCGACCGCTTCGAGATGCCCCGGAGCACGGTTCACGACCACCTCAAGACGCTCACTGACGCTGGCTACCTCGTCAAGGAGGGCCGGATGTTTCACGTCAGCGTCCGTTTCCTGAACTTGGGCGGGCGCGCACGCGCGGACTCGACTCTGTTCGAGGTCGCAGATAGCGAGGTGACCCAGCTGGCCGACGACACCGGCGAGCACGCGAACCTGATGGTCGAGGAGAACGGCCGCGGCGTCTTCCTCTACAAGGTCAAGGGCTCGCAGTCGGTCACTCTCGACACCTACGAGGGCAAGGAGGTCGACCTGCACACCACGGCGATGGGCAAGGCCATCCTCGCGGAGATGGACCGGGAGCGCCGCGACGAGGTCATCGCCGAACACGGCCTCGAACCGGTCACGCCCAAGACGATCACCGACCGCGAGACCCTCGAGGACGACCTCGACCGGATCCGGGAGCGAGGCTACGCCATCGACAATGAGGAGCGACTGGAGGGGATCCGCTGTGTCGCCGCCGCTATCACCACCGACGAGCGGGTCGCCGGCGCCGTCAGCGTCTCGGCGCCCAAACGTCGGATGAACGGCGACCGCTTCGATGAGGAGATCCCCTCGGAGGTCCTCAGCACCGCGAACATCATCGAAGTCAATATCCAGCACGCCTGATCCGGTCTTACCGGACCGGACGGACTCGCGGCCGCGACCGGACTGACGCTGAGGGATGACAAACTATTTATTCTAGAACTCTCCACGGGAGACTATGCGTTACTACCGTATCGGGACGGGGGACTCTCAGTCGCTCATCGCAGCGAACGAATCGGCAGCCTACGACCTGACGGCGACCGAGGCCGCACCGACCTCGTTCTTCGGGCTGGCGTCGGCGGCGTCGCTGACGGACGGGACCGTCGACGACGTGGCCCGCGGGCTGGTCGAGGAGGCACAGACCGTCGAGCTCGACGCGGTACGCGAGAACCTGGTCAGGCCGATCGACCCCGACGAGGTCTGGGGGGCCGGCGTCACCTACGCCATCAGCCAGGAGGCCCGCGAGGAGGAGGGCGGCCTTGCCGAGGCGTACCTCGACGCCTACGAGGGCGACCGCCCGGAGGTCTACTTCAAAGCGACTCCCAGTCGAACCGTCGGCCCGAACGACGCGGTCGGGATCCGCGGCGACTCCGAGTGGGACGCCGCCGAGCCCGAGCTCTCGATCGTCCTCTACGACGGCGAGATCGTCGGCTACACCGTCGGCAACGATGTCTGCAGCCGCTCGATCGAGCGGGACAATCTCCTGTATCTCCCCCAGAGCAAGACCTACGCCAAGAGCTGCGCCATCGGCCCCTGCATCGCCACCGGCGAGTCGATCGGCGACCCGCTGGACGTGGACATGGAGATGGAGGTCGTCCGCGACAGCGAGACGGTCTTCGCCGATTCGACCTCGACCAGCGAGATGGTCCGGACCTGCGAGGAACTGGTCGACTACTTCACCCGCTACAACGAGGTTCCGGAGGCGAGCGTCCTCCTGACC
Source organism: Halobacteriales archaeon QS_9_67_15 (assembly GCA_003023165.1). GTDB lineage: Archaea > Halobacteriota > Halobacteria > Halobacteriales > Haloarculaceae > Halosimplex. Next base: position 1,750 of record PXSD01000033.1, on the reverse strand, counting down.
GGCACGTCGATCATCCCCCCGGACGACGTGACGCTGCGCGACGGCGACGAGGTCCACATCGACATCGAGAACATCGGCACGCTCACCAACCCCGTCGAACGGCTGTAACGCCGACCCGCGACCCGTTTTCTCGCTCTCGATAGCGCTGCGGCCCGCGCTCGCCTAGCGGTCCGGATCGCCCGGACCGATCGTTTTATATCGCCGCCTCGGAATAATGTAGGACTGCATGGCAAACGCTCGCGTAACTGTCCACACAGAGGCAGGTATCGACAGGATCGAGCCCGAACTCCACGGTCATTTCGCCGAGCATCTCGGGCGCTGTATCTACGACGGGGTCTGGACCGACGACACCGCCGACGAGGACGGCTTCCGGGCGGACGTCCTCGAACTGCTCGCCGGCCTGGAGATGCCCGTGTTGCGCTGGCCGGGCGGCTGTTTCGCCGACGACTACCACTGGGAGGACGGCGTCGGGCCGCGCGAGGACCGTCCCCGACGGCGGAACCTCTTTTGGGGTCAGGGTCGGGAGATGATCCCCGAAGAGTCGAACCGCTTCGGTACCGACGAGTTCCTCGAGTTCTGCGAGCGCGTCGGCACGGAGCCGTACCTCGCCGCCAACGTCGGGTCGGGCGACCCCCAGGAGGCGGCCGACTGGGTCGAGTACTGTAACTACGACGGCGACACCGAGCTGGCCGACCGCCGCCGCGCGAACGGCCGCGAGGAACCCTACGAAGTGAAATACTGGGGGCTGGGCAACGAGAACTGGGGGTGTGGCGGCCAGATGTCCCCCGAGCAGTACGCCCGGGAGTACCGCCGTTTTGCCACCTACGTCGGCACACAGAGCGCCCACATGCTCGACCACGACCTCGAGCTCATCGCCTGCGGGTTCGAGAACCACGAGTGGAACCACCGCTTCATGGAGGAGGTCTCCGACCGCAAGTGGGGCGTCGAGTTCCCGCTGGACCACCTGACGCTGCACCACTACTACGGCCGAACGATGTCCGTCGCCGAGTCCGACACCGAGGACTACGACGAGTTCCTCGTCGAGGCGCTCGAGATAGACCACCACATCGAGCGGCTCGCCTCCGCCATCAACGCCTTCTCGACGACCCGCGACATCGGCGTCATTATCGACGAGTGGGGGGCCTGGCACCCCGCGGCCCGGGGCGCGACCGGTCTCGAACAGCCCGGCACGGTGCTCGACGCGCTGTCGGCCGCCGCAGTGCTGGACGTGTTCAACCACCACGCCGACGTGATGACGATGTCGAATATCGCCCAGACGGTCAACGTCCTGCAGTGCCTCGTCGAGACCGACGGCGACGACGCCTTCAAGCGTCCGACCTACCGCGTCTACGACTTCTACGCCCCCCACAAGGGCAACGAGGCCGTCACCACCTCCATCGAGACGTCGACCCGGGAGGTCGACGACGACGAGCTGCCGCTGGTCGGCGCCTCCGCCTCCGTCGACGACGACGGCGAGATCTACGTCACCGCGACGAACCTCGACACCCGCGCGGCCCACACCGTCGAGTTCACCGTCGAGGACGCGACCGGCGATGACATCGACGCCCGGGTCCTCTTCGAGGGTCGGGAGCCCGACCTGGCGGTCGACGCGAACAACGCCGACGCCTTCGCCCCCGAGGAGCTCGACGTGACCGTCGACGGCGACGGCACGGTCACCGCCGAACTCGAACCGGCCACGGTCGCCGGCATCTCCGTCGAGTAACCGGACCTCGGCCCGACGACGGCGAGG
>PXSD01000032.1 GCA_003023165.1 Halobacteriales archaeon QS_9_67_15 | reverse complement strand
ACGTCGCCGCTGGACGCGCCGATCCGCTCGGCCCCGGCGTCGAGCATCGCCTGCATGTCCGCCCACGACCCGATGCCGCCCGATGCCTTCACGGGCAGGAACTCGCGCAGCAGTTCCACGTCTGGCACCGTCGCGCCGCCGTCTGAGAAGCCGGTCGCGGTCTTCAGGTAGTCGGCGTCGGCGTCCCGGACGCACTCGGCGGCGCGTCGCTTCTCCTCGTGGGACAGCAGGGGCGTCTCGACGATGACCTTCACCGGGACCGGGACGGCGGCGACGACCTCCTCGATATCGTCGGTGACGGCGTCGTCCTCGCCCGCTTTCAGACGGCCGACGTTGAGCACGACGTCGAGTTCTGCCGCGCCGGCCTCCCAGGCGTCGGTGGCCTCGGCGCACTTGGCGGCCGTGGTGTTCTGTCCCTGCGGGAAGCCGACCACGGTCGAGAGGGGGACGGTCGGCGCGTAGCCGTCTGCGAGATCCAGGTAGCACGGCGGGATGCAGGCGCGCATGCCGTACTCGATCGCAGCGTCCAGCACGGCGATCACGTCGTCCGGCGTCGTCTCCGGCCCGAGGACGGTGTGTTCGATGCGGCCCGTCACGTCCGACGCGTCCATGTTCATACCACCCCTGTCACGCTCCCGGACAAAAGCGCGTTCGGATCGACCGGAACCCTTTCGGGGGTCCGCGTCCCGCCACAGGGTATGCAGTTTCTCCCGAGCGGGCTGGCGATCCCGCCACTGCCGTACGCGGTCGCGTTGGTCGTGCTGACGGTCGCGTCTGTCGCCGCGCTCTCCCTGCTCGGTTCGTCGGTCACGAGCAGACAGGTGCTCGCGTTCGCGCCGTGGATGGTCGCCGGCGGCGCGTTCCACGCACTCTATCAGGTCGGGCTGGTCGCCGACCCGCTCGAACCGTTCTTCGGCGCGCCCGCGGTGTACGTGACGACGTTCATCCTCGCCGCGGTCGTCTGGCTTCCCTCGGTCATCCGCGCCCAGACGCTCGACGACGTGAGCCGGATCGCTCGCAACGTCGGGGTCGCCGGGCTCCTGCTCGTCCTCGCGCTGACGGGAGTGGCCTACAGTTTCGCCCTCGGTCGCGTCGACTCGAACGTCGCGCTCACGTGGATCCCACTGGGCTTTCTCGGCGCCGCCGTCCTCACCGCGCCCTGTTACTACCTGCTCGCCATCGGCTGGACCGGTGCGGTCGACCGGGCGAGCCGGGGCGGACCGCTGGTCGTCTACGCACACGCGCTCGACGCGCTCTCGACGGCCATCGGCGTCGACGTGCTCGGCACCGGCGAGCGAACGCCCATCCCCCGACGGATCATGGAGTTCGCGGAGACGCTCCCGACCTACCCCTACGTCGGCAAGGGCTGGCTGTTCGTCGTCGTCAAGCTCGTCCTCGCGCTCGGCATCGTCGTCCTCCTCTCGGACCTGGTCGACGAGAGCCCGACCGAGGGGAACGTCCTCCTCGCCTTCGTCGTCGCCGTCGGCATGGGGCCCGCCGCGAACAACCTCTATCTCTTCCTGCTCGGGACCGCCGTCTGAGTCGCGCCGACTCCCACTTTCCGCTCCGGAGACCGCTCTCGCTCGAACCCCACTTTCCACTCTGCAGACCACCCCCACCAGAACCCCCCTCGTTTCGTGTCGAACGCTGCCATCCGCGTTCGATTTCACCTCGGTCGCGCACTGACGAAACGGTCCTCCCGTCGCCGGGGTGCGCCGGGTACTGCTCGATGAGAGGAGGGAGCCGCCACGAGCGGTCCGATCCGTGGAGCCGGCGCTCCCTCGGGGCCCGGTCCGAACCCCCTCCTTTCGGATGGAATCCGAACGCATTCTCGCGGTTTCGACCGCGGGGATCGCTAACGAAACGCCCCCGGGGTGGGGTCCGGAGCGATGGGGAGCAGTCGGGAGTGTTCCGGAGTCGCCGGGGTCTGCCGGAGTCGCGGGCAACCGCGCCGGAGTGCCGACCAGTGGGAGCGGGTCGGAACGGGTATCGTTTTCCCGCCGGGGGTCCCACGACCGGGCATGGCGAAACAGCCGCATCTACTGGTCGAACCGGGTGACGTGAACGACATCGCGCTGATCCCGGGCGACCCCGGGCGCGTCGAGCGCATCGCGGGCCACTGCGAGGACATCGAACACGTCGCGGAGAACCGCGAGTACACGCTCGTCAACGCAACCTACGAGGGACGGGACCTGACCGTCTGCTCGACGGGGATCGGCTGTCCGTCGGCGACCATCGCGGTCGAGGAGCTCTCGAACGTCGGCGTGGAGACGTTCATCCGCGTCGGCACGACGGGGGCGCTCCAGTCCGACATCGAGATCGGCGACATGGTCGTCGCGACCGGCGCCGCCAAGGACGAGGGGACAACCAAGCGCTACGAGAACGTCGAGTACCCGGCCGTTGCGGACTACGAGACGCTCTCGGCGCTCGTCGACAGCGCGGCCGGAACGGCCGCGACCGGGGCGAGCGGCGACGCCGCGAGCCACGACGTCCACGTCGGTCCCATCGCGACGGACGACGCCTTCTACGCCGAGACCGACGAGTACGTCGACGACTGGGAGCGCGCGGGGATGCTCGCCGTCGAGATGGAGGCCGCCGCCGTGTTCACGCTCGCCCGTCGGAAGCGCCTGTGCGCCGGCGCGATCTGTACCGTCGACGGCAACCTCGTCGAGGGGACCCAGAAGGGCGAAACCGAGGACGAGGAACTCCCGGAGAAGGCGAAGAACAACGTTGAGCGGGCTATCGGCATCTCGCTCGACGCCGCGACGCGGCTCTGAGCGGGGCGTCGAAGTCGACTCCGGGTCCCTGCGGGGACGGGCTTTTGTGGAATCGCTGAATTAGTAGCGAGTATGCGTGGTCCGCTGGAGGACTGGGTGCTCGCGGCGGTCGCGAGGCTCCGCCGGATCGAGCGCCACGAGGTCCGGGCGTTCCGCCGCTGGGTCGAGCGGACGAGCAACCTCGTCCACCTGTCGATCCTGGTGTTCGTTCCGCTGCTCATCGCGTTCGTGACGGCGCTCTCGAACAGCGCGTCGCGGCTCTCGTTCCTGCTGTTTCCGCCGCTGGCGTCGGGGACGTACACGCTCTTCGCCGACCCGGAGGGTCAGTACGCCTCGCCGGTGCGGTTCGTCGCGGGCCTGACAGTCGGCGCGCTCTGTGGTTGGGGGGCGCTCGTGCTCGCGACGGAACTGGGCACGGCCGACGGCGGCACCGGCGTGTTCGCGGTCGGGGCCTTCGAGGCGGCGATAGCGGTCTTCCTCGCCGGCGTCGTCACGTGGGCGCTGAACATCGAGGAGCCGTCCGCCTACTCGACGGCGCTGCTCGGACTGCTCGTCCGGCCGGGCACCGAGTTCGAGTTCACGGTGAGCATCCTGCTGGCGAGCAGTATCGTCGCGTTCATCTTCACCCTCTGGCGCGAACGGTTCTACGAACGGCGGGCGCAGATCCTCTACGAGTCGACGCAGGGCGACGACCACGTCCTCGTCCCGATGCGGGGGGAGAACCCCGACGCCACCGCGATGCTCGGCGCTCGCCTCGCGGCCGCCCACGACGCGGGGGCGGTCGTCCTCCTCGACGTGGTCGACGACGAGACCGCCGCCAGCGCCGAACGCGCCGCGCTGGACGACGAGTGGCGCGTCGAGCGCGTCGCCACCGACGGCGGCACCGAACAGAGCGGCGACGCTCCGGCCGACGACCCCCCGGACTCGACGGCGGACGGCGAAGCGGGCGTCACCGACCGGGCAGTCGCCGAGGCGGCGACCCGGCTCGAAGCACGGGCCGGCGAGATCGAGCGCCGGGTGGGCGTCCCCTGTCAGGTCGTCGTCGCGGTGGGCGGGGGGTCCCCGGCCGCGACGGTGCTGAAGACCGCCCGCGAGACGAACTGCGACCTCGTCGCCGCCGCCTACGAACAGCGCCACGGCGCGCTCTCGCCGTACGTCCGCGACCTCTTCCGCGGCGACACGGACGTGCTCGTCCACCGCTCGAACGCCGGCCGGACTCGCTGGAAGCGGGTGCTCGTCCCGGTCCGTCGTGCGAGCGACGTGGCACACAGCATGCTCGATTTCGCCGGTCGCCTGGTCGGTCACACTGGACGGGTCTGCGTCTGCTCCTGCGTCACCGGCGAGCGCGAGCGGCGGCGCGCCGAGGAGATGCTCGCCGACCTCGTCGAGGCGTTCGACGACGGGTTCGAGACGCGCGTCGCCACCCGGTCTATCGAGCGGTATCTCACGGAGACCGCCGACGAGTTCGACCTCGTGTTCATGGGCGCGAGCACCGACCGCAGCGCCGCCTCGCGGCTCGTCTCGCCGCCCACGTTCGAGCGGATCCAGGACCTCGACGCCGACGTCGCCATCGTCGACCGCTCGTGAGTCATACTGCCGGCTGTACGTCTGTCACGAATTTCGCCGCCCCGGGGCAGCGAATATCTTCACGAAGTTACAGCCGGCAGTATCAGTCGTCGTCGGTCGATTCGCTGGACGTCGGCGTGACGCAGGACGACGGCAACAACGGCGGCGATAACGGCAACAACGGTGGCGGGAACGACGACAACGGGAACGGCGACGGCGCGGACGCCAGAGACAGCTAGCGGACCGTCGGGGACTAGCTTTTTCCGTCCGCTTCTCTCTCAGAACCGTCAGAACTCGTCGACGACGGGGATCCCGACCGTCTCGAAGTCGGTCATGTCGTCGAGGACGCCGGAGACGTCTTCGAGCGCGAGCCGGTCGGTGATGATCGCGGCGGGGTCGAGCTTTCCGGTCGCCACCATTCGGAATATCTCGTCGTAGCGCTCGGGCGGCATGCCCAGCGCGCCGAGGAAATCGATCTCGCTCGTGACCATCTCGTCGGTGGGGAGCGCCAGCGACCCGCCCGCCTCTTTCGTCGTGAGCCCGACCTGGACGTGCTGGCCGGTCTTGCCGAGGCTCGCGACGGCGTTCCGACAGGTCGTCTCGATCCCGAGCGCGTCCATCGATACGTCCGCGCCGCCGTCGGTGATCGCGCGGACCGCCGCGGCGGGGTCTTCGACCTCGCTCGCGTTGACCGTCTCGATGGCCCCCTGTCCCTCGGCGAAGTCGAGTTTCTCGTCTATGAGGTCGACGCCGACCACGTTCGCGCCGATGGCGTCGGCGATCTGGACGGCCGAGAGGCCGACGCCGCCGCAGCCGTGGACGACGAACCAGTCGCCGGCATCAACGTCGGCCCGGTGGGCCAGCCCGTGGAACGCGGTCATGAACCGACAGCCCAGGCCCGCCATGTCGACGGAGGAGACGCCGTCCGGGAGTGAGACGAGGTTGTGGTCGGCGTGGGGGACGGGCACCTGCTCGGCGAACGCACCGGGGGCGTCGGGCTGGAGCCCGAGCGCCTGTCGGTTCTCACAGATGTTCGAGTGGCCGGTCTGACAGCGGTGACAGGAGCCGTCACCGAGATTGAAGGGGACGGCGACGTGGTCGCCTTCGGAGACGCGCTCGACCTCGTCGCCGACGGCGAGAACGTAGCCGGCGGGTTCGTGGCCGAGGATGTGGCCGGGGACCGGGTCGAGGCCGCGCCACTCCCAGTCGCCCTGCCAGGCGTGCCAGTCGCTGCGGCAGACGCCGCAGGCCTCCACCTCCACGACCGCGCCGTGCGGTTCGGGTTCGGGGTCGTCGACCGTCCGCACGTCCAGCGGTTCGCCGTACTCCGTGAAGACTGCTGCTCGCATGTCCCGACAATCGGCTCCACCCATGAAATATGCTCGTACCGGTGGGCGGGTCGGTGTCCGACCGCCGCGTCAGCCAGTGAGAACACACAGAACACCGCAACCGAGTGATCGACGGAAGACGACGAGAATCGACGCTCAGCCGGGGAACTTGTGATAGTTGAGACCCTTGTGTTTCATTTCGTTGTGCTTCTCTTCGAGAAAGGAGTAGACGGTGCCGTGTGGCGCGCCCTCGATGAGCATCTCGGCGGCTTCGCGGACGGCGTCGACCTGTTCGGGGCCGCCGATCATGCCGAACGTGGAGCCGTAGATGACGACCGACGCGCCGGTGAGCTCCTCCATGAGTTCGCGCGTCCGACCGTCCTCGCCGATGAGTCGGCCCTTGTGACGCTGGAGGTCGTTCCGGTTGCGCGCGGCGGCACCGATGTCGATGACATCGAACATCATCATGTCGTCGTTTAGCAGGCGCATGGCCTCGTCGGGCGCGAACCCGCGACCGATGGCCTTGACGATGTCCGGTCCCTTCAGCGCGGTGATGGGGTCGCCGGTCTGTTCGACCGTGACCTGCCCCGTCTCGCTGTCGACGTCGAGTCGGACCTCGGCACGGTCCTCGATCTCCCGCAACGTCTCACCCCCTTCGCCGATGAGAGCGCCGATACGATCCTGCGGAATCTTCACGTGTTGCATGCCCGACCGTAGGTGACTCCGCCGGTTTAAGGCTTTGCTGGCGTCGTCGCCGTGTGACACGGGAGCACGGCCGCGTACGGCCTGACGCTGGTCGACTGGGGCGAACCCGTCCGGCTCACCGTGCTGATCGTGTTCATCTTCGGCATCTTTATTAAGGTCGACGGCGCGACAGTCACGCTCGTCCTGTCCGGACCGGGCGTCGGCCTGTCGGGTATCGACTTCGGACTGCGGATGGCCGGTGGACTGCTCGCGGCGCTGTCGACCATCATCATCTACGCCCTCTTCACAGAGCAGTTCGCCCAGTGGCTCGCTGCTGGGAACTGACCGGCACTGTCGCTTTCTCTTCTCGGTCGTGAGCGCGACGGACCGGATGCTGTCGAACACACCGAATCGGTTCGACGACCGAGTAGCGGGGCGCTCCTGCGGCGTGGCTACCGGGGACGACGGGTAGCGGCCAAGCGAGACGGTCT
>PXSD01000024.1 GCA_003023165.1 Halobacteriales archaeon QS_9_67_15 | reverse complement strand
CACCGCCGTCCCCTACTACACCTGGGACACCCGCGAGACCGAAGCGTGAGACCTTTCTATACAATCAGAGAATCTATAGTAATCCTAAAACATATTTATTTTAACTATAAGTAGTTGGCAGATCCTGTTAGAGGTGTTTCGACGCTCTGCTTTCGTCTCCTCGCAATATTCTCTACGCAAGATTTTTACGCGCTTTTTTCGATTGGATGCGACGGGAACTATTTCACTTATGAACTATGTTTTCGTTTTCGGTTCTCTTCGAGACCGTATTCCCAAGAATACTGGGACAATGCAGCCAAAAAGCAACAGTATATCAGATGTCTTCTCGACTGTACAATAGATATGGTGAAAAGGAGTCGGATCCGAGGTAGAGAAAACATAATATAAGTATATATAATCGTAATACTATAATAATCTCTGCGGCTGAGAGCCAGCGACCGACTGGGCTGACGGAGCTGCGGCAGACGAAAGCACCTTCACGTGGCGTAGCTTACGGGCAGCCGTGACAGACGAAGAGGGCGGCCCCGCGCTGGAGCGGTTTCACGAAGCCATCGAGCGCGCGGGGAGCCCGGTGTTGACGACGGAAGAGATCGCTCGTCAACTCGACGAAGCACGCGAAGACATCGAGGCGTGGCTGGCGGACCTGGAGACGAGCGGCGGTGCCGTGAGTCGCGACGTCTCGCAGGACCCGACGGTGTGGTATCCTGCGGAGTGGACCGACTACGCGGACCGCGAGCGGTTCGTCGTCTTCCCGGACCGCCGCCGGATCGTCGTCGACAAGCCCGCACAGTTCACGCGAGCGCAGCTCTCGCAGTTCGCGAGACTCGTCGACACGAACGGCGAGCAGGGGTACGTCTACGAGACCGATGACTCCGACGTGTGGCAGGCGCCGTACGACGACGTCGACGACCTCCTCGGTACGGTCAGGGACGTGCTGCCCCAGCGATACCCCGGGCTCGAAGCGTGGCTCACCGAGCAGTGGAAGCGAGCCCACCGGTTCACGCTCCGGACGCACGAGGACGGCTACACCGTGCTCGAAGCCGCGACGGAGAACCTGATGGGCAACGTCGCCCGGCAGAAACTCGACGACTCGCACCTTCGCGCGTCCATCTCCGACACCGAAAGCTGGGTCGCGGAGGAAGCGACTGCCGAGGTCAAACGGGTCCTCTACGGGGCGAACTATCCCGTCCAGGACGAGCGCGACCTCGACTCGGGCGAACCGCTGGACCTCTCGCTGACGCTCGACCTGCGCGAGTACCAGCACGACTGGGTCGGGCGCTTCATGGAAACGAAGTCGGGCGTCCTCGTCGGACCGCCGGGGGGCGGGAAGACGGTCGCCACAATGGGGATCGTCGAACGCGTCGGCGGCGAGACGCTGATCCTCGTCCCGAGCCGAGAACTCGTCCGCCAGTGGCGCGACGAGCTGCTGGCGCACACGACCCTCGACGAATCACAGGTCGGCGAGTACCACGGCGGGAAGAAGGACGTCCGTCCGGTCACGGTCGCGACCTACCAGACCGCCGGGATGGGGCGCCATCGACACCTCTTCGACTCCCGGGAGTGGGGACTCGTCGTCTACGACGAGGTCCAGCACGTCCCCAGCGACGTGTACCGACGGAGCGCGAGCCTCCAGACGCGCCACCGGCTCGGTCTCTCGGCGTCGCCCGTCCGCGAGGACGACCTCCAGGAGGAGATCTTCACGCTCATCGGTCCCCCGATCGGCACCGACTGGGACGCGCTGTTCGACGAGGGGTTCGTCGCGGAGCCGCGCGTCGAGATACGGTACGTCCCGTGGACGGACGGCGAGAGCCGGAACGAGTACGTCGGGAGCGAGGGCCACGAACGCCGCCAGATCGCGGCGTCGAACCCCGCGAAGGTCGAGGAGACCGAGCGGATTCTCGGTCGTCACCCGGAGCAGAAAGCGCTGGTCTTCGTCGATTACCTCGACCAGGGGCGCGCGCTGTCGGGAGCGCTGGACGTGCCCTTCGTCAGCGGCGACACGCCGCATCACGAGCGAGAGCGGCTCTTCCAGCAGTTCAGGGACGGGTCGCTCCGGACGCTCGTCGTCTCCCGGGTCGGCGACGAGGGGATCGACCTGCCGGACGCGTCGCTCGCGGTCGTCGCCTCGGGGCTGGGCGGGTCTCGACGGCAGGGCACGCAGCGCGCCGGCCGGACGATGCGGCCGGCGGGCCGAGCGCTGATGTACGTTCTCGCGACGCAGGGCGCTCGCGAGGAGGAGTTCGCGCGCCAGCAGATGCGCTACCTCGCCGGCAAGGGGATCCGGGTCCAAGAGCAGACCGTCGACCGGTCCGACGACGAGGACGAGTCAGACCAGCCGGACGAGGACGAGAGCGTCGTCTGAACGACGGAGCCGAGCCGAACACGTTCGGCGACAGGGGTTCGCACGTCGGGAGCCTGTCGACAGCCATATCCGTCAGCCACGACGACGTCGAACCCGTCACGGACTACGTTCACGGCAACTTCTGGTCGGCGAACCTGGAGAAACCACACCACGGCGAGAATCGCGCCCTCGTGATATCACAGGCGCTCGACGCGGTCGGACATACGGCGCCCGGAAACCACGTCAACCTCGTCAGCCACGGTGAGCACAGCCACCCCGAGCGCTACCGCTACGACGCGCTCGACGAGGCGTTCGAGGACGTCGTGACCTACGAGTACGTCCAGCGGCGTGGGTGCGGCGGGCACGTCACCGGAGCACACGTCGGAGAACCGGTCTGAGTCGCACGTGTCGGTGTCACTGTACCCGCTCGTGGCAGGGGTTACTCCTCGCTCTCGAGGACGTCGCGGTCCGCTCGCTTCTCTTTCACGTCGTCGATGAACGCGTCGACGGTGACGCGTTTCTCCCCGATAGTCGCGCCGACGATGGCACCCAGGGCACCACCGGTACTGGCAGCGTTCCGTCCGAGCAAGCCACCCGCTCCCGCTCCGATAGCGGCACCGATAGCTGCGTAGCGAGCACGACTCAGCACACGTTTCACACGTTGCTTCATGGAGTAGCATAGGAGTATCCCGCAGATAAGTGTGGTCCTCAGGCGACCAGTACGCATGACACACTCTCGCATACGTGCAAAAAATTTAATATATTTCCGTATAGACGTGTTTGATACGCTCCACACCACAGTGTGAGCGGTGATCCCAATGATCGACGACATCGCGTCCCCGGCACTCGGCTCCTACCTAGCCAGTGTCGGCTGCGCGAAGTCCGCCACCGAAGTGGACTTCGCCGGGCGGGATCTCGCGATGAGTCGGTCGGACGGGGGGAACCGCACGCTCGAACCGACCGTCGCCGCGTGAGGCTCCGCGGGCCGCCCGGGCTCCCAGTCCGGTCGACGGCCGTCGGTTCGGGCCATTTCGGCTCTTCCTGAGATTCCGACGTCCTGGCCCCCGGTCCGTCCCGCGCGGCGACAGAATCCGTGACACCGGCTGGACCGTGCCGTCCCGCGGTCTCCCGGTCGACACACGCCCGACACGCGCACCCCTCGCTCGCGTTCGAGGCGGTTTCCGACTCCGCCTCGGTGCGGGCGAGGGGTGCGCGCTCGACGAGATAGCGGCAGCGATGCCGGAGAGGCATCACTGCGCTGTGACCCCCCAGGGTGGTCGCTCCACGCGACGCGCGTTCGACTCGCGCCGGGGTCGTATGGCAGTCCATGCCACAACTGCGGTGAAAGCGACGGCGGAGTTAGACCTGTGGGTCCCCCGAGACACCATGGCCGACCTCGAGAGCGGCGTCCGCACGGTCGCCGCCGACATCGACGGCGTCGAGACGGCCGAGGTCACGGGCGTGACCGACGTGACGCCGCGCGCGACCGACATCCGCGTCACGGCGACGGTCCGGTTGGGCCTCCCCGACCACGAAACCGACCCCGAGGCCGTCCGCGAGACGCTGGAAGACGGCTTCGGTGTCATGGACGCGAGCCTCCTCGTCGTCGACGCGGCCGAGGCGTGACCGGCCAGCACTACCGAGGACGGCCCCGGACCGGGTCGTCTCGGCCCTCTGCTCCCCGCGGTCACAGCGGCGTGACACCGGCCGAGCGCCGGAGCGGCGGGTTCGATCCCCGCCGGGGAGTCTGGTGAGAGCCATGTTGTGTATCATCACGCCGGAGTACGAGTCGGCCGACGACGAGGGAGCGACGTCCCCGAAGAGCGACAGCGACCCTACGACCGACGAGGAGGACGAGCCGACCGACGGCGATAGCTTCCGTCAGGTCGCACGCTGACCGAACGAGACGACCGGAGTGGACCGGAACGGATCGGGCGTCCGCCGAGGTGAGCCGCCCTCGGATCAGGCCGACCAGCGCGCGTCAGAGAGGGTCCGCTGGACGGCCTCCTCGCCGACCGCCTCGGCGAGCGTCTCGAAGCCGGCCCGTTCGGACCGGTCGCCCGCGTTCGCGACGAGCCGCGAGACGATGAACTCCGGGGTCGAGCGGCCGACAGTCTCGAACCTGGGCTGGTAGTCGACCTGCAGGTCCAAGTCCGGGGTCAGCCCCTCGGCGAAGATGCCGTCGACGCGCGCCTCGGGCGGGAGCGGCTCGAGGTCGTCCGCGAGGTGGGTGACGAACGCCCCGAGCGCCCCGCGGTCGACGCTCAGCCGGACGAGGCCGTGGAGGAGGTCCGCGGCGCTCCCCGGTTCGGTGATGGCCTCGAACTCGTCGACGAGCATCAGCGTCCGCCCCTCGTCGGTCAGCGGCGGAACGACCGACCGGAGCGTCGACTCGAGGACCCCCGCGTTGAAACTCGCGTGTCGCCGGTGGAAGACGACGGCGTCGACCACCCCGACCTCGGCGCTGTCGGCCGGAACCGGGAGACCCATCTGGGCGAGCAGTTGGACCTGACAGAGCGTCTCCAGGAGCGTCGTCTTCCCACCGCTGTTCGCACCGGTGAGAACCGCCACGCGGTGGGCGCTCGGCGGTGCGTTCGCGCTCGGCACCTCCAACGCGTGGTCGCCGATGCCGTACGTGACCGGCTGGACGGGGACGCCGCCGACCACGACCGAGAGGTTGCGCGCGTTCTCGACGGCGACCGTCTCGCGGTCGACGAACGTCGGTCGCCGGAGGGCGAACTCGTCGGCGAACCGCGCAAGCGAGACGTACAGCGCGATGTCGTCGACGGCGGCCACCGCCGCGTCTATCTCCTCGCTCGCCGTCTCGATGGTCCCCGCCAGCCGTTCGGCCACCTCGGCCTCGCGCTCATCGACGGCCGTGCGCAGGTCCCCGGTGAGCGCCCGGAGCGTCTCGGTGACGAAGTCGCCGGCGTCGGTCGCCTGCCCGGGCATCGCTTCCCGCACCCGCGCCACGTCGACCGCGGTCTCGCTGGTGACGTGACCGACGAGCGTCTCCTGGAAGTCGTCACGTCCGCGTGCGCCGGACTGTACTTCCTCGACGACGCTCTCAGGCGTCGCGGCCATGTCCTCGACATCGGCGAGTGTCCGCCGGAGCGAGTCGAGTCTGTCGTCCGCGCCCTCGCCGATCCCGTCCCCGCCGCCCTCGAGACCCGCGAGCGCGGCCGCGGCGTCGGCCAGCGTGTCGTCGTCCAGTTCGGCGATCGACTCGAAGACGCCCTCGGAGACCCCCGCTTCGGAGAGAGCGAGCGCGGTCCGGACGGACGCGAGCTCCCCGCCGGCGGCGTTCTCCTCGAAGGCGTCCTCGACGGCCACCTGCGTCGACTCGTCGAGCGCCGTCCAGGCGTCGCGGGCTTCGAGGACGCGGTCGATCCGGGCGGCCATCTCCTCGCGGGACCCCAGCGGCGTCAGGACCCGTATCCGACTCGCCGCGTCTTCGGTGAGCGCGTGCGCGCCGGCGAGGTCGAGGACCTCCTTGTACACCTCGCGTGTGTCCCGGGTCGCGAGCACGTCCATGGCCTCGCCGCCCTGTGCCCGGCGGAGGATACGCGTCGCCCGACCCTGAGAGAGGCCCGCGTCGACGAGCGCCCGGGCGTCAGCGCGCTCGATGGCGTCGACGGCTCGCTCGACGCCCAGTTCGTCCGCGAGCAGGTCCCGGGTCTTCGGCCCGATACCCCAGTAGTCCTCCAGTCGCATGGCAGGTCCGTGGGCGGGCGACGGTATAGTCGTTTCTCGTCCGCCCTCGCGCCTCCCGGCTCGCTGGGCCGGGGTTCTTGTCGCTCGGTCGCGTAGCGGGGGCATGACCGAGTCGGACGGGAACCCACCCCCCGGAGACGACGGTGACGACCCCAGCGGCGACCCGTCCGAGTTCCCGTGCCCCGAGTGTCACACCGCCCTCCCCGCCGGTACCCGGTTCTGCCCGGACTGTCGGACGCCTATCGGCGAGGACGGAGAGACAGTCCAGCTCTCGGAACTCGACGGGCGCTTCGACGACGAGCGAACGGAGTATCTCGCCGTCGCCGGGAGCGAACGCCGCGCCTCGGGACGGATCATGGTCGTCGCCGGACTCGCCGTCGCCGTCCCACTGGCACCGCTCGGGCTTTTCCTCGTCTCGACAGTCGCCTCGCTGACGGTCTGGACCGCCGCGCTCGTCTTCCTCGGGAGCTGGCTCGCCCCCGCCGCCTATCTCGCCCGCAGTCGCGTCCCGGCAGCGGCGTTCGCGAGAAGTCTCTCCCTCGTCGCCGCCGCGACGGTACTGATTCCAGTGGGCCTGCTGGGTGACGGCGGGCTGACGAGCGGTGATCTACAGGTTCCCGTGGAGACCGTGGCCGTCGTCGCACTCGTGATCGCCGGCCTGGCTGCAGTGCTCGGGAAGTACATGCACGGGCAGGCAAGCGCACGCGTCACCGGCGACGAGCGAGCGTTCGAGGACGCACGGCTAGACTCGGGGTCATACGGATTACTGTAGTTTTTTACCGCCACTCGGGACGATATCCCGCTTCGAGCCCCCGACAGACCTGGATACATCGACCGTTGTGAAACTATCTACAGTAATCCGTATCAGTCGAACATGCCCGTCGACATGTATCGCTCGCCGCTGTCCCAGTAGACCGTGACGACGAACGGGTCCGCGACCCCGTCGTCGACGAGTCGCTCCGCGACGCGCTTGGCCGCGAGATTCGTGCCACCGGAGGACTGTCCGACGAGGATGCCCTCCTCGCGGGCGAGGCGGCGACACTCCGCTTCTGCCTCGTCGATGCCGACGGTCTCGACGTCGTCGAGCAGGTCGCGGTCGAGGTTGTCGCTCACGAATCCCGGTCCCATCCCCTGGAAGTCGTCGTCGCCGGCCGCGCCGGTCGAGAGCACGGCGTTGGTGTCCGGTTCGACGGCGACGATCTCCACATCGGGGAACGCCTCCCGGAGACGGCGGCCGATGCCGGTAATCGTCCCGCCGGTGCCGACGCCGGCGACGTAGGCGTCGATCTCGCGGTCCCCGATCTGGTCGAGTATCTCCGGGCCGGTGGTGTGGTAGTGAGCGTCGGGGTTGGCGGCGTTCTCGAACTGGCGAAGCTGGACGTAGTCGTCCCGGGACTCGAGCTCGTCGGCGCGGTTCTTCGCGTCGGTGATGCTCCCGTCGACGAGTTCGATGTCGGCACCGTAGGCGCGCATGATCTGCCGACGCTCGGGCGACTTCGACGACGGCATCACCAGCGTCACGTCGTACCCCTTCGCCGCCCCGACCATCGCGAGTCCGATCCCGGTGTTGCCGCTCGTGGGTTCGACGATGGTGTCGCCGGCCGTGAGCGTCCCGTCTCGCTCGGCGGCCTCGACCATCCCCTTCGCCGGTCGGTCCTTAGCCGACCCACCGGGGTTGAACGACTCTACCTTCGCAGCGATCGCGGCACCCTCGGGAGCGTCGACTTCGACCAGTGGCGACCCGAGCGTGTCGAGGATGCTCGATTTCACTACCGCGTGGTACGAAACGGGCACTTAAATGGCCCGCGGCGGCGGCAGGGCCTGCGCCAGCCCGTGACGCCAGCGACCCAGGGGCCTGCTCACGCAACGTTCTCCCTCGGATCGACCGCCCGCTAACCCGGCACACGCAGGGTGAACTCGCTTACTCGCTCGGCGTGAATATCCGGGTGAATCGCACGGCAAGAGACAGCCGTCGTCCAGCGATTCATCAACTATGTCTTACAATAACAGAAACCGACGACAGCAGGGTCAGCAGAACCAGCAGCAAGGTCGCTCACAGGGCGGTCGACACTCCGGACACTCCCAGCAGCGCGACCAGCAGGGACAGTTCGCCGGCTATCAGGGTCAGTACGGCCAGCAAGGTCAGCAGCGACAGCAGCAAGGTCAGCAGCGACAGCAGCGAGGCCAACAGATGGGCGGCCAGCGGCGACAACAGAGCCAGCAACGACACCAGCAAGGTGGTCAGCAGTTCGGCGGCCAGCAGGGCCGCTCGGTCGGCGGCCAGCGTTCGGCCTACTCACAGCAGCGCGACCAGCAAGGACAGTTCGCCGGCTACCAGGGCCAGCAGGGGCAACAGCGACAGCAGCAGGGTCAGCAGCGACAGCAGCAACAGCAGCGAAGCCAGCAAATGGGCGGCCAGCAGCGACAACAGGGCCAGCAGCGACAACAGGGCCAGCAGCGACAACAGGGCCAGCAGCGACAACAGGGCGGCCAGCAGTTCGGCAGCCAGCGAGGTCGTTCGATCGGCGGCCAGCGTTCGGCCTACTCACAGCAGCGCGACCAGCAAGGACAGTTCGCCGGCTACCAGGGCCAGC
>PXSD01000023.1 GCA_003023165.1 Halobacteriales archaeon QS_9_67_15 | reverse complement strand
CGCGCCCGCTCGGCGTACAAACTCCAGCAACTGGACCGGACCGCCGGACTGTTCGGCCCGGGTAACATCGTCGTCGACCTCGGTGCCGCC
The DNA here is from genome assembly GCA_003023165.1 of Halobacteriales archaeon QS_9_67_15. Taxonomy (GTDB): domain Archaea; phylum Halobacteriota; class Halobacteria; order Halobacteriales; family Haloarculaceae; genus Halosimplex. Next base: position 6,789 of record PXSD01000023.1, on the reverse strand, counting down.
CCGGGCGGGTGGCTCCAGGTCGCCGCCGAGGAAGTCGACGAACACGGCACCGTCGTCGGCGTCGACCGCCAGCGCATCGACCCGCTCGAGGACCACGAAACCGTCGAGTACGTCCGCGGCGACATCACGGCGGACTCGACCGTCGCGGCGATCGTCGACCGCGTCGGAGCCGACGGCGACGACCGCCCCGTCGACGTCCTCGTCTCCGATATGGCACCGAACATGACCGGCGACTACGACCTCGACCACGCCCGCTCGGTCCACCTCGCGCGCCAGGCCTTCGAGGTGGCCGACGCGGTCCTCGCGCCCGGGGGCGACCTCGCCGTGAAGGTCTTCGACGGTCGGGACGTCGCCCCCCTCCAGGAGGACATGGAGGCGCAGTTCGAGTACGCCAGACAGGTTCGCCCCGACGCCTCGCGGGACTCCTCGTCGGAGCTGTACCTCGTGGCGAAAGGCTACCTCACCGCGCCCGTCCGCGAGGGGGACACGGTCGAGGTCGAGGTCGTCGACATCGGGAGCGACGGCGACGGCGTCGCGAAGGTCGACGGCTACACGCTGTTCGTCTCCGGCGTCGACGAGGGCGAGACGCTCACGGTTCGGGTCGACGACGTGAAACCCAACTTCGGGTTCGCGCAGCCGGTCGAATAGAGCCGTTCGCGGCCGGAGAGTGCTCGTTTTCGGCTCCCCCCGTCAGAACTCGTCCGCGACGTCCTCGCCCTCGTCCTGGTCGAGGACGTACGTTTTCAGGTCGTCTGCGGTCACGTCGTGGTCCTGTCGGCCGAAGAAGGCGGCGACGTTCTCGCAGTCGCGGTCGAGGAACTCCTCGGCGTTGGGGTGGTGGACGGTCACCGCCTGGCCGAGGTCGATGACGTAGATCTCGTCGCCGTGGACGATCAGGTTGTACTCGGAGAGGTCGCCGTGGACGAGGCCGGCGTCGTGGAGCCGCTGCATGTACTCGCGGACGACCTCGTAGGCGGTTTCGGGGTTCTCCAGAGTCACTTCGGAGAGTCGTTTGCCCCGCCCCTCGTCGGTGCCCAGGTACTCCATGATGAGGACGTTCCGTTCGACTGCGACGGGTTCGGGCACCAGCACGCCCGCTTTCCGGGCGCGCTCGAGGTTGGCGAACTCCTTGCGGACCCACGCGAGGACGAGCTTCTTTTTGTCGCTGCCGATACCCCGAAAGCGCGGGTCGCCGTCGAGATAGCCGCGCATGTCGGTGAAGTCGGAGGCGTTGATCCGGTAGACCTTGACGGCGACTTCCGTGTTCTCGGGAGCCAGCGCGGTGTAGACGTTCGCTTCCTTGCCGGTGGAGATGGGGCCGCCGAAGGCGGTGATGTAGTCGTCCTGGACGAGCTTGTAGAGGGCCGCGTAGGTGGCGTCGTCGAACACCGAGTCCTCGACCTTGAACTGCTCGGTGTTCTCGATGCGCTTGCGGAACTCGCTGAACTCGCGGTCGCGCTCGCGGGCGATCTCGTCCGCTTCCGTGTCGTGGACGTCGACTTCCTCCCACTCGTCGCCGGGGGCGTCGGCCTCGTCGGTGTCGAGCAGGCGATACTCCGGCATCGTCAGCGACTCCACCGAGCGCGCGGCGCGAGAACAGTTGAGACGCACTCGGCGGTGGGGTGGCCCGCCATGTTACTCCTGGATGTGTCCCTCCTCGCGTAGCTGGTCAGCCTCCTGTTTCTCGTAGCGCCACGCGATGTCTGCCTTCTCGTCTTGCCAGTCCCAGGGCTCGACGAGGACGACGTCCTCCTCCCGGATCCAGATGCGCTTTTGCATCTTTCCCGGGATGCGAGCGGTGCGGTTCGTGCCGTCCATGCAGCGTACCCTCACTCGATTGGCTCCGAGCATCTCTGTGACGACTGCGAACACCTCGTCTTCGTCGGGCATCCGCAGGTCCGTTCGACCCTCGTTGTCGCTCATACCCGTTCGTTGTCTCGGGAGACGTTTCAAGTTTTGCAGACTGTCGGACCGCCGACCGAGGGGTTCGGTGTCCGACGAGGCGGCGATACGGCCGTACACGTGCTCGTTGACGAGCGACGACAGCGGCTCCCGCGAGACCCACGAATCAGCGCGTCTCAGCCGACGACCAGGTAGACCGCCGCGTACGCGACGGCGGCGAGACTGATCGCGGCGAGCGCGGTGACGGCGGCCCGCCAGGTCCCGACTCGCTCCAGCGACGGGGGCGTGACGCCGACGAATCCAACCGCGAGGACGCTGAACACGAAGTGGTAGGACACGTCCGGGGTCGGCGCCGGCAGCGCGAGGGCGGCACCGGCGTACGCCACGCCGAGCACGGCACGGCGGTCGACGTGTGCGTGCGGTCGCTCCCCGGAGGTCATGAAGTAGGCCGCCACCGCCAGCCAGACGGTCGCGAGCTCGAACCCGAACGCGCCGAGCAGGTGGAGCGTGGGGTCGGTCGAGAGGACAACGCGCTCGGCGACGAGGGTCACGTCGAACGGGTACAGGAACGCCGGCGGCGACCCCGTGAAGAGGTCACCGAAGGGGTGAGTGACCAGGCCGACGGCTGCACCCGCCCCGACGATCCGGGGAGAGGCCCCTCGCCGACCGGCACCGACGGCGAGCGCGCCAGCGCCGAGGACGAACACCGCGGTGACCGCGCCGGTCAGGAGCCCGCCGAGTGCGGTCGCGGCCGGGACCAGCGCGAGGAGCACCCCCGCACCGGTCAGTCGCGACCGACCCCTCGAGCGGGCGACGAGCGCGGCGCCGCCGGCGACGACCACTGCGATGGGGAGCGCGTGGGTCACGCCGCGATGAACGCGGTTACCGGCGTCCCAGAACGACTCGACCGGGACCGGGCCGGACCCGGCCGCCGGTGCGAGGAGTCCGGCGATGCCGTAGACGACGTCCACATCGGGCAGCGTCGCGAAGAGGGCGGCCACCACTGCGACCTGCAGCGCGGTCTCGCGACGCCAGCCCAGCCGGTACGCACCGAGAGCCGCGACCGCGAACGCGAGACAGGCGTGGCCGACGAACATCACGTATCCTTCGCCGCGCGGTCAAATAAGTGTCTCGCGGTGGCTGTTGGCACTGCGTACACCGGCGAACGGCGACAGAACGGTCGGTCTACCCGTCGAGCCCGAAGACCGACCGGAGCTCGGACTCGATCTCGTCGACGTAGCGGTCCAGGATCGCCTCGACCTTCTCGTCGTCGGCCGTCAGGACGCCCGAGAGTCGCTCGGTGGGGTTTTCCGGGAGCTCGATACGGAATCCGCCATCGTGTTCTCGCGCGCTCTGCGCGCTCGAATCGTCCGCGGAGCGCTGCTCCGCGCTCTCTTCGTAGAAGGGCTCGCTCTCGGAGAGGATCCGCTGGTCGATGGCGTGGATCAGCTCCGAGTCGTAGCGGTCGTTCATCGTCTCGAAGGCCTGCTTGTAGGCCCGCTGGAGCTCCGGAAAGTAGTTGGCGTACTTGTCCTCGAACTGCTCCGGGTCGAAGTCGCTCATTACCCGAACCGACGCACAGCCCCGACAAAAATCGTCCGTCTCGCGGGACGTGGCGACTTCGCCCGGTCAGTCCTGCCTCTCGAACTCGAAGTCGGCCGCGTCGAACGGTATCCGCGTCCGGTTCTCCGGAAACGCGAGCAGGGAGAGGCCGCCACCCACAATCCCGGCGAACACTACGCCCGCAGCGACGGTCGCGACGACCGTCGTCGAGACCGCTCCACCGTTCGACGCGAGCACTGCCAGCACGACACCGAGCAGCACCAGCGTCACCATCACGCCGAACACGAACCCAGCCCCGAACAACAGCTTTCCCGTCTCGGTCAGTGACTCCGGTGGCTTCGTGTCCATGGTGTCTCCCACGCTAGCGCTTCTCGTATAAATATCTGCCACCGACTCGGGGCCCGCCGGCGGGTCCACGACCGCGCTTACTGTTATTTTGTATAGCGATATGAGATTTATTTCGGCGACGAACCGGTCACTCGAGGCCACACGGAACTGAGTGGCCGGACTGGAGAAAACAGGCGATTCGAGCGCTCACGTGCCGTCTGGTCACCGAGCACCCTGGTTGGGGACGTACCACACCGCGTACGCCGTGAACAACACGCCGAGGACCCCGAGGACGACGAGATAGGCGATCGGGTTCACCGATGTGACTCCGGCGACCGCTGCTCCGACGGCAGAAACGGGGTTCGAGACGCCGACAGCCGACGCCGCGGAGAGCACGAGCGCCGTGGCGACCAGCGCCAAGTCGAACGCATCGCGGTCTTCGACGGCCATCGACCGATCACTCGCCGTCTACCCCCATAGTTGCCACGGCCCGCTGTCGGCGTCCCATCTCACGAGTCGGTGGCGTCGATTCGCTCCGAGATAACACCGAACGGATGGAAACCACCGGTGACTAAGTACGCCGTACTTTTAGGTCACCCTAAAATGATCGGGCGGACGTTGACGGACAGCAGGAGTGAACTGGAGTCGCTCACCGACGAGAGCGGGGCCTACTACGTTCGATGTGGCCGAACGGGGGAGCAGCCGGTGCCGATGGACGGTCGGCGATCCCCCGACCGCGAGCATGCGGTTGAGGCAGTTCGCGTCGCACACGCCTACCGGGCGACGCTTCGGCGATACGACCCGCGTGCGCCGTGGTACGACTTCGTCGTCTGCGAGGGAGGGACTGACTCCGACGAGAGCGCTCCCTGGACGTTTCCGCCCGCGACCGCAGGCGAGCGGGGGTCTCGACGAGCGCTCGTCAGGTACTGTCACGACCTGGCGGGCGCGGTGTTCGAGGCGCTCTCGGCGAGCGACCACGACGCGGTCGAACGGGCCGTGATTGGCGCCTATCTCGAGGCCGCAGAGCAGACGACAGACCGGGACCGGCTCTGTCTCCAACTGCTCGCGACGATGGCGACGGAACTCCAGGCGCGGTTCTCCGACCCCGTCCGCGCGGACGCGCTCCGGCGCGCGACCGCCCACCTCCCCGCCGTTACCGGGAGCACAACCCCGGTCCGCGGGGCATTGGACCACCTCCGAACGACTGGCCTCCTCTCCACCTATACCCTCGTCGACGGCGACTGGGGGCGGCCCCGAACCCTGACGCTTCACGGCTACGAACTGCAGTCGCTCGGCGGTCGCCTCCCGACGCTCCCGCTCTCGGCGGAGACGGTCCGCCGCTCGGCGGGCCGCCCCTCGGTCGTCACCGACGCGACGCGCACGGACGACGGGTGGCGGGTCACGCTCTCGCCCGTCGGTCCAGCGTCGACCGGCACCGCCGTCCAGATCAACGGGTAGGACGCTCAACGGCGGGTTTCGTCAATATCTCGACGCTGGAGTACGCCGCTACGACCTCGCCGACCTCGTCGTAATATATTTCATGTCGCTATACAGAATCTTGCGGCGAACGCCCACGGCGCTGGGGCTGTGCGCCGGTTGCGGCCTCGAAGACGTGCGTTCGGCCCGTTCAGCCGATCTGGTCGGCGAGGATATCGTCGGCGGCGTCGACGAAGGCCTGTTCGTCACCCGCCGGGACGGTGGCGCCGGCGGCGATGTCGTGGCCGCCGCCGTCGCCCCCGACCGACCGGGCGGCCTCGCCCATCACGACCGACAGGTCGAGGCCCTCGCGGACCAGGGTACCGGTTCCGCGGGCCGAAACTTTCGTCTCTTCGTCGTTCTTCCGGGCGAACGCGACGATCGGTTCGGTCGCGGAGACGCCGTCCGTCCCCAGGGCCATCCCGGCGACGATGCCGACGATGGTCTCGCGGATGGCATCGCCCGCGTCGAACCACTGGAGTTCGTCCTCGTGCGTGACGCCCTCCTGTCGGACGTACTCCAGCCCTTCCGAGAGGTTCCGACGGTGATTCGCGAGCAGGGTCTGGGCCTGGTCCAGCGCCCCGTCACGATCGCCGAGACAGACGCCGAGGCCCACGTCGGCGCGGTCGTATCGCGCCGTCGCGTTCAGGAGCGTCGAGAACTCGCTCGCGTCGCGCAGTTCCGTCCCCCGCGGCTCGTCGACGAGTTCGTAGGTCGTCCCGACGAGCGTGTTGATCTTCGATGCCGGGACGCCGCGTTGGACGGCGTGTTTGACCAGCGCGCTCGCGACCGTCCGGCGCTCGTCGTCGGTCAGGTCGACCCACGTCCGCCACGCTCCAGACTCCTGCAGGTCCACGTCCAACCCTTCCAGAAACCGGACCGATCCCGCCTCGTCACCCGAGATCCCGGGTATCTGAACTTCCGTCGCGTACTCGAACAGCTTCGGGAGCGGTCGAGTCTGCTTGCCGTACAGCGAGAGGTCGGTGCCCTCCGCGAGGACGCCGTCCGCGACGCCCTCCTCGACGATACCGCGGTTCGCGCCGACGAGTTCGCCGCCCACCGCCTGCATGTCGCCGACCGCACCGACGACCGCGAGTCCCGCCAGGTCACGGTTGTCCGCGGACTGACCGCTCCGACCCGCCAGCGCGCGGGCGAGGACGTACGCCGCGCCCGCACCGGACAGCTCCGAGGCACCGTCGATCCCCTCCAGTAGCGGGTTGAGGTGGTACTCCGTCTCCCCGTCGGCGGGCTGGTGGTGGTCCGCGATCACGGGTTCGAAGTCGCCCGCCCGCTCGTGGGCCGTGATCGCGTCGAGCTGGCCGCTCCCGAAGTCGGTGAACAGGACGGTCTCGCAGGCGCGAGCGGCGATCGAGGCGATCTCGGTCTCGTCGAGCTGTTTCTTGAAGACGGTCTCGAAGTCCAGGCCGGCCCGCTCCAGCGCCCTCGACGCCACGGCGGCGCTCGTCAGCCCGTCGGCGTCGATGTGCGAGGCGAGCAACACGCTGTCGGCGGCGAGGAGCC
>PXSD01000022.1:7901-17925 GCA_003023165.1 Halobacteriales archaeon QS_9_67_15 | reverse complement strand
GGTTCGACCGAACAGCACGGCCCGCATCTCCCCGAATCGACCGACCACCGCATCGCACAGGCGCTCGCTCGCGACGCCGCCGAGCGCACCGGCTTCCTCTGCACACCCACCATTAACGTCGGCGTCAGCCCGCACCACCGGCAGTTCCACGGGACGATGTGGGTCGAACCGGGCGTCTTCCGCGACTACGTCGAGTCGCTGACGCGCAGTCTCACCTCCCACGGCATCGACCGCGTGATTTTCGTTAATGCCCACGGCGGCAACGTCCAGCACCTCCGCGAAGTCGGCCGCCGCCTCCGCGACGACGGCGACGCCTACGCTATCGAGTGGATGTGGGACGAATCGATCCCCGAACTGGTCGACGAGCGCTTCGAGCACAACGGTCCCCACGGCGGACCGAAAGAGACCGCGATGATGCTCCACATCGCCGACGAACTCGTCCGCGAGGACCAGTTCGAGGCCGCTCGGGACGAGGGTATCACGAGCTTCCAGGACTACGAGGGCGCTCGCCAGTTCGGCGCACGCACCTTCTACGACGCCATCGACAACACCGAGAGCGGCGTCATCGGCGACCAGACCGACGCGACGCGGGAGAAAGGCGCGGAGTTGTTCGCCGCCGCCAGCGACCAGCTAGTTCGGCTGGCCGAGTGGCTTGACGAGCAGCCCTACGACGACCTGATGCCCCGCGACCACGTCTGAGCCCGCCGCGGCGGCCGCCGAGAAGGCCGCCGCCTTCCGCGCGGACTTCGACGAAGACCTGGCCGTCACGGACGTGTTCGACCGGGTCGAGCGTCGCGACGGCGACTTCGAACACCGATACGACTTCGCAATCGGCGACCTGGCCGCTGAAATCGAAGACTGCACTGACTCCCGCGAGTACCGCATCGCCGGCTTCGACCAGAAGGCCGCGGACCCGAACCTCGGCTCCTGAACGGACGCGTTCGTCACTCTACCGCCGCGAGTCGCCGCTCCATCGCCGCCAGATACTCGGCGGCGGCCGCCGGCTCCGTGTCGCCGTCGGCGTCCAGCAGCGCCGCGATTCGCTCGCAGCCGTGCAGCAGTTCGCCCCGGAGTTCACTCTCGGGGAGTTTGTTCGCGGCGACCGACTGTGCGCTCGTGACGCTCTCGCGGGCGGTGTCGAGGTCGTCGGCCTCCAGCGCACGCCGGCCCTCCGTGAACAACTGCTCCAGCACCGTCCGCACGTCCGTCGGCAGGTCTTCGACCACGCTCGGTGTTGGGACTCGGCTGGCAAGAAGGCTGATGTCGAGGGGTATGCGGTCGGGCGAACCCCGTCGAATCGTCCGCTGAGTGAGGAAGGGCGACGATAAAAAGATGGACGGGCACGGTGGGGTCCGATTCTCCGGCGACACGCGACCTCGATAGCGACAAATGCGGTTCGTCCACCGAAACCTTTTGCCTGTAAGCGTTGTAAGGATTGAACACAGAGGTCGGTAGGAATGTCCAACGCTAGCAAACGAATTCCGGTCACAGAGGAGCGATGGAAAGAACTGAACGAGCTTAAGGAGGCAGGTGAGACGTACGACGACCTGCTGGGGGAACTGATCCAGGAACACCAACGCCGGCAGCTCGCCGAGCGAGCGAAGGAAGTCCGCGAAGCAGACAGCGAGGAGCTGACATCGCTCGATGAGCTATGAGGTCCTCCTCGCGGAGGAAGCCCGCGAGTACGTCGCCGCGCTAGACGAGAAGAGCACGCGCATCGTGAAGGACAATCTACGGAAACTGGCGGCCAATCCGTATCCGAGACCTGATTCGGGGTCCGGTGACACGGAGAAACTGGTAATCGAGGGAGAGGAGCTCTATCGGTTACATATCGGACGGACCCACACCGCGTTCTACGATGTTCTGGAAGCAGACGAGGAAGTCCGCGTGGTCGAGATCGTGGATATCGACGAAGCCCACAAGCGCTACGGGTTCGACTGAACAGCCCGTGCGGACGGAATCAGTTTTCTGTGCCCGCATACGGCGAGCGAAGCGAGCCGTTTCACCGTCAGAGCGGAGCTCTGACGAGCCCGCAGTCGTTCGCGATTGCTCACTCCTGCGGACACCGAACTCGCGCCTATGATGCGAGTTCGGCCTTTTTCACCCATGTTTTTGGCGGAGGGGTGCCCGCAGGGCCGAAGGCCCGAGGATACCCCTCTGCGAAAAAGATGGACGGGCACGGCGGGATTCTCACCCGATGCCAGACCTCACTTCGTTCGGTCTGCCGTGGTTCGAATCCCACTGACCGCTTCGCTCCTCACGTCCGTTCGTCGCAAAAGCGGGCACGGTGGGATTCTCACTCGACTGCGAGACTCGCGACGCTCGTCTCGCGTAGTTCGAATCCCCTGCGCGCTGCGGTTCAGCACGCCTCGCTTGGCTCGGCGGCTTCACGGGCACGGTGAGATTTGAACCCACGACCGTCGGATTAGAAGTCCGACGCTCTATCCGGACTGAGCTACGTGCCCTCGTCGGGAATTGAACGGGCGTGAGTAAAAAGCGGTCCGGGTTCTGGTCGTCGCGTGTGCCAACGGTCCGAATGATCCAACCGTGAACAGCGTGAAAGCCCCCGGGCGCTGCGGTCCCGCGCCTTGCTGTGCGCTTCGCTCACTGCGTTCGCTCGGTGCTTACTGCGGCGGGGTTCCCGCAGTGCCCGGCCCCGTTCATTCCAACCCGTATCGGCTGGCCGGTCAGTCTGTGCGGGTGGAAATGAACGGGGCGACGCGTTCGCGGTGCGAGACGACGCAAGTGACGCGGGACCAGAGGTCCCGCTAATCTGAGGGCGTGGCCCTCAGACACCGCAACGAAGTGAGGCGCACAGCGAGTCGCAGGCCGCGAACGCGTCGGGGCGTTCACGCTGTTTGCGGTAGATCCGTCGCCCTCAGTCACGTGCACACGAACCACGGCTACTAGCGACACAGCACACTCGCGACTCCGTACCAACCCTTAATGTATGCCCCGAATCGGTCTCACCGGGGACGTGATGCTGGGGCGGCTGGTCGACGAGCGGTATCGCGAGCCGGGAACGGCCGCGACGGCGTCTGGGGGACCGTGTTCGACCGACGCGCGGTGGCCCGGCAACCGCCCCTCTTTTGGTTGCCGGGCGTCCAGAGCCACTAATGAGCGCCTATCTGGACCTGGCAGAGCCCGAGCCCGAGGCGGCGACCGACGGCGTCTGGCTCACCTGCATCGAGTGCGGCGAACGGTTCGCACCCTTCGACGCGATCCGGTACACCTGCGACGACTGCGACGGACTCCTCGAAGTCCGCTACGCCGACCTCCCGACGTGGGACGACTTCGGCGGCGGGTCTCCCGAGAGCGGGCCCTACGGCGTCTGGCGCTACGCCGCCGCGCTGCCCTTCGACGAAGGCGTCTCGCTCCCGGAAGGCGACACGCCGCTGCACTACGTCCCGGGTCTCGAGGAGGAAACCGGTGTAAACACGCTCCGCGTCAAACACGAGGGGATGAACCCGACGGGGAGTTTCAAGGACCGCGGGATGACCGTCGGCGTCCGCGTCGCGGAGAAGGTTGGCGTCGACCGGCTCGCCTGCGCCTCGACCGGCAACACTAGCGCCGCGCTGGCCGCCTACGGCGCTCGCGGCGGGATGGAGACGCTCGTGCTCCTCCCCGACGGGAAAGTCGCCGCGGGCAAGGTCGCACAGGCCAGCCTCCACGGCGCGCGCATCCTCGAAGTCGACGGGAACTTCGACGCCTGTCTCGACATCGTCCAGAACCTCGCCGAGCGCGGCGAGGCCTACCTCCTCAATTCGCTCAACCCCTTTCGACTTGAGGGCCAGAAGACCATCGGCTTCGAGATCATGGAGCGGTTCCACGCCGACGAGGGCACCTACCCCGACCGGATCGTCCTCCCCGTCGGCAACGCCGGCAACACCGCCGCGCTGTACAAGTGCTTCCGCGAACTCCGCGAGGCCGGCGCTATCGGCGAGGACGACGTGCCCAAACTCACCGGCGTCCAGGCGGAGGGCTCCGCACCGATGGTCGAAGCCGTCGAGGAGGGCACCGACGAGGTCCGCCGCTGGGAGGCGGTCGAGACCATCGCGACGGCCATCCGCATCGGGAACCCCGTCAACGCGCCGAAGGCGCTCCCGGGCATCCGCGAGACGGGTGGTACCGCCGTCGCTGTCTCCGACGACGAGATCACCGACGCACAGCGCTCGCTCGCCGCGGAGGGGGTCGGTGTCGAACCCGCGTCCGCCGCGTCGGTCGCCGGCCTCCGGAAGCTCCGCGAGGAGGGTGTCGTCGACGCCGACGAGGACGTGGTCTGCCTGACGACGGGGCACCTGCTCAAAGACCCGGACGCCGCCTACGAAGCCGGAAGCAAGCCCGAACCAGTCCCCAACGACACCGAGGCCGTTCTACGACACATCAACGACTCGCGGTCAGTCGTCGAGACGGTCCGCCGTGGGGGGTCGAAGGCCGCCGACGCTCCGCTGCTCGCGCTGATTGCCGGCGGACTCGGCCTCGCGTATCTCTACCGGAAACTCCGCTCGAACGAGTAACTGCGGCGAGCGAGCCGGGGCTCCGCTCGTCGGCTGTCTTCCGCGGTCGATCCGAGTCCTCTTGAAGAACTGAGCGTGGCCGATAATCCGTATCAGATGTCGTCCTCCCCGAACTCGTCGATCCGTTCGTGGACGTAGGCGGTCCACTCGTCGAGGGTGTCGTGCATCAGATCGCGCGCCTCGGGGAACGGCGTCGCGGAGTACTGGTAGACGTGGCCGCCGCCCTCAAGCAGTCGTCGTTCGCGCTCGGCGAGGTCTTTCTCGCGGAGCGTCGACAGCGACCGGTTCACGTTACTGCGGTCGCGTTCCAGCTGGTCGGCCAGTTCGGCGACGGTGCTGCCGGGGTGCTCCTGGAGCGTCAGAAACGTCCGGACTTCGTGCTCTTGGATGCCGAAGACGCAGGCGAGTACGTCCTCGAAGCCGGGTTCCTCGTTGAGCATCAACTCGCGGAAGCGCTGTGGCGAAGGGTCCGCCTCGACCATAATATCGGACAGTATACGCGCCCGACGCATAAACGACTGTGTTACGCTCGACTCACCTGGTTCCTGGGGCGAGTGTCGGTGATACCTGCGGGAGCACGTCGACCGTCAGTGACCGTAGCCCTGGTTCTCCAGGCACGTGCGCATCTCGGACTCGGAGTCGTGTTTGTGGAGACGCGTGGGTGTGTCGCAGTAGAAGATGTCGCCGTCCCACCGGAGCGTTACCTCGTGTTCGGCGTCGAGAAACTCCGTTCGGAGCCGGATGCGCCCCTCCTCTTTGATCCGGGCCAGTAACTCGTCGGCACCCAGCTCACCGGCGTCGAGGACTGGTGGTTCGGCCATTACGCGGGAATTATGCCTCACCGAATAATCAGTCTTCGTTTTGCCCTGGGAATCGTGCGCCCGTTGGATCGACCGTGTCACCAGCTACGCTTGGGATGTGGCTGGTTGTCGCCGCGGTCGTCGTAGTACTTGCGTCCGATGAACGCTTCGTCGAGATTGCTCAGCAGCTCCGTGTAGGCGTCTGTCGCCGACTCATAGGTAGTCACGTTCGACCGCGTGAGAACCGACGACAGCGTCGTCGTATCGCCCGTCGGTGCTTCGATCTCCACGTCGCCCAACTGGTCCGTCAGCGTCGCCGTATCCGCCGGGTACTCACACGCGTCGTCGAACAGTTCTTGAGTGTCTGTGAATCGCATCCGTACTCTCCCATACCTTCTACTACATCATAAATCATGAGGATTACTGTGTGTCAATCCCTCGCACGAAATCGCCGACTACTGGCGAACGCGTGTGGAAAACAACCGGTGAAAAATTGCGTATTATTTGAATGGTTTCGATCACGGCATCCCTCGCGAACTCGGGGTCGCGGAGCGCCCGCTCGTCGAAAAACGTGGGCGAAAAAGCCGCTTACTCCCGCTCTGCGAGCCACGCCATGAGCCCCTTCTGGGCGTGCAGGCGGTTCTCCGCCTGGTCCCAGACGATGGCGTTATCGCTCTCCAGCACGGCATCGGTGACTTCCTCGCCGCGGTGGGCGGGGAGACAGTGCATCAGCGCGCGGTCGCCGAGCAACTCCCGGGTGATCTGGAACCCCTCGAAGTCGGCGAGCTTCCGCTCGCGCTCGTCCTCCTGGCCCATGCTGACCCACACGTCCGTGTAGACCGCATCGGCGTCCGTGACCGCTGTCTCGGGGTCGGTCGTGACCGCGGGAGCCGACCCCAGCTCGGCCGCGCGGTCGAGCACCCTCTCGTCGACTTCGTAGCCCTCGGGCGTGGCGACGGTCAACTCGAAGTCCGACATCGCTGCGCCGAGGACGAACGACTGACAGACGTTGTTGCCGTCGCCGACCCACGCGACCGATACGCCGTCGTCGAAGTGTTCGCGGACCGTCAGCAGGTCGGCGAGCGTCTGGCAGGGGTGGGCGTCGTCGGTCAGCGCGTTGATGACCGGCACCTCGGAGTACTCGGCGAGTTCGACGACGTCGTCGTGGTCGAACACGCGCGCCATCACGAAGTCCACGTAGCGACCGAGCGCTCGCGCGATGTCTTTCACTGGTTCGCGACCGTGCAGCCCGATGTCGTCCGGGCCGAGGAAGACGGCGTGGCCGCCCAGCTGCGTCATGCCCGTCTCGAAGGAGACGCGCGTCCGCGTCGACGGCTTCTCGAAGATCATCCCGAGCGTCTGCCCGTCCAGCAGGTCCGACGCACCGCTCTCCTCGTAGTCAGCCTTGATCGTCCCAGCGCGGTCGAGGACGGTCGTCAGTTCGTCGGTCGTCAGGTCGTCGATGTCGCGGAAGTTCATGATTGGAGTTGTTCGGTCGCCGCCTCCAGCACGGCCACGGCGCGGTCGTACTCCGCCAGCGAGACGTGCTCGTCCGGCGCGTGGTCCAGGTCCGAGTCGCCCGGTCCGTAGGTGACCATCGGACAGTCCCACTCCTGTGCGTAGATGTTCATGTCGCTCGTGCCCGTCTTCCGGAGGAGTCGCGGGTCACCGCCGGTCTGTCGGACCGCCGCGCGGAACGCGCGACCCGTCGCAGTCCGGGGGCTCTGCATCACCGGCTCGACCGCGTCGTGCCAGTGGACGGTCCCGTTGTCGAGATGGCCGTCGGCCAGTTCGCGGATCTCCTCGGTCGTGTGCTCCGGCGGGACGCGCAACTGCACGTCGACCGTCGCCTCGACGGACAGCCCGTCGTCGCTGATGCCGCCGCCAAAGCTGGTGGGCTTGCACGTCACCCGCTCGAAGACGGGCACCCACTCGTCGTGGCTGAACTCGTCTTCGACAGCCGACCACCACGCGATGGCGTCCTGGATAGCGTTGTTCTCCGGTCGCGAGGAGTGGCCCGACTCCGAAGTGGCGACGTACGTCCCCGCGAGCAGGCCGCGGTACCCCAGCGTGATGCCGTCCCAGCCGGACGGTTCGCCGTTCACGACGGCCTCTGGCTCGGCGTCGCGGTCCTCGACGAGGTGTCGAGCGCCCCGCGAGTCGACCTCCTCGCCGACGACGCCGACGAAGGAGACGCCCGTCCGCACGGCCGCGACGGCCATCGAACACAGCGACCCCTTCGCGTCGACGCTCCCGCGACCCCACAGCTCCGAATCGCGTGCCTCCTCCGGAGGCACGCGCTCCACCCTGACGGGGATGTCTCCGGGCACAGTGTCGACGTGCGAGGTGAGGAGCACGCTATCGTCGGCGGGCGCACGGACGTTGCCCACGTCGTCGACCCAGACCTCGCGGTCGTACGAGTCGAAGAACTCGACGAGCAACTGTGCGCACTCGCTCTCCTCGCCGGTGACCGACGGCGTGTCAACGACATTGGTCAGTAGTTCGCGAGCTTCCTCGTCGACGGGAACCGTCGCATTCGCGTCTTCGCTCTCGCCCGCGCTCTCACTCATCTCCGACGACCTCCACCATAGCGTCGACGACCTGGTCGACCTCGTCCTCGGTGACGGTCAGCGGCGGGAGGAACCGGACGACCGTCCGGCCGGCCGGAAGCGCCAGCACGCCGTGGTCCATCGCGAGTCCCTTCAGCGCGCGGTTCGCACCGCGACCGACTTCGACGCCGACCATCAGCCCCTCGCCGCGCACGTCGCGCACGTCGTCGCCGACCGCCGCTTCCAGCCGCTCCTGCATGTACGCGCCGACGTCGCTGGCGTGCGTCGGGACGTCCTCGTCGACGATGGTCGAGACGGTCGCCCCGGCGGCCGCCGAGATGACCGGGCCACCGGAGAACGTCGAGGCGTGGCTGCCGTAGTTGTTCGCGATCCACTCGCGACACAGCGTCGCACCGACCGGGAACCCGTTCCCGAGCCCCTTCGCCGCGGTGATCATGTCCGGGACCACGTCGGCCCACTCGGAGGCCCACAGCGTCCCCGTGCGGCCCATGCCGGTCTGGACCTCGTCGAAGACCAGCGCCGCGCCGCTGGTCGCCGTCTCGACGCGGGCGGTCTGGAGGAACTCCTTCGTCCCCGGGTTGATCCCGCCCTCGCCCTGGACGGGTTCGACGATCACGGCGGCGGTCTCGTCGTCGATGGCCTCCGCCATCGCCTCGGGGTCGCCGTAGGGGACGAACTCCACGTCGCCCATCAGCGGCTCGTAGGGCTCCTTGTACTTGCTCTTCCAGGTGGTCGCGAGCGACCCCATCGTCCGGCCGTGAAACCCCTGCATCGTCGCGACGACCTTCGACTCGCCGGTCGCCGAGCGGGCGAACTTCAGCGCCGCCTCGTTGGCCTCCGTGCCGGAGTTACAGAGCCACGTGTAGTCGATGTCGCCGGGCGCAGTCTCGGCGAGCAGGTCGTACAGCGCCGTCCGCGCGGCGTTCGGGTACGACGCCTGCACGTAGGTCAGTTTCTCGAACTGCTCGGTCACGGCGTCCCGAACCCCCTTGTGGCCGTGTCCCAGCGGGACGCAGGCGTAGCTCGCGCCGAAGTCGAGATAGGCTGTGCCGTCGTCGTCGTAGAGGGTCGTTCCGTCGCCCTCCTCGATCTGGATGGGTTTCTCCGAAAAGACGAATCCGGTCATTGTGTGTCCTCCTCCGCAGTCGCTGCGAGCGCCGACGCGTAGACGCGGGTCCCCCCGCCGTCCAGCGCCGACAGGATCGGGTCCTCGGCGTTGGCGTCCGCGACGACGACCTCCTCGGCACCGCCGTCGATGGCTTCCTCGATCGCCATCGCCTTCCGCTCCATGAAGCCCTCGGCGGCGTCCTCCAGGTCCGCCCAGTCGGCGGGCGTCTCGACGGACTCGATGAGGGTCTCCGGGTCGTCGGGGTCCGCGTAGACCCCCTCGACGTCCGTCAGCAGGACGAGCGTTGCCTCCAGCGCGCCCGCGATGTGGGCGGCGGACCGGTCGGCGTCCGTGTTGACGGGGACCACTTCGTCGTCTCGCGGGTCGCCGCCGTCTTCTCGCGGGCTTTGCCCGCTCGACTGTTCCGAGGCGCTCCGCGCCTCGCTCTGGTCACGGGTCGCTTCGCTCCCCGTTCCCGTCGAGGCCTCCCGATGGTCGGCCTCGCTCTCCTCCCCGGCCATCGGCGGCGACGCAACCGGGGTGTAGCCGTCCTCGAACAGCGTCTCAAGCAGGTCCGAATTGACCCGCTCGATCGTTCCGGAATGGTCGCCGCGCTTGATCTTGCGCGTGCCGTCTTCCACGACGCGCACCGCGGATTTGCGCGGGCCGTACAGCAGCTTGCCGTCCACGCCGTTCAGTCCGACGGCGTCGACGCCCTGGCTCTGGAGGCCGGCGACGAGCTGCGTGTTGAGGTGGCCGAACACCATCTCGAACACCTCCATCGTCTCGGCGTCGGTGAACCGGCCGACGACGCCCGATGGCGTCTCGACGTACTCCGGCTCGATGCCGAGCCGTTCGAGCGTCTCGTCGACGGCCGTCGAGCCGCCGTGGACGACCGCGACCGGTTCTCCGTCCTCACGAAGCGATGCAACGTCCGCCAGGGAGCCCGCGGGGTCGACCGCGCGAGCGCCGCCGATCTTGACGACTGTAGTCACGAAACAATCACCTGCTCAGGGGGCCCCGACCGGG
>PXSD01000022.1:5712-7722 GCA_003023165.1 Halobacteriales archaeon QS_9_67_15 | reverse complement strand
GCCGTACTCGCCGCGGTAGGCCCCCCAGAGGTCACCCTTCGAGACGGGCTCGCCTGGGAAGACGTGACAGGTCGCGCTCGCCCCGCGGGTCATCTCGACCGCGTGGACGGTAAAGGAGACATCCAACCCGAGGAACTGCTCGATCTCGGCCTCGTGACGGTGGCCCGTCGGCGCGTACGGGCGGACGACGCCCGAGCGCTCGGGGTGGCTAGAGGCGTCCCCGCCGCCCGCGCCGCCCTCCGAGGAGCCGACCTTCACGTCGACGACGACCTGCTCGTCAATGGTGAGGATGCCGTCCTCGACCAGCGGCTTGAGTCCGAGGATCGTCGCCGTCGCGTTACATCCGCCGGAGGCGATCAGGTCCGCGCCCGGCAACTCCTCGCGTGTCACCTCGGGGAGCGCGTACACCGCTTCGTCCAGCAGTTCCGGACGCGTGTGCCCGTCGTACCACTCGTCGTACTGCTGTTCGGTATCGAGACGGAAGTCCGCCGAGAGGTCGACGACGGTGTCCGCGGCGTCCCGGAACGCGTCGATCTGTTCCATCGAGACGCCGTGGGGCGTCGCCGCGAACAGCACGTCGACGCTCTCTAGCTCCTCGGGCGAGGAGAAGCGCAGGTCCAGGTCGCGGAGATTCGGGTGTGCGTGGCCCACCGTCTTGTTCTCCCTCGAGCGGCTCGTGGCCTGTGCGACCTCGAACGCCGGGTGGCCCGCGAGCAGGCGCAGGAGTTCGCCGCCGGTAAAGCCCGAGCCGCCGACGACCGATGCGGTGTAACTCATGCCTATGTCCTCATGTGGTTGCCTCTGCCTTCTCGTCCGCGGCCGCGGCGGTGGTCTCCAGCCAGTCGACGACCGTCGCCGGCACGTCGACGTCGGTGACCTCGTCGAGCGCCTTGAACTCGACCGTGTGGTTGACCTCGTGGACGGTGTAGCCCGACGGATTTCCGTCGTCGTCAACGCCAGTTTCCATCAGGTCGATGCCCAGCAGCCCGCCGCCGACCGCGTCGCTCGCCGTCTCGACGAGGTCGCGGATCTCGTCGGTGATCTCGATCTCGGCGGTGTCGGCACCCTTGGCGGCGTTGGTCAGCCAGTGGTCCGAGGAACGGACCATGCCGGCGACCGGCTCGCCGTCGACGGCCACGACGCGGATGTCGCGCCCTGGCTTGTCGACGAACTCCTGGATGTAGAAGACCTTGTGCTCGTAGTGGCCCAGGGTCTCCTTGTGCTCCAAGATCGCCTCCGCCGCGGAGCGAGAGTCGATCTTCGCCATCAGGCGGCCCCAGCGAGGCTGTTTTTCACCTTGTTCGCACAGACCTCCGCCGTCTCGGCCGCGTTGACGACCGGGACGTCGTAGGCCTCGGCGAACTGCGTGGCGTACAGCGAGCGACTCGTCGCGAGACAGCGGTCCACGAGCACGTCGATGTCTGTCATGTCCGCGGGCGGGTCCGAGAGCCCGAACTGCTGTTTCCGGACGTCGACCTTGATTACCTCGTGGCCGCGCTCACGCAACTCGTTCAGCAGGAGCTTCTCGTCCCGGCGGATCCGGGAGTAGAGGATGCCGACTTGCACTCTCACTCACCCCAGTCCTCTTCGAGCTCCGGTGCCGTCTCGAGGACTGGAGGTTCGGTGTCGACGACTTCGAGCTCCGCACCGCAGGTGCCACAGTCGACGATCTCTCCTCTCTCGATGCCGTCGTGCAGAGACACTTCCGCTCCGCACTCGACGCATTCTGCCATCGTACCCGCTACTCGCAGTGCTACGTACTTAAAGCCTTCGAACCTATCAGGTAAAGTGTAATGAGTATACGCCCCGCTAACCGCGTCGGAAGCTCGAAATCGCCGACAACCCGCTCACTGTATAAGTATTATGGTAGTTCCCCGCGAGGGGGTCGTGGGAGTGGCTGTGGTCGGTGGTGTGGGGTACACACGACGCTTGTCCGGGCCTGGCAGGGCTCAGACATACTCGGCCACCTCCGTCTCGAGCGCGTCCAGCGCGTCGGTCACGGCCTCGCGA
>PXSD01000022.1:0-5635 GCA_003023165.1 Halobacteriales archaeon QS_9_67_15 | reverse complement strand
CGTTGCGCCGCCCGCGCCACGACCTCGTGGGCCGTCCGGAAGGGGACGCCTGCCATCGCCAGGCGGTCGGCGACGCCGGTCGCCGTCGAGAACCCGGCCGCGGCCTCGGCGGCCAACACGTCCTCGTTCCAGTCCGCGGTCGTCAGCGCGCCCGTCACCACTTCCAGCGCGGGCGGCACCGCGTCCACCGCGGTCCAGGCCGGCGGCGTCGCCTCCTGCAGGTCGATGTTGTACGACCGCGGGAGCCCCTTCAGCGTCGTCAGCAGCTGCTGGAGCGCGCCCTGCGCTTCCCCCGCGGTCGCGCGGACGATCTCCAGCGTGTCCGGGTTCTTCTTCTGGGGCATGATCGACGACGTCGAGGCGTAGTCGTCGCTGATCGCCAGGTAATCGCGACCGCTGTACACGACGAGATCTTCGGCCAGCCCGGACAGCGTCGTCGCCAGCGTCGTCAGCGCGCTCGTCGTCTCGACGAGAAAGTCCCGGGAAGATGTCGCGTCCATCGAGTTCGCGACCGTCCCGCCGAAACCGAGTAGTTCTGCGGTGCGCTCGCGGTCCACGTCGAACGGCGTGCCCGCGAACGCCGCCGCGCCCAGCGGCGACTGGTTCGTCCGGTCGAACGCCGCGAGCAGCCGCTCGGTGTCCCGCGCCAGCGGTCCCTCGTAGGAGCATATCCAGTGGCCCACCGTCACGGGCTGGGCGTACTGGAGGTGCGTGAACCCGGGCATGACCGTCTCCGTGTGGGTCTCGGCGGCGTCGAGCAACTGCTCGCGCGCGCCCACGACCGTCTCCAGCGCCTCGAAGAGGTCCGAACGCAGGCGATACCGGATGCAGGTCGCCACCTCGTCGTTGCGCGAGCGGGCGGTGTGCATCCGGCCGCCCTCGGGACCGACCCGTTCGATCACGGCGGTCTCGATGGCCTCGTGGACGTCCTCGGCGTCGGGCAACTCGTCGTGGCCCGCCGCCTCCACGTCGTCCAGCGCCGCCAGGATCGCGGCTGCGTCGTCGTCGCCGATAATGCCCTGCTCGGCCAGCATCACCGTGTGAGCACGGTCGACCTGCAGGTCCGCCTCGAAGATCCGGTCGTCGGCGGCCAGCGAGGACATGAACCCGCGTGCGGGGCCGCCCGAGAAGCGGTCGCGACGGACCGCGGTCCCGGCGCTCTCGTGGCCGCCGCTCTCGCCGTCCGCGTCGGCCGACTCGTCCGCGCCGGGTGTGTCCTCGCCGTTCGTCATCTTACGACTCGTCTTCAGTCTCGACGCCGTCGGAGCCGTGCTCCGAGGAGGTTTCGCTCGTGTCGCTCGCGAGACCGCCGTCCGTGGCGGCCTCGGCCTCTTTCGGCGCGACGTTCTGCGCGACGCGGCTGGCGAGGCGCGACTGGAAGCCGTGGTACTTCGCGACGCCCGTCGCGTCGTTCTGTTCGATGTCGTCCGTCACCGCTTCCTCGTTGAACGAGGCCGCCGCCTCGCTGTACACCGCGTACTCGCTATCGCGACCGACCGGACGGGCCTGTCCGCTGTCGAGTTTGACGGTCACAGTACCAGAGACCTTCGTCTGGGTTTGGTCGATAAAGCTCTCAAGAGCCTTCGTCAGCGGCGCGTCGACGAGCCCCTCGTAGCCCTTCTGGGCCCAGCGCTGGTCGACCTGCTGCTTGAACGCGCGTTCCTCCTGGGTGAGGACCAGACTCTCCAGTGCCTCGTGGGCGTTCAGCAGGACCGTTGCCGCGGGGTGCTCGTAGTTCTCGCGGACTTTGAGCCCGAGCATGCGGTCCTCCATGATGTCGGAGCGACCGACGC
Organism: Halobacteriales archaeon QS_9_67_15; assembly: GCA_003023165.1. Lineage (GTDB taxonomy): Archaea > Halobacteriota > Halobacteria > Halobacteriales > Haloarculaceae > Halosimplex. The sequence goes on along the minus strand of PXSD01000022.1, from coordinate 3,842 downwards.
CGTGCGCACCGGCCTGCTCGTTGAGCCGTTCGATGAGTTCGACGGCCCCGATCGCCTCGCCGTCGAGCGCGACCGGGACGCCCTGCTCGAAGGTGAGTTCGAGCGTCTCCGTTTCCATCTCCGCGCTTCCTGGACTCCGCGTCCAGTCGTAGATCTCCTCACCGGGAACGTGGGCGGGGTCTTCCAGCTCGGAGCCCTCGACCGAACGGCTCCAGAGGTTGGTGTCGATGCTCCAGCGGCCGCCGTCGCCGCCTTCGACGGGCAGCCCCTTCTCGGCGGCGTACTCGCTCTCCCACTCGCGGGTGAGCCCGAGTTCGCGCACGGGTGCGAGCACGTCGAGGTCGGAGGCGCGCCAGACCGCCTCGAAGCGGAGCTGGTCGTTGCCCTTCCCCGTGCAGCCGTGGGCGAGGGCGCGACAGCCCTGTTCCTCGGCGACCTCGAGGATGGCGCTGGCGATCACCGGGCGCGCGAGCGCGGTCCCCAGCGGGTAGCCCTGGTAGGTGCCGTTGGCCGTGACCGACTGCATGCAGAGGTCGGCGAACTCCTCTTTCGCGTCGACGACGAAGTGGTCGAGGCCGAGCGCCTCTGCGGTCTCGGCGGCCTCGTCGAACTCCTTCGCGGGCTGGCCGACGTCGACGGTGACGCCGATGACCTCGTCGTAGCCGTACTTTTCCGTGATGAGCGGGACGCAGACCGTGGTGTCGAGTCCGCCGGAGAAAGCGAGCGCGACCGTGCCGGATGGGTTGGATGTCATGTGTGGTGTGGTAGCTGTCGGGTGAAGTGTCCGCCCAGAACCCGACGGTGGCGGCAGTTGGAAACGAGACGTGGCGACGTGGGGAGGAGTAGTTTCGGGCCTAACGGCCCGGTCGTCGTCGCCGCGGTCGTCGGGTGTCGACGCCGGTCGGCGCCGCGCTCCGACGCGCGAAAAGTCGGTCGGCGGACCCGCGACTCGCCGCGGCCTGCGTGCCGGGTGCGCGGGTCAGTGCCATGTACCTGCTACTACCGACAACTCTGTACTAAAAGCTTGCGAACCACCGTCGAGCGGGCAGTTTTTGTCTGGTATCGGTTCGCACGATCGGCGAGAAAATCACCCGTCATACGGATTATTGTAGGTTATTTTCGGAGAGCGCCGACCCCGGAGTCGGTACGTACGGGCAGATCGCCATAGTAATCCGCATCAGTCACGGAAGCGGTGCAGTGGTTCTCGCGAGGCGGGCGTCGTTACTCCCAGTGCCGGTACCACCGTCGTTCCCGGTGTCGCTACCGCCCGCATCACCAGAGTCGTCACTCCCGCCGGCCGGCGTCTGGTCACCGTCGCCACCAGATTGGGACTCGTTGGCACCGTCGCCGGACCGAGACTCGTTGCCACTGTCACCTGATTGCGCCCCGTTACCGGCGTCGCCTGACTCCGTTCCGTTGCCTCTGTCGGGCCTGTCGGTTCCGTTCGGTCGGTCCTCGCTCGCGTTCCGCGCGTCGTCGGGCGTCGACTCGGTGGCATTGCCCTGCGGCGCTCCCGGCTCTTCCGTCCCGTTGTCGGCCTCGCCCCGGTCGCCGTCCGGGCCGGGGTCACCGTCGGTCGCACTTTCGGCGCGGTCCGAACCGCCCTGACTCCGGTTCTGGGCCAGGCCCGGGGCGCTGCCTGACACCGCGGACTCGCCGGCATTCGCACCGGCGATACTCCGTGCGACCGCCGCCGTCTCCGGCCCGGTCAGGTTCTCGGCCTCGGACTGCAGCGCCCGGACCGCTGTCGCGTTGATGCCCTTGGCTTCGAGCGTCTCGGCCGGGAGTCCCGCCGAGGCGTTCGCCGTCTGGTCGGCCAGCCGCTGGACGGTCTTGCTCTGGGCGTGCAGTTTCGCCATCTCGGCCCGGAACGTGCCGTCACTGATCGAGCCGTTCTCCCGAGCCGCCCGCAGCTCGGCCCGGCGCTCCGCGAGTTCCTCGCTCCTGTTCTCTAGAGAGCCGAACTCCGCGGCCAGTATCGCGGCTCTGGACTCGTTGGTCGTCGCGTTCGCGAGCCGGAGCGCGAACGTCCGTGCACTGACTTCACCGTCCAACTCAGCCTGCTGGACGCCGACGACGCCGGCCAGCCGCTCGCCCGGCGCGGCGGATTCGCTCATCGTCTCGTTCGTCTGTTGAGCCTGCACCGTGCTGTCGGCTAGGCCCGCCGCGGGAATCCACGCGAGAGTCCCGACGACCAACACGACCGTCATCACGAGCACCGAACTCCGCTTCATTCTGTCTACCGATACTACCTGAACCACCATATATAGGGACGAATCGAAAGCCGATTTAGCCACAATTAAGCCGGATTAAGCTACGGCGCAAGAGGCACTGACGTAGTGTGCTTTCAGAAGCGAAATCTCGACGGCGAGTCCTGAACGGTGGGAACGTTTATAGGTCGCTCTTTTCGGGAAGGGCGACGACGTTCTCGCGGCCGATGCGGAACGTCTCCACGGCGTCCTCGTCGCGGAGGTTGCCGACCACCTGGCTGGTCTTGGCGTCGGTCCAGTCGAACTCGCGGTTCGTCGTCGCCGTCGTCGGCTGCGGCATCGCTGGCGGCTGCTCCCGCGGCCGCGTCGTCGGCCGCCGTACTCTCGCCCGAACCGGTCGCGCCCTCGCCGGTGCGCGAGCGGTAGAGCAGGCCGGCGGCGACCAGCGCGACGACGAGGACGGCGACGCCGGCGAGGAGTGCAGTCGGGAGACCGATCCCGGCCGGCGAGACGACCACGCGCGGTTCGTTCGGGCCGAAGTCGGCGGACCCTCGCCACGTGACGGAGTGGTTCCCTCTCTCGTCGGGACCGGGCGTCACCGACTGGGTCTCGTAGCCGCTCGGCCACGCGAGGACGAGCGACGACTGGCTGTCGAGGAAAAATCCCGAGAGCGAGTCACCGACCCGGAGGCGGTTGCCGTCGACCCCTGCGAAGTTCGTCCAGGTGAATCGGTACGTCAGGACGCCGTACTCTCGGGGGAGTTGCTCTTTCGTCGCGGTGACGGTGACGTTCTCCGACGCCATCTCGCGACCGGTCCGGTTCTCGGCGCTCGAAACCGTCCGTTCCATTCCGGTCGCGAACTGGCTCGTGAACGACGACGGGTCCGCTTCGACGTCGGACTGGACCGACTCGAAGGCGGCCGTCTCGTTCTCGTCGTCGAGTCGGACGCGGAACTCGACGGTCCACTCGGCGGTGCCGTCCGCCCGGACGTCCGCCCGCAACAGCACGACATCGGGGTCGACTGCCGACTGGAACGCGGGCTGTGACCGTGTCGCGGGCTCGTCCCCGCTCAGCACTGCCTGTCCAGTCGGGCGCTCGATCCCGGTCGGGTCGGCGGTCGACTCGGCCGCCCGGCCGTCGCCGCTAACGGCTGCGAGCGCTGGTGTGACCAGCGAGAAGCCGACCAGCGCGACGACGAGCACGGCGACGACCTGCGACGACGCATCTCTCATCGTCTTCCCGGTCGTCGCGAACCCCAGAAAGTCTTTCGTGGTCGCCCCTCTCCGGTCATTCTCGTTTACACGCCTGCGCTGACGAGGCTGTCACCGGCTCTATCGGCCACGAGACCTCTCTCAGCGTCTGCCTACCCCCTGCCCATGGATACACGGGCAGACCTGGGCGTCGAGACGCTGCTGAAACTCGTCCTCGTTTTCGTCCTCGTCTGGGTCGCACTCGAAGTGCTGGAACTCGTCCTCGGGCCGTTAACGCCGCTGTTCGGCCTGGTATCGTCGTCCTGATCGTTCTCTGGCTGTCAGACCGGATCTGAGGGCGGATCCGGTCGGCGATAGTCGGTCGTCGACCACTGGTCGGCGACCGGCGAGCGACGGTCTTTTCGGCGAGACGCTCGTCGAT
>PXSD01000021.1 GCA_003023165.1 Halobacteriales archaeon QS_9_67_15 | reverse complement strand
GGCGACGGCCGCCGTCTCGACGACCTGCTCGAACATCGCCGGGTCGGGCTTCGTGCGTCGACCCCCTCCGAGGTCGTGATCGAATCGAATACATCGTATACGCCGAAGGTATCGAGGATGCGCTGGCCCTCGTCTGTGTCGATGTCACTGAGCACGCCGAGGTGGAGGGCTCGGTCGGTGAGGCCGTGATACGGATTATTGTAGCGATTTACCGGTACGCGCCGACCCCGGAGTCGGCCCTATCCGGAAATAATCTACAATAATCCGTATGAATGGTAGTCAGCCGCAGGCTCATACTGCCGGCTGTAACTTCGTGAAGATATTCGCCGCCCCCGAGGCGGCGAAATTCGTGACAGATTTACAGCCGGCAGTATCAGGCGCGGTTGTATCCGTGGCCGATCCGGAGCGCGACGAGGTTCGCGAGGAGGAGTGCGACGAACAGCGGCGTCTGCGTTGCGGCCGTACCTGACACGACGAACCCGAGCACGGCGAACGGGAGCAGGACGGCTGACCAGAAGGCGGCGAATTGTGCCGAGCAGACGACCAAAGACTGGAGTTTCTGTACGCCGTCGACGGACGGGAGCTCGCGGGCGGACTGGCGGAATGGGGAGGCACTCGACATCGGCTGTCACCTACTACCCACATGCATCCACTACCCCATATAAAGGGCAGACGGCTAGCGCGATTTCGCGTCGTTTGACGGGGATTGCCCGAATTAGTGACTCCCGACGGGACCTTTCACGCGACCGCCGGACGTTTTAAAACCGGCGCAAAACAGCGGAGAGTTTTTAAAAGCCGGTTTTAAGACGTTTACTTCCGGTAGCGTTCGAGGAGTGAATGGCATGCGACCGCCGACCGATCCGGTAGCGCCCGGTCGGGACGGACAGCCGAGTCACTCGACGCGGACCGAGCGCGTTTCGACGACCGGGTGGAGCGGCAGGTCGGGGAACGTGACCTCGACGGCGTACTCGAGTTTCTCGGCATCGCCGCCGAAGACGCCGACTGGCAGGGTCGCCTCGCCGAGATAGCGGTTCTTCGCCGTCATCTCGACATCGTTGACTGTGACGCGCAGGCCCGCGCGGGCGTCGCCGCCGACGTTGCGGACGGTGGCCTCCCGCATGTCGTTCTCGCCGGCGGCGACGCTGTCGGGGAAGTCGCCCCACTCGACGACGACGTTCGGGAGGTCGTCGGCGCTGTCGACCACGCGCTCGGCGACGCCTTCGGCGAGTCCGGCGGCGGAGAGACCGGAGACACCCGCGTCGAGGACCTCTGCGGGCGTCTTGATCCCCTCGGCGGCGAGTTTGCTGGCGCGGCCCGACCCGACGCCGTCGATGGCCGTCAGGCCGACCGCGCCGTCGCTGATGCCGTTCTCGATGCGGGCCTCGATGCGACAGGCGACGTTGGCGGCGCCGGCACCGGCCAGCCGCTCGAGGAAGGCCCGGAGCGCGGCGAGCAGGCGGAGCGCGTTCTGGGTGATGACCCACGCGTCGCTTTTGAGTTCGCTCGGCGTCGTCCCGCGCATCCGCGATTCGAGGATGGCGAGCACCTTCCGGCCGCCGGGGTCGAGACCGTCGGTTTCGCCGAGGACTGCCGCGACGGCGTCGCGCTCGTCCGAGCGAGCGGTGACGCTGTCGAACTCGGCCGCGGTCGCGATCGCTCGCAGGATGACGTCCTGGTCGAGGCCGTCTCGTCCTCGCGAGTCGCTTTGCCCCCCGCCTTCTCGCGGGCGCCGCCCGCTCGAACGGTCCGCGGAGCTTCGCTCCGCGTTACTCGAAGGTTCAATGCTTCGCGTCTCGCCCTCGGCCCGTTCCGCGAGGTCTGCGAACTCCCGCGCGGTGTCGAGGCGGAGGTAAAACTTCGAGGCGAGGCGGCCCAATGGTGTGGGTTCGAGGCGCATGTCCTCGCGCTCGACGAACCCGCGGGCGACCAGCGACCGTAGAGTCTCGCTGACCCGCTCGCGGAGCGCGCTCTCGGAGGCGTACTCGTCGGGGGCGCTCCGGGCGCGGACGTAGTAGAAGGTAGTCTCTAACCAGTCCATCACGTCCTCGATGTCGCCGATCGTCCCCAGGGCGATCTCGGCGTTGAGGTGGGCGTCCAAGTCCTCCGCGAGCCGCGACTCGATCTCCTTGCCCTCCCGGAGGAGGGTCCGGTACCTGTCGGCGTCCGAGGAGTCACAGACGACCCAGGCGTAGCCCTTGTCGTCGTACCCCGGTCGGCCCGCGCGCCCGAGCATCTGGAGCACGTCGAGCGGGCTCATGTCCACTTCCCCCTCCAGCGGGTCGTGGAGCTTGGTGTCGCGGATGACGACGCAGCGGGCGGGGAGGTTCACGCCCCACGCGAGCGTCGAGGTAGAGAAGAGGAGTTGGAGCTTGCCCTCTTTGAACCACTGTTCGACGAGTCCCTTGTCGTCTTTCGAGAGGCCGGCGTGGTGGAAGCCGACGCCGTCGAGGACGGACTGGCGCAGCGTGTCGTTCGAAAGCTCCGAGGCGTCGTTGTGGAAGTCGTAGTCGCCGCGGGCACCTATCGGGATGTCCCGCTCGACGATTTCGTCGCGGGCTTTCTTGGCGGCCTGGACGGTATCCTGGCGCGAGGAAACGAACACGAGCGCCTGCCCCTCGTCGCGGATGTGTGGCTCTGCGATATCGAGCGCGCGGTAGAGCCGGCGGTACTTGTCGGCGAAGGCGTTGTCGCCGTGAGTGTAGGTGCGCACGTCGGCGTGGAGCGGGACGGGGCGGTAGTCGTCGCCGAACGCGAAGGTGTTGTCGGCGGGGGCGTCGAGCCACCCGGCCACGTCGTCGACGTTCGGCATCGTCGCAGAGAGGGCGACCACACGGGGGTCACACAGTCGGCGCAGCCGCGAGACCGTCACCTCCAGGACGGAGCCGCGCTTCTCGGAGTCGAGCAGGTGGACCTCGTCGATGACACAGCAGTCAACGTCGGTGATGAACGAGTAGCGCGGCGAGTCGTGTTTGCGCGTCGCGGAGTCGGCCTTCTCGGGGGTCATCACGAGGATGTCCGCCCGTTCGGCGCGGCGGGGGTTCAGGTCGCGCTCGCCAGTGACGACGTAGACCGAGTAGCCCAGGGCCTCGAAGCGCTCCCACTCGCTTTCTTTCTCGTTGGTGAGCGCGCGCAGCGGCGCGAGGAAGAGGGCGGTCCCGTCTGCTTCGATGGCCTCGCAGATGGCGACCTCGGCGAGCGCGGTCTTGCCGCTGGCGGTCGGTGCGCTGACGACGACGTTCTCCTCGGAGTCGAGCAGCGCGGGGAGGACCGCACACTGCATCGCGTTGAACCGCTCGAAGGGGAACGCGTCGGCGTAGTCGGGCAGCACCTCCGACACCGCCAGCTCCGTCTCGCCGTCGGCGTGCGATGACACGATAGAAGCCGGGGCCCCTGTCGACATATGCGTTTCTATGGCGATGCGGACGTGGTCGACGCGGGCCGGACGTGAGCCGACCCCTCGCGGTCAGTCCGAGGCGGCCGCGTCCCCGGTCCGTGGAGAGGTAGAAGTAGCCCGCCAGCCACAGCGCCGCGGCGGCGTTCGAGAGCGTCACGCCCCAGAAGACGGCCGCGGCGCCGAGATCGAGGACGTACGCGCCGAGCAGTGCGACCGGGATGCGGACGCCCCAGTACTGGGCGAGCGTCGAGTACATGCTCACGTCCGTGTTGCCGGCGCCGTTGAACCCGGCTTCGACCGTGTAGATGGCGCCCAGCGCCCAGTAGCCGTAGGCGAGTATCTGCAGGTAGAGGACAGTGTATTCAAGCGCCTGTCCGGAGATGTCGGGGACGAACACCTGCGCGATCGGCGCGGGGAGGAACCACTGGACCACGCCGAACACCGAGAGGCCGACCGCGGCGATGGTGACGCCGATCCAGGTGGCCCGGCGGGCGCGCGAGGGTTTCTCGGCGCCGAGATTCTGGCCGACGACGCTGGTCGCGGCCTGTGCGATACCGGTGGCCGGGACGAACGCGACCGTGGCGACCTGCGAGCCGATGTGGTAGGCGGCCAGCGCCGCGGGACCGCCGACCGCCGACACGATCCAGATCATCCCGAGGCGGGCGACCTGGCGGCCGGAGCTCTGGCCGGCGATGGGCAGGCCCACGTCGACCACCTCGTGGGCGGTCTCCAGACGGGGCCGGAGCGCCTCGCGGGTGAGTACGAATCCCTGTCGACCGCGAGCGGCGAGCGCGAGGGCGAACGCGGCGCCGACGGCGTAGCCGATCGCGGTCGCCAGCGCCGCGCCGAACAGTTCCAGCCGCGGGAAGACCCACCAGCCGAGGATCAGGAAGGGGTCGGCGACGACGTTGACGAGGATGGCGGTGAGATTGACGTACAGCGCCGCACGGGTGTCGCCCCACCCCGTAAACCCGCTCTCCAGCGTGTCGCTGGCGGCGACGGCCACCAACGCGAGCGCGTAGGCCGTGAGGTAGTTGGCAGCCAGGGTCCGGACCGCGCCGTCGTCGGTGAACAACCCGGCGACGGGGTCGGCGCCCACGACGAGGCCGAGGCCGAGCACCGCCGCGACGGCCACGGCGCAGGCGGCGGCGGTGAACGGCACCCGTCGGGCGGCCTCTGTCTCGTCGGCGCCCACGCGCTGTGAGGTGACGACCTGACTCCCAGTGAGAAACGCTTTGATCGGGACGGTCAGCAGGGCGACGACGACCGTCGCTATCCCGACGGCCGCGACCGCGGTCCTCCCGAGGCGGCCGACCCAGAACAGGTCGACGACCGACTGCGCGACGAGCGCGAAGTTCTGGGCGACCAGCGGCCCCGCCAGTATCACGAGTGTGCGAGCCAGCGACCCGCCCACGATGTCTTCGCGCGATACGTCGAACATACCGTATCGTCTCGCCCCGCTATCTGTTAAATATTTGTATCTATACACCGATCTGTTTAGCCGAGTGTTTAGTGGCTGCCCGGGCCGGTCGTCCGTCAGCTCTCGCGCTCGTCGCGGTTGCGTTCCGTCCCCCCGTTGCGACGGCCGCGGTTTGCCGTCCTGCGGTGCAGGCCGACGCGCACGCCACCGAGACCGTCAGCGGGCCGAGAAGCTCTCGGACGACCAGTGTGCCGGCGTTCGCGCGCTCGTCGACGAACTCCGCGGGGACCGCTCTGTGGTCGACCTGTCAGCCCACATGCTCGCCGTCTGTCGAGCGTGACGAGAAGAGAGATGCAGTGGAGACGACTGCGTGTCCGCGACCGCGAACAGCGTGAAAGCCCCGACCCGCTCGACTCGGGGGGCTCGCTGCGCGCGCTCCCTCCGGTCGCGTGCTTACGTCGCCCGCCTTCGCCGAGCGGGTCGCCCCTTTCATTCCCGCCCACACAGATCGATCACCAGCCGAACCGGGTGGGGATGAGAGGGGCCGCGTGCTCCGGGAAGCACGGCGACGGTGAGCCGAACGAAGTGAGGCAAACGTCGGGAGAGCTTGCTCTCCCGGAACAAGCACCGCAGCGAACGAAGTGAGCGAGGAGCGCAGCGAGGGTCACGCGAGCCGCAGCCGAGCGTGACCTCGATAGACGAGCGGAGCGAGTCTGTCGGTGCGCGCGACCGGAGCACGCGGGGGATTTCACGCTGTTCGCGGTCGTTGGTCAGGTAGCGGTCGTGGTCCGATTCCCGTCGCCGACTGCAGTCACGTCGCCACTCGTCGCCACGAATCCAACTCGAACATCCACTCCAGATCGAACTCCCGCACGTTTTTCAGCGACCCAGCCTAACGCTCGCCAATGAGCCGTGCCCGCAAGCCGGAGTGGCTGAAGACGCGCCCGCCGTCGGGCAAGCGCTTCACGGACATCAAGGAGACCCTCCGAGAGCGCGACCTCAACACGGTCTGCGAGGAGGCCAACTGTCCGAACCTCGGAGAGTGCTGGTCGGGAGGCGCGAACGCACCTCCGAACGGCGAGTCGGCGGAGGCCGACGAGGCGGGCCGCGACGGCCCGGGCACAGCCACGTTCATGCTGATGGGCGACACCTGCTCGCGGGGCTGTAACTTCTGTGACGTCGAGACCGGCGGAATGGACCCGCTCGACGAGGACGAACCCGAACAGGTCGCGGACGCCGTCGCCGAGATCGGGCTGGACTACGTCGTCCTCACGAGCGTCGACCGCGACGACCTGCCCGACCAGGGCGCGGGCCACTTCGCCCGCACTATCGAGGCGATCACGGAGCGCCACCCCAGTATCCTCGTCGAGGCACTCGTCCCGGACTTCCAGGGCGAGGAACGGCTCGTCCGGACAGTCCTCGACGCGGAACCGGACGTGTTCGCGCACAACGTCGAGACGGTCGAGCGCCTCCAGTGGCCGGTCCGGGACCGTCGAGCGGGCTACGAGCAGTCGCTGTCCGTCCTCCGGCAGGCCGCCACCGAATCCGACTCGTACGTCAAGACGAGCCTCATGCTCGGCGTCGGTGAGTACGACCACGAGGTCTACCAGACGCTCGCCGACCTGCGGACCGTCGGCGTCGACGTGGTGACGCTCGGGCAGTACCTCCAGCCCTCCCGGTCACACCTGGAGGTCTCCGAGTACGTCCACCCCGACGCCTTCGACACGTGGCAGCGCGTCGCCGAGGCGGAACTCGACTTCCTCTACTGCGCCTCGGGACCGATGGTTCGCTCGTCGTACCGCGCAGGGGAGTTGTTCGTCGAGGCGCTCGAACGGGAGGGCCAGTCGGTCGCGCAGGCTCGTCGGGAAGTCCGGGCGGACTGACGCGGGAACGCCGGCGAGGGGACCGGTAGCCATCCGACACGTGTGGGGCCGTTGCGCGCACGCGACTGATTCTGACGACGTATCTGCCGAAGATTAGTCAAACGGCTCGCGGACGGGATGACGGCGAACCCGGCGCTGACCCGTGGTGTGTCGGCCGACGGGTGAAACAGCCGGTCTCATGCGGAGTATTGTGGATTATTGCCGGATAGCGCCTGGGGGCCGGCGCGTACCGGTACGTCGCAACAGTACTCCGTATCAGTTGTTCGGCTCGTAGACGTACAGCCCGTCGTTGGGGTAGGACCGGCCGAGCTGGTCGGCGTCCTCACAGAGGAGGACCCGGCCGTCGGGCATGACGTACGTGTTGTCGACGTTCAGCGGTGTCTTGTCGGCGACCGAGGGCGGGTCTTCGGCCTTGGGACCGACCACGGCCGGTTCGAGCCGCGTGACGTCGTAGTCCTCCTCTACGGTCGCTCGATAGACCATCCCGCCGTCGACCTGTTTGTGGCGGAGGTCGCCACTGTCGTCAGCCATGCCGGCGTTGACCTCAGCGAGGCCAATGTACATCTCGTCGCCCGGTTGGGCACCGGTCTGGTTGCCCGTCGTGTCGATTCCCTCGGACTTGCGGAACTCGACGGTCGCGTCGAGTTCGCGTGCGGCCGCACGGGTCTCCAGAAACGGCACCCGGCGGAGTTCCTCGTCGACACTGTCGGGGCCGCGCTGGCGGTGCTGGTCGGCCCACGTGACGATCATCTCGTCGGAGATGTAGTCCCTGTTCCCGTTCTCGGCGACTTCCCGGTCGGCCTCCGCGAGCGCCCGGTCGAAGTCGTCCACCCAGGACGTTTCGGCGTGTTCGAGGTAGTGGATCTGGGTGATGTCGTCGTACTCGGCGATCCAGGACTCGACCTCACCGTTGGTCGCCGTCCCCAGCGAGACCCACTCCAGGTCGAGCGTGGCGTTTTTCGGCCGCTCGCGGTTGGCGGGGGCGTTCGTCCGCTTGGGGGCGTACAGCGTCCCGCGGATGTCGCTCGGGTCGTCGTAGCTCGGGATCGGCTCCTCGGCCTCGAACTTGTAGAAACCGCCCTTGTCCTCGCCGTCGGAGGTCATGAACACGGTCTGCTCGTCGTCCGCGACTTCCGGCAGTTCCCAGGACGCCCGACCCATGACCCAGTATTTCATCGGTTCGGGCGTCTCGGCGGTCGGTTCGCGGATGTCGAGGAGGTATCCGTAGCGGTACTTGTTCGGGAAGTTCGCTCCGATCGGCTCCCTGTTGTTGCCGTCGTCGCTCTGGTCGAACGGCTCGGCCCCGAGGTAGTACGCCAGCAGTTCGACGCCAGTCAACGCCCAGTAGCCCTGGACGTACCACGCCTCGTCCCCGTAGAGGGAGTCGACGGCGCTCTGGATGTCGGCCGGGTTCGGCCGATTGAAGAAATGACCGGCGCCGCGCATCCCGACCCCGGTGCCGGCGTCGACCATGTCGCTGACGCTCGTCGTCCCAGTGGTGAGCGTGTGGGAGTACTCCTCTTCGGCCGGCATGGGCGTCCCCCACGGGCTGAGGTCGCCGCCGCAGTCGATCCGGGTGCCGCCCATCTCGCGCCAGGCGTCCAGACTCGAGAGGTTGATCGCGTTCTCCAGGTCTGCCGCCCAGCCGTCGGCGTCGCGGCTGATCGGGATACGCGTCACATCGCCGGGGCTCTGCTCGAAGTTGGTGAACAGGTGCCCCTCCGTTCCCTCGTCGTTCGTGGCGACGAACTGGTTCATGTCTGGGTCGTTGCCCAGTTCGGAGTAGCGCGACCCCGCGAACTGGTCGACAGCCTCGCCGTCAGGGGTCTGCGGGACGCCGAGCGCCGCGTCCCCGCCGTCGATGGCGTCGCGCCCGTGTGCGAGGATCGTGTACTCGCCCTCGGCGGTACGGACCTGGCTCTGCTGCTGGTCGGTGTCCGGAATCGAGAGCACGCCGAAGTCCGTGTTTTGACCGTCCATATCGAACTGGTGGTTCTCGACGATTCCGATCGCGCCCCTGCTGTAGGGATCGGGGTTGTCCGAACTGGGGTGTTGGAGGCTGAACAGGAGTTCGTTCGTCTCGAAGACGAACGGTCCCGTCACCTCCGCGCCGAGCGCAGTGGTAGCGAACAGGTCCACGCTCCCGTCCACCCACGGTTCCGTACCGTCGTCTGCGCCGACTGTCCCAGTACCGGTCACGCCGAGGGCCGCTGCCGCCGCTGTGCTAGACAGCAGTTTTCGCCTCGTAAACTCGGGCATACACGTGGCGCTGGGGAATATCTACTCTTAAGCGGTTATATGAACTCTCTATCGACCTGTGGCCGCCACATACCGATCAATAGCGATACACTCTCATACAGGACGGTATCCTGAGAGATGTCATGGCCGCGTCGGACCCCGAGAACGGGGTTCAGCGACTTTTCTGGTCGACACGGTGACTGCCGCACACTGGGCTACCCGTGCTGTGGCGCGGTGGGACAGTTCGAGCGGATACCGGACTCGCCGGCCGGCCCGGGCGACCGCCGGTGCTCGCTACGACCGGTCACTCGGTGTGTTCGCGGCGGGCCTGTTCCCGGAGCCGGTCGGCCTGCGCACGGACCGAGGAGATGTATCGCTCGATGCGTTGCGGTTCCGCCCCGTAGAACGACGCGGTCCACCTGACCGACGTCTGGATAGACATGTACGCCGCGAGCGCGTCCTTTCCGGCCATGACTATCTCCGGCGGAATCCCACGGTCGCCCGTTTCGGCCTCGACGAACCCGTTGACCGCGAAGTAAACGTCGGCGTACAGCGTCGCAGTCTCCGGGTCTTCGAACGTGACGTCCCTGTGTTCGGGCCCTTCGAACCGGTACCGGGGCTCACCGGCGTCGGCCGGTCGACACTCGACGATCCGGACATCGAGGACGTAGGACTCGTAGACCGACTCCTCCGATCGGGTTGTGGTATGTCCTGGCATGCGTTTCACGAGCCGCCACAGACGGGAACTGGCGGCGGCCTTGTCCGTCAGTTTCGGGTCTCTCCTGTAGGCGCTTGCTATGATCGGGATATACGACTCTACAGCGGACCCGCCCGCTATTGCGAGCTATGTATCCACAGCGCCTCCGACGACCCCGGCTCCCGGGAGAGACGGCGATTAAGCCGCTCTGGGAGCGAACCGACGGCGAGAGGTAGCCCGTCATACATCCAACCCCGGCGGTCCCACGCCGTCACTGCTCTCGTCTGGGACGTGACTCTCAGCGGCTGGCGAGAGATCTACTCGAATCGCTTCTGCGCGAGGGCGGCGCGAGTCGGCGAGGTGGTTCCGAACAGTGGTGTTCGTGACTACGAACGTTCAGAAATAGCTCTCGTAAACGCCTGTTATGGGACAGATATCGGCGCGTCGTGGACGTTCGGCGTTCCGAGGTCGCAAGTTCGGTCGCGAACGCAAGCTATTTACGGTAATCCTTAAGCCGACGCCCCTGCTTGGTTCCGGTATGCTTCGGAGGAGGAGAATTCTATGAGCACTTTACAGCGCGACCCGGAGGACCGGGTACAGGTCCTGACAGACGACGGGGAGGTACGGGAGGGAGCGACCGTCCCCGAACTCCCTGAGGAGCGGTTCGTCGAGATGTATCGGGAGATGAAGCTGGCCCGGCACTTCGACCAGCGGGCGGTGAGGCTCGCCGACGACGACTGGTTGTTCCCGAGCTACCGGGAACACGCCGCGATGCTCCACAAGGGTCTGTCACTGAAACAGACCCTGCTGTACTGGATGGGCCACGAGGAGGGCAACGTCCGCGACGACGAGAACATCTTCTCGGTCGCGGTCCCCATCGCCACGCAGATCCCGCACGCGACGGGGGCGGCGTGGGCCTCGAAGCTCAGAGACGAGAACAAGGCCTTCCTCTGTTACTTCGGTGACGGTGCGACCTCGGAAGGGGACTTCCACGAGGGGCTGAACTTCGCGGGCGTGTTCGACGTGCCGGCGGTGTTCGTCTGCAACAACAACCAGTGGGCCATCTCGGTCCCTCGCGAGCGCCAGACTCGGAGCGCGACGCTCGCCCAGAAGGCCGACGCGTACGGCTTCGAGGGCGTCCAGGTCGACGGGATGGACCCGCTGGCGGTGTACCAGGTGACGAAGGCCGCCGTCGAGAAGGCCAAACACCCCAACCCCGACGAGTTGCGGCCGACGCTGATCGAGGCCGTCCAGTACCGCTACGGCGCCCACACCACCGCCGACGACCCCTCGGTGTACCGCGACGAGGAGGAGGTCGAGAAGTGGCGGGCCAAGGACCCGATCCCGCGGATGGAGCGGTTCCTCCGCGACCGGGGAGTCCTGGACGACGAGCGGGTCGACGCCATCCAGTCCGACATCGAGGACGCGGTGGCCGACGCCATCACCGCGGCGGAGGCGGTCAAGCGACCGGACCCCTCGGAGCTGTTCGCACACGTCTACGAGGGGATGCCGGAGCGACTGGACGAACAGCTGGACTACCTGCAGCGACTGCGCGACCGACACGGCGACGAGGCACTACTAGAATGAGCCAGACCACCGAGACCGACACGGCGGAAGTGAGCGGCGAGACGCAGAGTCTGACGCTGGTACAGGCCGTCCGCGACGGCCTCCAGACCGAGATGGCCCGCGACGACGACGTCATCGTCATGGGCGAGGACGTCGGCGAGAACGGCGGCGTCTTCCGCGCCACCGAGGGCCTCATCGACGAGTTCGGCGACGACCGCGTCGTCGACACGCCCCTCGCCGAATCGGGCATCGTCGGGACCGCCATCGGGATGGCCGCCTACGGCATGCGCCCCGTGCCGGAGATCCAGTTCATGGGGTTCATCTACCCCGCGTTCGACCAGATCGTCTCGCACGCGGCGCGGCTGCGGACGCGCTCGCGCGGCGAGTTCACCTGCCCGCTCGTCGTCCGGGCGCCCTACGGCGGGGGCATCCGCGCCCCGGAGCACCACTCCGAGTCCAAGGAGGCCTTCTTCGTCCACGAACCCGGCCTGAAAGTGGTGATCCCGAGCACGCCCTACGACACGAAGGGACTGCTCGCGTCTGCGATTCGGGACCCGGACCCGGTGATGTTCCTCGAACCCAAACTCATCTACCGGGCGTTCCGCGAGGACGTCCCCGAAGACGAGTACACGGTCCCGCTCGGCGAGGCCGCGGTCCGGCGCGAAGGGTCGGACATCTCCGTGTTCACGTGGGGCGCGATGACCCGCCCGACGATGGAGGCCGCGGAGAGCTTAGACGGCGAGATCGACGTCGAGGTCGTCGACCTGCGGACGCTCTCGCCGCTGGACGAGGAGACCGTCGTCGAATCGTTCAAGAAGACCGGCCGAGCGGCCGTCGTCCACGAGGCACCCAAGACCGGCGGGCTCGCCGGCGAGATCACCGCGACCATCCAGGAGGAGGCGCTGCTGTACCAGGAAGCGCCGGTCGAGCGGATCGCCGGCTTCGACGTGCCCTACCCGCTGTACGCGCTGGAAGACTACTATCTCCCCGAACCCGAACGCATCGAAGACGGCATCAGGGACGCCGTCGAGTTCTGAGATATGGTCCGCGAGTTCAAACTCCCAGACGTGGGAGAGGGCGTCGCAGAGGGGGAACTGCTGGAGTGGCGCGTCGAACCCGGCGACACCGTCAGCGAAGACCAGGTCGTCGCCGAGGTGGAGACCGACAAGGCCGTCGTCGACGTTCCCTCGCCGGTCGACGGCACAGTCCGAGAGCTGCTCGCCGAACCCGGCGAGATGGTTCCCGTCGGGACGGTCATCATCACCTTCGATGTGGAGCAAAGCTCCGCGGACAGTCGAGCGGCGCAGCCGCGAGACAGCGGCGAGAAGCCGCGAGCAAGCGAAGGGGGCGAGCAGGACGCCACGGCCGAGACGGAGACCGAGGCGGCCTCGGACGACTCGGCGGCGGTCGGCGGCTCCGAGCGGGCGGTCGCCGACGAGAGCGGCGAGGCGGCGGCCGAGACAGCCGATTCGTCGGTGAACGGCCAGGGCGGCCGCGTGTTCGCCGCACCGAGCGCCCGACGCCTCGCGCGGGAGCTGGGCGTCGACATCGCAGCCGTCGACGGCTCCGGTCCCGGCGGTCGCGTCACCGAGGCCGACGTTCGCACCGCCGCCGAAGGCAGCGACGGGAGCGGCGGCGGCGACGAGAGCAGTGGCGACGGCAAACAGCTCAAGTCCGCCATCTCGCGCATCGACGACGGCGACAGCGGTCAGCCGGGCGCGACGGCGGGGAGCGCACAGGCCGTCGAGGCGGCCGGTCGCGACCGGACGCTGGCCGCGCCGGCCACCCGGAAGGTCGCCGAGGAGGTCGGCGTCGACATCGACGACGTCCCGACCGACGAGATGCGCGACGGCAAACCGTTCGTCGACGAGGGCGCCGTCCGCGAGTACGCGGAGGCCCAGAAACAGGCTCAGGCCGCCGACGCCGAGGCGCTCGCGGCGTCCGAAGGCGCTGGCGAAGCAGAGGCAGGCCCCGAGGCACGAGCGGGCGGGAGCACCGGCGGTGCTGGGACCGCCGACACCGGCGTCGAGGCCGGGGCGGGCGAGCGGAGAGAGCCCTACCGCGGCGTCCGCAAGACCATCGGACAGGCGATGGAGCGGTCGAAGTTCACCGCGCCCCACGTCACTCACCACGACAAGGTCGACGCGACGGCGCTGGTCGACCTCCGCGAGAAGCTCAAGGCGCGCGCCGAGGAGCGCGGCGTGAAGCTCACCTACATGCCCTTCGTGATGAAGGCGGTTTCCGCCGCGCTGTCGGACCATCCCATCATCAACACGCAGCTTGACGAGGAGAACGACGAGATCGTCTTCAAGGACGACCACAACGTCGGCGTCGCGACCGCGACGGACGCGGGCCTGATGGTCCCGGTCGTGAAAGACGTGGACGACAAGGGCCTCCTGCAGTTGGCCTCGGAGGCGAACGAACTCGTCTCGAAGGCCCGCGAGCGCTCGATCGCCCGCGAGGAGATGCAGGACGGCACGTTCACGATCACCAACTTCGGCACCATCGGCGGCGAGTACGCCACGCCGATCATCAACTACCCCGAGACGGCGATCCTGGGGCTGGGCGCTATCGAGAAACGGCCCATGGTGGTGGAGCGCGAGGCGCGTAGCGCCTCGGAACGGGCGAGCGATGCGAGGGCGACCAGCGGGAGCCCTCGAAGCGAGCGGGGAGCGGAGCGACCCGTGAGCGGTGAAACCGCGAGCCACGAGGTCGTCGCGCGGGACGTGCTGACGCTCTCGCTGTCGATCGACCACCGGGTCATCGACGGGGCCGACGCCGGGCGGTTCGTCAACACGCTGATGGAGTACCTCGAAGACCCGTCGCTGCTCCTGCTGGAGTAGCGACTCCGAGCTGCCGAGTTCGGAGGAGCACTCGGACGGTCAGTAGAGCGACGCGAGTCGAGTGGTGACGTAGCCACGTGCGACGTAGACGGCGAGCGCGCCGGCGAGCGCGACCGTCGCGAACGTCTCGACGGTGACGCCGAGCCCGCTCGTCCGGAAGGGGTTCGTCCCGTCCATCGCGGCGACGTACGCGCCGAGCGTCGACTCGCCGCCGAGCCCGAGCGCGAACAGCGAGAGCAGGACGACCGTCGCGAGACCGCCGGTCCCGAAGCCGAGATAGGTCGCGAACGTCTCGGTCGTGAACAGACTGACCGCCTGGTCCTCGGTGAGCGGTTCGTGGCGGACCCGGTAGAGGGCGACGCCGACCAGCAGCGACGCCGTCCCGAGTTGGGTCGCGAGCGCGAACAGTCCCATCAGGAGGACTATCGGCGACGCGGTCGAGGGGGCGACGGTCGGGAGGTACGCCGCCGTCCCGGACGGGAAGAGCCCGTACAGCGGGAGCGTGAGCGCGAGCGCGCCGATGAGCGCGCACTGCACGCCGAGCTTCTTCGGAACGGGCTGTTTGAAGTGAGAGAAGCGTTCGGTCCGCACGCGGTCGTAGGCCGAGTCGCTCAGCACGCGCTGGAGGATCCGGTCCTCCGACGTATCGTCCGTGTCGTCTGCGTGGTTCCGATTCATGTACGTTCGTCCGTCCTCATTTTCGTCTCACGATTCCTGTATAAGACCCTTGCGTTGCCAACGTCATTCGTGAGAACCGGCGGTCCGACCGTGAGAACCGAACGGCCGTGCAGCCGTCCGCACGGTCTCGCCGGGAGCGCGGCGGTGGCAGACGCGGGCGGTCTCGCCGCCCCTGCAGTTTTAACCGCACGGCGGTCCACCGTCGAACTATATGGTCGTCGGAGACGTCACCACGGGAACCGACGTACTGGTCATCGGCGCGGGGCCGGGCGGCTACGTCGCCGCCATCCGCGCCGGACAGCTCGACCTCGACGTCACGCTCGTCGAGAAGGACGCCTACGGGGGGACCTGCCTGAACTACGGCTGTATCCCGTCGAAGGCGATGATCTCCGCGACGGACGTCGCCCACGACGCCGGCCACGCCGAGGAGATGGGCATCTACGCTGACCCCGCCGTCGACCTGCAGGGGATGGTGGAGTGGAAGGACGGCGTCGTCGACCGGCTCACCGGCGGCGTCGAGAAGCTCTGCAAGGCCGCCGGCGTCAACCTCGTCGAGGGCCGCGCGGAGTTCGCCGGCGACGACAAGGCCCGCATCGTCCACGGCGGCGAAGGCCAGGGCTCGGAGACCATCGAGTTCGGACACGCGGTCGTCTCGACGGGCTCGCGGCCCATCGAGGTGCCGGGCTTCGAGTTCGACGGCGAGCACATACTCTCCTCGCGCGACGCGCT
>PXSD01000020.1 GCA_003023165.1 Halobacteriales archaeon QS_9_67_15 | reverse complement strand
GAGCTCAGCAGTTTGGAATACAGCAACGCCTAATGTCATTCAGAGTGAAATACACAAGTGGCGCTTTGCATTTCATTCTAGTAGAAAACGGTCTCTATAACATCACAGACGTCTACTCATCTCCCAGTTTGTCTGCTGGGTTCATTCGCTCTTTCATTCCTCAAATGGGGTTCGTCGCAGAATGAACACTCTAACAGCATCCACCGCCGCTTGTTCATACTGCCGGCTGTAACTTCGTGAAGATATTCGCCGCCCCGAGGCGGCGAAATTCGTGACAGACGTACAGCCGGCAGTATCAGTAGGAATATTTCATTACTGCTAGACGAGCCGGAGGAGGCGGTCGAGCCAGCCGGCGTTGCCGGTGATCGGGCGGTCGGACTCGAAGAGTTTCACCGCGAGCCACACCGCCGCGAGCGCGAAGCAGATCTCGTAGCCGATGCCGGCCAGCACGAGGCCCGTGTTGTCGAAGAGCAGCCGCTTCGGGGCGATGATCGGGTGCGTGAACGGGATCGCGAGCAGGAGTGCCTTGGTACCGACCCCGAGCACGTCGACGTCGGTGAACATCGTCGCGAACATCGGGACGATCGCCAGCCCGGAGAGCGGCAGCAGCAGCATCTGCGCGCCCTGCTGGCTGTCGGCGAACAGGCCGAGACACAGCGCGAGCGCGAGCGTGCCGACGAGTGTGAAAAACAGGGAGACGCCGATCAGGAGGTAGTCGCCTGCGCCGAGCGTGAGCGCGCTGCTCCCGCCGACTTCGCCGACCGAGAGGTTGCTGAAGGCGATCCCGGCGGTGTAGAGCGCGGTCGCGACGAGGCCGACGATGGAGCCGCCGACGAGCTTCGCGGCGACGATCGACCGTCGCTCGACCGGCATTGCCAGCAGCGTCTCGAGCGTCTTGTGCTCGGTCTCGCTCGCCATCGAGTTCATCACCATCTGCCCGGAGAAGACGATGGCGAGCATGATGATCACGGGGACGAAGATGAACTGCGAGGTGAAGGCGGTCGAGACGACGCCGGGCGGAGCGTCGAGCTGGCGGCCCTTGACGTAGGTGGTATGGTCGCGCTCGATCGGGTCGAGCTGGGCCTCGCTCGCCCCGGTGACGGCGACGGTCACGTTGTGAGCCGACGCGGAGAGCAGCTCCTCGACCTGTGCCGAAGAAGCGATCCCGACGATGCTGACGCTCTCGACGGTCGTGTAGAGGTGGACTCGCCCGCGTTCGCCGGACTCGATCCGTTCGGTGAAGTTGCCGGGGATCGCTATCACCGCGTTCCCTCCGGCGGCGCTGGTCTCGTTGAGCGCCGTCTGGACCGACCCGTCCGTCGACCGGTAGGCGAGGGTCGACCGGCTCTCGAGCGTCTCGACGACCACGTCGCCGTACTCGCCGCCGTCGCGGTCGACGACGCTCACCGTCGGTTCCTGCCCCAGTTGCGCCTCGACGCCGGAGAAGCCCTGCCCCATCCCGACGAAGATGAGCGGGAGGAGGAGGATCGGGAGGATGTAGCGCGGTCGCAGGAGTTCCCGGGCTTCCTTCCAGACGAGTCGCACGAACGGGCGCATCTCAGGCCACGACCTCCAGAAACACGTCCTCCAGGTTCTCGGCGTCGGACTCTGCCATCAGTTCCTCGGGCGAACCGCTAGTGACGATGCCGCCGTCGCTGAGAAGGCCGACCCGGTCACAGAGGTATTCGACTTCGAGCATGTCGTGACTGGAGAGGAGGATCGACCGGTCCGCGTCGGGGAACTCCTTGACGACTTCCCGGACGACTTTGCTGTTTTGCACGTCCAGCCCCGAGGTCGGTTCGTCGAGGATCGCGAGCGCCGGGTCGGTCATCAGCGCGCTCCCGATGAGGAGTTTCCGCGTCATCCCCTTGCTGTAGGCCTTCGTGTCGTCGTCGATCCGGTCGCCGAGGTCGGCGATCTCGACGCCGCGTTCGACCATCGACGCCGCCTCCGACCCCTGGACGTAGAAGTCAGCGACGAACTCGAGAAACTGGCGACCGCTCATCGACTCGTAGGCACCGGCGTCCTCCGGGAGGTATCGGATCGCCCGCCGAACCGCGTCGGGATCGCCGTCGACGTCCGACCCGGCGACGGTCACCGTCCCGTCGTCCTTGTTCAGGAGCGTCGCGAGCGTCCGGAGCGTCGTCGTCTTCCCCGCGCCGTTCGGCCCGACCAGTCCGAATATCTCGTCCGACCGAACCTCGAAGGAGAGCCCCTGGAGGGCCTGTACGTCACCGTAGTGCTTCCGTAACCCGTCGACCTGTACTGCCTGGGAGACCATGTCGGTCGGCACGTCGGCCATCGGGTAGTTGACTGTTCTGGTCTCTGCTCGCGTTCCACTGGGGATACTGTGGCGCGGGCAGTGCGCCGACGCATGGAGCAGACAGACCCCCGCGAGCGCTACGATGACCTGGTCGTCAACTCGGACCGCCACGAGGTCGACCCCGACCGATTCGACGAACTCCGCGAGACGGAGGTGTTCCGGTCCGGCTGGGGCGTCGCGGGCGTCGCCTTCGACGG
Source organism: Halobacteriales archaeon QS_9_67_15 (assembly GCA_003023165.1). GTDB lineage: Archaea > Halobacteriota > Halobacteria > Halobacteriales > Haloarculaceae > Halosimplex. Next base: position 17,832 of record PXSD01000020.1, on the reverse strand, counting down.
CGAGGGGCGAGTGCTGGCGATCCGCAACGAGGCCTACCGGACCGAGTGGACGCTCCCCGGTGGTGCCGTCGAGCCGGGAGAGCCGCTCTCCGACGCCGCCGTCCGCGAGGTAGCCGAGGAGACGGGCGTCGGGATCGACCCGGTGCGACCGGTCGGAGTCGACGAGAGCGTCGTCGTCGACGGCGACAGGCAGACCGAGATGCGTTTCGTCCACTTCCTGGCGCGGGCGACCGATCCGGCGGTCGACACGACGCGTGACCTGGGCGACGCCGACGAGGCGATCACCGACGCCCGCTGGCTGGACGAGTTACCCGAAGACGTGTTCAATCCCGACTACACCGGGCGAGTGTACGAGTTCGCGACGGAGTTGCGAGGCGAGGACTGGGCCGAGGACGTGAGTTCACGGAGTGGTAACTTCTGTCTGCGGTCAGCCGACCGCGTTCCGTCGAACAGTCTCGACCCGCTCTCTCACAGGAGTCTCGATCGCGGACAACACTGACTGAGCAGGATATCCTCACTTCGTTCGGATAGTGCCTGCTCAGACGACTCCGCTCACTCCGTTCGCCGCGATCGGGTCTCGCCCTTTCAGTCCGCCAGGAAACTCGCTCCGCTCACAGGGACAGCAGCACCGAACCACACGCCTCCCCGGCCGATTCGTTCGGTCGCTTCGCTCCCTCACTCATCCCTCGCACGTCTCTCGTCGCGAGACGAGGCTCGCGACAGCGCGCGCCAAGTAGAAGATACAACGGGGAGAGACAGTCAGAACGGTCTCACTCGCTGAACGCGCGGAGGACGCCCTGACCGTCGGTGTGCCCGATGTCGGGCAGGGTGACGCGCTCGGGGTGGGGCATCAGGACGGCGACGGAGTCGCGCTCGCCGAGGACGCCGGCGACGCTGTGTTTCGAGCCGTTGGGATTGGCCTCGGACGTGACCTCGCCGTCCTCGTCGCAGTAACGGAAGAGGACGCGGTCCTCGGCTTCGAGTTCGTCGAGACGGTCGTCGTCGATCTCGTAGCGACCCTCGCCGTGGGCGATGGGGAACTCGACGAGTTCGCCTTCCTCGAAGTGGTCGGTCCACGGGGTGTCGGCGTTCTCGACGCGGAGAGTGACGCGTTCGCACTGGAAGCGGGCGCTCTCGTTGGTCGTGAACGCGCCGGGCGTGAGCGAGGACTCACAGCCGATCTGCGCGCCGTTGCAGATGCCGAGAACGGGCGTCCCGGCGTCGGCGGCGTCGCGGACCTCGTCCACGATAGGGGAGCGTGCGGCCATCGCGCCGGCGCGGAGGTAGTCGCCGTAGGAGAAGCCGCCGGGGAGGACGACCCCCGAGGTGTCGTCGGGGAGGCCGTCCTCGTGCCAGACGAGTTCGGCGTCGACGCCGAGATGGGCGAGCGCCCGGACGGTGTCGCGGTCGCAGTTGCTCCCGCCGAACTGGACGACAGCGACGGTCACAGCGAGCACCTCCCGGTGTGCGAGCAGCGCGTCGGCGTCGGTGAGACGGCGACAGTCATCGTTCCTCGACGGAGACCTCGTAGTCGTGGATGGTCGGGTTGGCGAGCAGCCGCTCTGCCATCTCGCCGGCGCGCTCCGCGGCGTCGTCGGCTGAGTCGGCCTCCAGGTCGACCTCGAAGCGGTCGGCGGCTCGCAGGTCCTCGAGCTCGAAGCCGAGCCGTTCGAGCGCGCGGCCGGTCGTCTCCGCCTCGGGGTCGAGGACGCCGTGTTTGAGGCGGACCTCGACCGTCGCGGTGTAAGCGGTCATCAGGTGGGTGGCGGTGACGCCGGGAGAAAACGGTTTTGACTCGCTCCGGTCGCTCCGCGAGGCCGACCGGCCCTCAGCTGTCGAGGGTGATCGGCAGCCAGCCGTCGGGCTGGTCGGCGAGTCCGCGGGCGCGGATCGCCTTCTGTCCGCCGGCCTCCCGGAGTTCGACCTTTCCGTCGAACGCCTGCGAGATCGACGCGACCGTCTTGTCGTCGACGGCACTGGGATCGATAGCGCAGACGCTGAGACCGTCGGCGGTGCGGATGCGGCCGGTGAGCGTGTGGACGAAGCGGAACACGGACTTCACGGGGGCGTAGACGACGAACGGCGAGAGCGTGTAGACACCCGTTCGGACGCGCGCGGCGCCGTTGGCGTGGATGCGCTCGTACAGCGACGAGAACTCGATACCGACCCCGGTCAGGTCGGCCGGGCTGCCGACGGCGTGGACGTTACACGACCCGTCGTCGACGCCGTCTTCGGTGCAGTCGACGGCGCCCATCCGGGCGATGTCGACCTTGCCACCGAGCGTTTCGTAGTCCGAGAGCGCCTCCCGGCCGTTCACGTCAGCGGCGATGAACAGCGCTCCCTCGCGGGCGTGGCGCCGGAGGAGCATCCGCATGACGAGGTCGCGGATCCCGCCGAGCGCCGGGCCGGTCACCAGGATGTTCGTCCCGGTCTCGACGGCTTCGAGCGGGAGGTCGCCGAACGAGTACGTCGGTTTCTGAACGCTCATCGCGTCGTCCCTCCGTCTGTCGCCTCGGTCTCGGGGTCGTCCGACCGTTCGTTCAGGCGGCGGCGCAGTTCGAGCTGGTCCATCGCCTCCGCGGCGAACAGGCGGAGGTCAGTGAGGTCCTCGTCACTGAACGCGCGCGGCTCGTCGTATGTTAGACAGAACGCACCGACGGTCGCGCCGCGGGGCGTCTCCAGCGGGACCCCGGCGTAAGCCCGGATGTCGAGTTCGTCGAGGCGGTCGTTGTCCTCGAAACGCTCGTCGGTGTGCGTGTCGTCGACGACCAGCATGTCGTCTTCGAGGAGCGTATGCGTGCATGCCGAGTCCTCGCGAGTGAGTGTCTCCCAGTCGGCCCCCGCACAGGCGAGGAAGCGCTCCTCGTGTGCGTCGACCAGGCCGGCGAACGCGACGTCCACTCCGAAGTACGAGCGGGCGAGCGTCGTCAGACGGTCGAAGGCGTCGGCGGCGGCCGTCCCCGGTCGGTCGTACTGTTCGAGCGCGGCGAGGCGCTCGTCCTCCTTCGTGGGAAGCGGATAGCCGACCTGTGACCGTTCGGTCACGACGTTCCCGACCAGTCGAACGAGCGATTCGCGCGTGTCCGGCATGTCTCGCGGTAGATACTCGACGACGACATCCTCGTGGTGGCCGGTGTCGATCAGGTTCGGCGACGCGTTCGTGAACAGGATACAGGGGGTGTCGGGCGCAGTCTCTCTGAGCCGAGCCGCGACGTCGAGACCCGTCCCGTCCGGGAGGTCGTACTCCGTGACGACGCAGTCGACCCGTTCGCGGTCGATGGCGTCGCTCGCCGTCGCGACCGACGTCGCGTCAACGACTGATATCGCATCGTCGGCGACGAGCGCGTCGCGCGTCGCGGTGCGCTCGGAGTCGTCGGCGTCGACATACAACACAGTCAGTTCGCGCATAGGCGTCTCTGACTTCCATTTCGACTCCACCGTTATAATTCTCCGCGTGCGGGATTCACGACTGAGAATCGGCCGTCGGTGCGTCCCGGACGAGAAGGCTTTAGACGCACAGGGACCTCAGGATAGTCGACGACTGTCCGTTCACGCACGCGCTCGCCGGGTCGACCCCGGCCGAGGTGGTCGCGATAACTCGCGAGTTGACCGAGGTCGTCGCGGCGTCGACAACACGGGCTCATCGCGGAGGTCACCTCGATGCTCTTCGAGCGCAGCATCAATATCGAGGACCTCGACCAGGCCGTCCGCGAGGGCGTCTTCCGCATGACCATGCGAGTCGACACCTCCGAGATGATCGTCAAGGGGGAGACGCTCCGCGAAAACGGACGGGAGCGGGAGCGACGAGACGGCCGACGACGAAGCCGAAGCAGAAGCAGGCGACTAACGGGGCAAACAGGCGACACTGTCGGCTGCTCTCCGCGCTACTGCCGGGACGGGCGTGTCGCGCACTCGCGGGCCGTCCCGGGGCTTCGGTCAGGTCACACCGGCGTTGGTCGCGGAATCACACTTGAAGTTTCGCCGGGTACCGGAGGCCGTCACGGGTCAGCGTCGAAGTATCGGTCGTGGTGGCGTCGACAGCCGGGGTTGAACGACCCGTCGCAGTCCGGGCAGGTGTCCTCGCGGTCGAGGTACGTCCGGACGGAGAAGGTCGTTCCGCAGAGGCCACAGATGACCGCGGGCTCGTCGAACGCCCCTCTGGGGACCCGCTCCGAGTCGTGGTCGGTCACCGCGTCGTGGCAGCGAAAACAGGGGAAGTAGGCGTCACAGCAGGGAAATCGGAGCGCGACAACGTCGCGAACGGTATCGTAGTGGGCACACCGCGTCTCCGCGTCGACCCCGACGCCGCGCAGCGGGACGGCGAACCTGTCGTCGGTCTCCGGAGGTGCCACTGTCCGCCGTGTCTGTGTGGCGTCGCCGCCCGTCGAACGGTCGGTCCCAGTCACCGGCTTCAGAGGTCTCGGACGGCCTCGACGGCCTCGCCGAGCGACGGGGCGTCGAAGGCGTCGTGGCCGACGTAGGCGTTCGTGCCGGCGCAGTAGAGGTCGCGGGCAACGGCGACCACGCCGTCGTCGAGCGGGTCCGGCTGGCGGTCGCAGAGCGACTTCCAGTCGGCGACGCCGCGCTCGTCGGCCTCGCGCTTGGCTTCGGCGACAGCCTCGACCCACTCGGGCTGGGTGTGTTTGTGGTGCTGGCGGACGACCTCCTTCGAGACCTGCTGGTCGCCGTGGGAGAAGCGGTTCTCGTCGAAGGTACCGACGACGTCGGCGACGCGGACCTCGCCGCCGTAGTAGAGACACTCGACCTTGCCGTCTTCGTGCGTGAGTCCGGCGTGGTCGGCGCGTTCGGTAACCAGTCGGTTGACCTCGCGAGCCACTGATTCGAGGTCGTCGACGCTCGCGGCGCCGGCGATGCGGTCCGCCTCCTCGCGGGCGAGATAGCGGTCCTGTTCCTCGTACTTCGTGGAGAACTCGACGACCGGGTCGTCGAGGTCGACGGTCTCGTCGGGCCACTCGTCGATTGCGAGCCCGTGGTCCGCCGGGTCGGTACGGTTGCGGAGCGAGGAGCCGACCGGGACGCGGTTGCGAAAGACGATCTCCAACGGGACGAGGTAGTTCTCGGCCGCCTCGGCGTGGTAGGCGTCGTAGTCGTAGCCGCTCGGGTCGTCAGCCGTATCGCCCTCGAAGGGGAGGTCGGGCACCTGCGTGAGTTCGATACTCATCTCGCGGGGTGTCTCGCCCGAATCGAGGGTCTCGTCGAGCGAGACCGCGCCGTCGGTCGCGTCGGTCGTGACGCCCTCGTAGTGGGTGGGGACGCCCTCGCGTTCGAGCAGTTCGAAATTGAACGCGCCCATCGTACAGAGCGAGGCTCCCTTATCGGGGATCTCGTCGGGCATCTTCCCCCAATCGAACACCGAGTAGTCGTCGGTAAAGACGAACGCGCCGCGGCCGAGGTCGTCGGCCGTCGCCGGCGTCTCCACCCGGAACTCCTTGACAGAGGTCATTGTCGAAGGCTCTGTCGCCCGAGTCAAAGGCGTTTCTCACTCGCCGCCGATCCAAACGCCTATTCCGTCGCCTCGCGGGAGTGCATCGTGATGGCCGCGTTCGTGCCGCTGGCGACCGGTATCGTCCTCGTTACGACCGTCGCCGTCTGGCTGGGGAGCACGTGGCTCGAACGCGCCAGCGAACGGCTCTCGGCGCACTACGGCCTCCCGCAGGTGGTCCAGGGGTCGGTCGTCGCCGCGGTGGGGTCGAGCTTCCCCGAACTCGCGACCGTCGTGGTCTCGGCGCTCGGCGGGTCGCTCGGGATCGGGACCGGCACGGTCGTCGGGTCGGCGATCTTCAACGTCCTCGTGATCCCCGCGGTGGCCGGGCTCTCGACGGACGGCGACGTCGAGGCGAGTCGGACGCTCGTCTACAAGGAGGCGCAGTTTTACATGCTCGCCGTCTCGGCGCTCGTGATCGTCTTCGCGATGGCGGTCATCCACTATCCGGTCGCCAACACCGGACAGATCTCCGGCGAACTGACGCGACCGCTCGCGCTCCTCCCGCTCGGGCTCTACGGCCTCTACCTGTTCATCCAGGCCCAGGACACGGCCGACCACGTCGCCGACCCCGAGGCCGGCGTGGGCGTCGACGCTCGACGACAGTGGGCGTTCCTGCTCGCGGGACTGGCCGTCATCCTCGTCGCCGTCCACGAACTCGTGGGGGCGGTCGAGACGATCGGGCTTGCCGCCGGGGTCGACGAGTTCGTCATGGGTGTGACCGTCGCCGCGGGAGCGACGAGTCTGCCCGACGCGCTCGTGAGTGTCCGCGCCGCCCGCGACGACCGCGGGGTGGCCTCGCTGGCGAACGTGCTCGGCTCGAACACATTCGACCTGCTCGTGGCGATTCCCGTCGGCGTGCTCGTCGTCGGGACCTGGTCGTTCGAATTCGCGCTGGCCGTGCCGATGTTCGCGGTCCTCACGCTCGCGACGGTGTTGCTCTTCACCGCCCTCCGTACGGATCTGGCGCTCTCGACGGGCGAATCGGTCGCGCTACTGGTCGCGTACGCGCTGTTCGTCGCGTGGGTGGTGCTGGACACGCTCACCGGGGTCGTGTCGGTTCTGCCGGACGCCGGCGGCTGACTATCCGGGACGAGAGACCAGTGCTCGCTCCGGCACACGGCGACGGCGGCGTCGCGAACAGCGGGCGCATCGGCCGCTTCCCGGCCGCTTATGACGCTGGCCACTCTGGTGTCGGCAATGACAGACGCCGTCGACCCGCGGGCGAACGTCCCCCGTGGGGAGTTCGGGTTCGAGCACGTCCCCGAGACCGACCAGTCGTTCGAGAACGCGCTGGACAGGGCCCGCGCTGGCGAGCGCCTGACGGTCGCCGACGGCGTCGAACTGCTGACGACCGGGACCCGAAGTGCTGGAATCGACCGCGAGCGCAAGGAACTCGTCCTCGAAGCGGCCGACCGCCGCCGTGAAGCGGTGGTCGGCGACGAGGTGACCTTCGTCGCCAACCTCAACAACAACGTCACGACCGCCTGCAACACCGGCTGTCTCTTCTGCAACTTCAAGGACCGCTCCGAGCAGTTCCGCAGCGCCAACGACGCGGACTACGGCGGGTTCACGAAGCGGCCCCAGGAGTCCAGAGAGGTCGTCCGCAAGGCCATCGAGCGCGGCATCTACGAGGTCACGTCGGTCTCCGGGCTCCACCCCGCGTTCGCGCTCGACGAGGCACACCGCGAACTCCTCGAGTCGAGCGACCGGGGCGACCTGAACTACCGTCCGCCCGCGGAGTACGACGTCGACCCGGGCACCTACTGCGAGCAGATCGAGGCGATGAGCGTCGACGGCGTCCACGTCCACTCGATGACGCCCGAGGAGGCCTACCACGGTCGCCGCGGCACCGACTGGTCCTACGAGGAGGTGTACGGCCGGCTGAAAGAGGCGGGTCTCGATTGGCGGCCGCCGCGACCGTCGGCCTCGACGTGACCGCGACGATCATGTACGGCCACGTCGAGAACGAGCAGCACCGCGTGATGCACCTGAAACGGATCCGCGAACTGCAGGACCGGACGGGCGCGATCACGGAGTTCGTCCCGCTCTCGTTCGTCCACCAGGAGACGCCGCTCTACGAGGAGGGGATGGTCTCGGGCGGCGCGACCACCCACGAGGACGAACTGCTGATCGCCGTCTCCCGGCTCTTCCTCGACAACGTCGACCACGTGCAGTCGTCGTGGGTGAAGTACGGCGACGAACAGGGGCTGAAGATGCTCTCCTGCGGTGCGGACGACTTCATGGGTACCATCCTCAGCGAGGAGATAACCAAGCGGGCGGGCGGGGAGTTTGGCGAGGTCCGCTCGTTCGACGAGTACGTCGAGATGATCGACGCCGTCGGGCGCGTCCCCGTCGAGCGCTCGACCGACTACCGACAGCGCCGGCGTATCGACCCCGACGACCGGCCCCACGGACCGGAACTCGGGCCGAAAGCCGACGGAACGCCGCTCGTCGACCCGGAGGTGCTCGTCAGTACGGCCGGGGACCCGACCAGCGCCGACGACTGACGACAGTATCCGTCGTGACCGGACGCCGACGCCCCTATCCGTTTGGGAATGCAACACGTCTCCGATGACAGCGTCCCTGCGCGACGCCCTCCGCGAGCGGTTGCGCGTTCGGTCCGTCTTCCGGTGGGCCGGGCTGGTGGCGTTCCTCTGGTACGTTCTCGACCCCTCGGCCGCGCAGTTCGCCACGACGCTCGTCTCGCTGACCCTGTTCGGACTGACCGAGGTCGTCTCGGACGTGTGCGACCTCCGGGAGTCGGTCAGGTACGGTGGATTCGGCGTCTACGCGCTGGTCAGCGGGAGCGCACTGGCCCTGTTCGACGACGGGACGACGTGGCTCCCGGTCGTCTTCCTGCTCGTCGGGCTCTGGTTTCTCGCGGACGCGGTCCAGACCGTCCGCCACGAGGGCGCGACGGAAGCCGAACCCACCGGCCGCGAGGTCTACCGCGACTACGTCGCCCGGCAGGTTCACGAGGCGCTCGCGGACGACCCCCGAACGCGGCGGGAGCTCCACGCGGAGCTACCAGCGGACGACGAGACGGTCGACGCCGCTATCGACCGACTCGAGTCGCGCGGCGTCGTCGTGCGCGAGGGGAGCGCGGTCCGGACAACCGAGCGCGACGCCGATTCAGCTGTCGGTCGCCTCCGCGACTGGACGGTCGCCAGCCGGATCGCCCGACCCATTACGCTCGAACTGGGCAGCGGAGGGACCGATGTTCGCGACGTCAGCCGCTCGGCCGGACCAGTCACCGGGACGGGACAGGCAGTCTCCGACCGGCCGGGACGGGGAGCAGAGAGCCCGGACGGGGCCGAGCGAGAACGTGAACCGGTGGATTGAGCGTCCGTCCCGCCGACGGGTCCAGCCGAGCGGCCGCGGGGTTCGTGTCGACCCCAAACTGGCGTTGTGGCCCGTCGAGCGGTGTCGCTGGAAGGACAGCGTCAGCGAAGGGTAGACGGACCCGGGAGAGGAGCGGCGATTCAGGGCGGCGTGTGACGAGCGCCCGGATCCGTCGCGGCCGTGCCCGTCCAGCAACAGGCGATTAGAGGCGACAGTCGGTAGCGTTGTTGCCGGTCATACGAGGTGGGTTTATATCGTGGCGTTGTCAGTGAGTACGACCCCGGCGTCCGACAGCTGTTCGGCCGGCTGACCGGCCGCCAGCGCGAGGTGCTGGCGGCCGCGGTGCGGGCGCGGTGCGGGCGGGGTACTACGACGCGCCGCGTCGAGCCACTCAGGCCGACGTGGCCGAGCGACTGGACGTGTCGCCCGCCACCGTCGGCGAACACCTCCGGAAGATCGAGTCGCGCGTCTTCTCCGGGTTCGTCGCCGGGGAGTAGCTTCTGTCGCGGGCTCTGTCGTGTCGTACGTGGTCAAGTTGCACCGAACATCCGACGAGGCGCGAAGCGCCGAGTCGGTTCACCGAACCGAGCGAAGCGAGGTTCGGCTTAGCCGCCACGCAGTGCCCGCAACGAGCGGAGCGAGTGAGGACACCCCCGGCGGAAAAAGATGGTCTTTAGAAGCTCGTCATCTTCGCCTGAACCCAGTCGTCATCCGCGTCGTCGGTTTCGACGTCGGTGGCGTAGCGGTCGAGCAGTCGGTCGAGGCTCACGTCGTCGGTCTCGCGGAGGTAGGAGAGTTCCGAGAGCGTGAGCGAGCCCGTCCGGCGGAGTTTCCGGGTGAGGCGGTCTGCGTCGAGCGGTTCGCGGCGGACGTCGAACTCGACGGCAGCGGCGACCGACCGCTCGGCCTCCGCGCGGCTGACGCCCTCTTCGAGGAGCGCTCCGAAGTCCAGTCCCGCGTCCGCCGCACCCCGATAGAGGAAGGCGAGCGCGGCGATCAGCGCCCGGACGGCCTCAGGGTCGTCGTCGACGTGTTTCCCGAAGACGAGTTCGCGGTCCCGCTCGGAGAGCTCGTCGGCGAGGAGGTCCGCGTCGTGCAGTCCCGCCAGTACTCGCTCGCGGATCCGCGCACGGGCGTTGCGCTCGCTCTGGTCGCTCTCGAACGCCGTCTCGCCGCGCAGGTACGACCGGTCCGCCGCAGAGAGGACCCCCCGCGGCCGTTCGTCGGATGACATACTCTATATCGGATTATAATCCGATGGTATATAAGCTATTATACCCCGATACGGAGTACGATCGGGCAGAGCGCCGCAACGCTTAACCGGGTCGTCCGGGAAGCGGGAGACGCACAGCGCCGGGCGACGAGCGCAGTCGCTCGGAGGCGAACGACAGCGCGGTCGGGCTCCCTGGCAGGTGTCGCCGACCGCGCACGAGACGGGCAGCAGAGCCGCCCGGTCGTCGGTTCGGCGACGCGCCGGAAAACGCTTTGCTCCCTGACCAGCGCGACCCACGACCACAGACATGACTCTCGAACAGCGACAGGACGACGGTATCGACGGACAGACCACCGACGGCTCACCGGACACCGACACGCCGACCGACGACCCCACAGTCGCCGTCAGTATCGACGCGGACAGGCTTTCGACGGCGCTCGACGGCGCAACGGCGGTCGCCGACGAGTGCCGGATGCGCTTCGACAACGGCCTCGTCTTCCGGGCGCGCGACCCGGCGGACGTGGCGATGGCCGAGTTCCGACTCGACAGGGACGCCTTCGACGCCTACACCGCAGACGGCGAGACCGTCGCTTCGCGCCGCTCGCGGCCGAGGCGGTCCGGCAGGTCGAGTGGATCGACGGCGAGTCCGTGGCGGCCAGTGCCGTGATGGACTCGGGCCGTCTCGGTCGAGCGGTTCGCGCCGCCGACCTCGTGTCCGACCACGCGACGTTCGCCGTCGACCCGACCGAGCAGCGCCTGACCGTCGGCGCCAGCGGCGACACCGACGACGTATCGCTCGATTTCGACGGAGACGACCTCGAATCGCTCGACACCGGTCCCGACGGGTCCGACCCCGTCGAGTCGCTCTACTCCGTCGACTACCTCCGGGACATCGTCGGAGCGGTCCCGAGCGACGTCCCGGTGAGCGTCGAGTTCGTCGGCGGCGGCGACGGCGGGTGTCCGCTGTCGCTCGAACACCCCATCGCCGAGGGGACCGGGACGGGGCGGTGGCTGCTGGCACCCAGGATACGGCGGTAGCGGCGGGAGCGGCGGTCGAAGCGGACAGCCCGACAGTCGGCCGTTTCGTCAGTCGGCGGCGGCGTTCGACAGCACCGACCGGTAGCGTTCGGCCGCGTCGTCGGACCCGGCGATGGCGTCCTCGATACGTCCGGAGATCCAGCGGTCGGCGTCGGCCGGCGGCGCCGCGGGTTCGACGTCGGCCGACCGGAGGCGAGCCGGGAGGAACCGCTCGTAGACGGGCAGTCGCTCGCCGAGCGGGACGCCCGCGTACGCGGCGACGTCTTCGAGTTCCCGGAGCGCGGGCCAGGAGTAGTCGGGGTTGATGTGGTCGTCGGTGACCGGCGAGACGCCGCCCAGGTCGTCGACGCCGCAGTCCAGTACGTCTCGGACGGGTGCGAGGTTGGGCGGGACTTGCACGGAGATTTCCTCCGGGAGAGCGGACCGGGCCATCGCGACCGTCCGCCGGAGCGTCTCGACGTCGGGGGAGCCGTTCCGCCAGCGCTCGTTCTCCCGGACGGGCTGGACGATGACCTCTTGGACGTGGTCGTAGCGCTCGTGTAACTCGCGGATCGCCAGCAGGCTCTCGGCGCGGTCCGTCCAGTCCTCGCCGATGCCGACGAGGATGCCCGTGGTGAACGGGACGCCGAGTTGGCCCGCGGTCCGGATGGTGTCGAGCCGCTGGCCGGGGTTCTTGGCGCGCGGCCCACCGTGGGCCTGTACGTCCGCGGTCGTCTCCAGCATGACGCCCATGCTCGCGTTCACGTCGGCGACCGTCGCCGTCTGCTCGCGCGTCTGGTCGCCGGGATTCGAGTGCGGCAGGAGGCCCTCGTCGAGGGTGATCTCGCAGACCTCCCGAAGGTAGGTGTGGATGGAGTCGTGGCCCCACTCGTCGAGCTGGTCGTGAACTGCGGTGTAGCGGTCGTCGGGGTCGTCGCCGAAGGTGAACAGCGCCTCCGTACAGCCGGCATCTGCGCCCGTCTGGACCACGTCGCGGACCTCCGCGGGCGACATGAGCGTCGCCTGCCCGGGCGGGTCGTAGTAGGTGCAGTACGTGCAGGTGTACCTGCAGGCGGTCGTCAGCGGGACGAACACGTTGCGGGCGAACGTCAGCTCGTCGGCCGGCTCGACGTCAGCGGGCGTCACCGCGAGCAGTCGCTCGACGGCCGCTCGGGAGGGGTCGATGTCCACGTCGTACTCGTCCGCGCCGGGTATCACACTCCACCGTCCACAGCCGACGGGCAAAGTGTTGACGCTCGCGGCGAACCGGTGCGATGCCGAACGGGGAACAGGCCGAAGGAACGGGGTGGCGGCGGGTCAGCCCCGACGGGTGACCCGCCGTCCGGGCGAGCGGCGGGCAACCGGCAGCGGAGTGAACAATGGGCGACCGACGACCGAGCCGATGCGGCGCCAGTCCACGGCAGGGACCTGTGTGGAGCCCGCGCTCCGCCGACGCGGAGTGCGAGCGGGTGTGGGCCCGCAGTCGGACGCAGTCCGGGGACGGCGCGAGACGCGACCCGGCAGCACGGGACCGACCCGTGCGTGTGACGATCCGTCACGACCGATGAAAACCGTTGTCCGAATTCCGTTCAGGATCCGCCCGTATTCCGGCCGATGTCGACCCGTCCGTCGTCTGTCGCGAGTTCGAATCCCTCGGCCGCGAGCCAGTCGCGGGCCGACCCCTCGCCGTGGAGCAACACCTCGACGAGGTCCGCGGGCTCGTCGACGTCCGACGAGAGCCGAAACGAGTCGACGACCGCGAGGTCGGCCCCGACCTCGTGAGCTATCTCCCGGTGGTCCCGGAACGACGCGCCGTGATAGTCGACGCGAAAGTCGGGGTGGCGAGCGACGAGCGCGTTCGTCCCGCCGCCCCGTCCCGGGGCGAGTACCACGTCCGCGTTCGGCTCGCAGAGCCGTTCGAGTGCGGCGGGCGTCGCCAACGCGAGATCGGCCATGACGACGGCGACCGGGTCGTCGTCGGCGTCGCTCGGGAGTGTCGCGTCGACGGCCTCGGTGAGCGGCCGCTCGTCGACGGTCACCGGGGCGTCACAGTCGACGGGTGCGGTCGAGAGGACGAGCGGGTCGACGGAGACGCGCCGCTCGCGGTCGAGGGCGGAGAGCGCGTCGAGAACGTCGTCCAGCATCCGCCGCGCGAACGTCGCCCGTTCGGCCTCGTCGAGGACGGGTGCGAGGCGGGTCTTGGGGCGTTCGGGGGCGAACGGGACGACGACGCGCATCTACTGGAGCTTGGTCGGTTCGTCCTGGTTGGCGCGCCAGTAGTAGATGCCGCCGCCGACGAGGAGCACGACGAGCAGCGCACCGGCAGCCATCAGCAGCGTCTGGGTCTGCTGGGCGGACTGCTGGGCCTGTTCTGCTTGGCTCTGGGCGTCACCGGCCAGCGACTCGGCGTTGCCGAAGTTGCTGTTCTCGTAGGCCGAGACGGCGCGGTCGCGTTGGGCTTCTGCATCGCTGTTGCCGCCGGTCTCGTTGATGGCGGCCTCGGCGTCCTCGATGGCCAGTCGCGCGTCGCGGCTGGCGTTCGTGTAGTGGTGGACCTCGGAGGCGTTCAGGTCGCTCGTAGAGCTCCCCTGGACCGTGTCGAAGTCGTAGAGCGTGAACGTCTCGCGGGGGTGGTAGGTGTAGTTGTCGACAGGGGGCGCGTCACCGGTGATCTCGACCTCGATAGTGTCGCCGCCGCTGCTGGCGTCGAGTTCCTGCTCGAAGGACTGCTCACCGTAGACGGTCTGGTTGACCTGGTCCCCCTGCTGGAGGACGGTGACGGTCCAGCTGACGTTCTCCAGTTTGGTACTCCCCTGAAGCGTCCACTGGTCCGGCATGTCGACGAACGGGTCCTCGATGGTCACCGTCGTCGTCACCGTCTCGCCGACTCGCACCTCGTCCGGGGCGTCGCCGGGCGCGACAGAGATAGCACCGGCTGATCCCACGGTAGTCAGCGAGAGGGCGAGCAGTACGACCAGCGCGGCGCTCTTAGAAGAGCGGATCCAACTCATCTTCGTCATCTTCAACCAACTCCTCTAAGTTCTCTTCGCTTTGCTGGCGGATGTCGTCGATGTTGTCCTGTGCCTCGATCGCGACCTGCTGGAGCTCCTTGATGCGCGGGACGTTGTGGACGCCTGACAGCAGGATCGACGCGGCGACGTTGTTCTCGCGAACGGGGTAGTCGCCACCGCGGACCTCCATCGAACCGGTCTGCTCCTCGAGCCACTTGCGGCCGCGCTCGATGCCTTTCCGGTTGAGGTGGTCCGGCGGACCGCTCATCACGAGCAGGGCTCGCTCGGCACCGTCGATCTCACAGGGGAGCGTCAGGCGACCGAGCGCCGCCTTCCGAACGAGCGAGGTGATCCGATTGGTCGTGTTTGCGGTCTCCATCCCGCCGTCGATCCCCTCGTCGTCGCTTTTGAACCGCGAGAGCAGTCCCCCGGAGTCGCTCTGTTCGACGGTCTCCGCCGCGTAGCCGACCGTCGAGACGCCGCCGCCCGAGAGCGTGTTGATGATCTCCGAAGAGTCGACGACGCTTTCGGCGACCTCGTCGCCCGCGCCGACCTCGCCGGCACCGAAGAGGACGCCGAAGCGACGGACGATCTCGTCGTTGATCTCCTCGTACCACCCTCGTCGCCGCCCGGCAGGACGCCCAGTCCGTACACCGGTTCGGTGTAGATCCGCTTGAGATGCTTGGCCAGGACCGGCGAACCGCCCGATCCCGTCCCGCCGCCGAGGCCCGCCACGATCAGGAACGCGTCGATCTCGTGGACCGGGATGTTGTCGATGGCCCCCTGGACCTCGTCGATGTCCTCCTCGGCGATCTCGGCGCCGAGTTCGTTGTCCGCGCCCACGCCGTGCCCCTTGACGCGCGCCTGTCCGATCAGTACTCGATTCTCCTCCGGAATTCGTTCTAGCCCGAGCAGGTCTGCTTTCGCCGTATTGACTGCGACCGCGGAGCGGACGATGCCGCTCCCGGTAGCCTCGTCGTATTCGAGGAACTTGTCAACTATTTTTCCGCCGGCCTGCCCGAAGCCGATCATCGCCAATTTCATAGCTGTGCTTACCGTTGAGAAATAAACAATCCCATGGCGAATATAAGCTTTTTGTCCGCCTATCGAATGTGAAACAGTCAACCGCTCAATCGCTCGCGGCCAGATCGCGAGACTGCGGCCCGGTAAGCAGTCCTTTCGACGGAAGCGACGGACCGATACGAGAACGGTGGCGCGGCACAATGTGTCGGCCGTCGACCGCGTCCGCTCAGACGGTTCGTTCCGGATTTCTTACACTCCGAGGTACGACCGGAACGTCGTGAGGGTAGACTCGCTGACGCCGAACGCCTCGATGTCATTGGATCTGACGGTATTGTCGAACTGCAGCGACCGGTACTGGTCTTTCCCCATCGGGAGGCCGACGCTGCCCATCGCGGTCAGGCCGAGCTTCGCCATCCCCATCGGCAGGGAGACGATCGTCACCGACTTCCCCTCCGACTCGTAGACCATGTTCGTGATCTCACGCAGAGTCAGGACGTCCGGCCCGCCGACCTCGTATGTCTCGCCGACGTGGTTGTCGTCCTCGAGCGCGTCCGCGATCATCGGTACGAGGTCACCGACCCAGACGGGCTGGAACCGGGTACTCGTGCCGCCGCCGGGGAGCGGGTAGACCGGCAGGCCCGGCGCGAACCACGACTTCAGTTTTTTGGTGAAGCCGACGAACTCGCCGCCCTCGCCGAAGACGACCGACGGCCGGAAGATCACCCAGTCGCGGTCCGACTCGCGGACCAGTTCCTCCGCACGACCCTTCGCGCGGAGGTAGTGGGTCGACCCGTTGGAGTCCGCACCCAGCGCGCTCAGCTGGACGAACCGGTCCACGTCGTGTTCGTCGGCCGCCTCCAGGCAGTGTTCGGTCCCGCCGCGATGGATCCGGTCGTGCATCTCGTCACCCCCGTCCGGTTTGAACAGCGGCGACAGCGCCACGAGATTGATCGCCGCGTCCTGTCCGTTGAACGCGCCCTCGATTGATCCGTAGTCGGTCACGTCGCCCGCGTACGTGTTCACGTCGCCGGGAAGGTCCCCGTTCTGGGGGTTGCGTGCGAGCACCATCACGTCGTGCCCGCGGTCGACCAGTTCGGCGCAGAGATGCGACCCGACGAAACCGTTGCCACCGACGACGAGTACGTTCATGTCAGAACCCTAGGACGCAACCCCCCTAAACGTTCCCGCCCAACTGGTCGTGTATTCAGACACCCAGACCTCCTGGTAGGAGGGGTGAAGCATCGGAACCAGCGTGGTATCGAGGCCGGCGACCGCCGTAAGCGCGTACGCAGCCAGGCCGGGGGATCCGAGGGGAGCCCAATCAGCGTCGTTGCGTCCGGGAGGCTCGCAACGAGCGGGAAGATGTCCGGGAGGAGCGCTGCGAGCATCTGCCTCTACAGTCGACCTGCAGGCCCAAAGACGTTCGCAGGCCGGCAACGCTTCGCGGCCGATGCCGGGAACGGACGGGAGTCGAGCGCGCTGGAGCGGACGTTTCCGAGTGGCATCGTTTTTCTCGGCGGGCCGAGATACGTTCCCATCATGCCCTCGAACGACGACGAGCCGATAGCGAGGAGCGCGTACGACGAACTGGCCGATTCGTACGCGGTCGACGTGCGTGAGAACGCGTACAACGCACACATCGAGTTCCCAGCAACGTCCTCGCTCGTCCCGGACGTGGAGGGAAAACGCGTGCTCGACGCGGGCTGTGGGACCGGCGCGTACTCGGCGTGGCTGGTCGAGCAGGGCGCGGAGGTCGTCGGCGTCGACGTCAGCGAGGCGATGCTCTCGCACGCTCGCGAGACCGTCGACGAGACCGCGACGTTCCTGCAAGCGGACCTCGGCGCGCCGCTCCCGTTCGCGGACGACACGTTCGACGGCGTCGTCAGCGCGCTCGCGTTGAGCTACGTCGAGGACTGGGACCGCGCGTTCGCGGAGTTCCGTCGCGTCCTCGCACCCGGCGGGTTCCTCGTGTTCTCGACCGGCCACCCGATGAACCAGTTCCCGCCCGAGAACGACCAGGGCGAGAACTACTTCGCGGTCGAACGCTGCACGAAGGACTGGGATATCGCGGTCCCCTACTACCGTCGCCCGTTCGGCGCGATGCTCGCGCCGCTCCTCGAGAATGGGTTCCAGCTCGACGACCTCGTCGAACCACAGCCGACGGAGGGGTTCCGCGAGGCGCGCCCCGAGCGATACGAGAAGGAGTCGACCCACCCCGTGTTCCTCTGCGTCCGCGCGACCGCAGAGTAACGGTGGCGGTGAGGTCGGCGGCCCCGAGACGGGTGGTCGGCCTGATACTGCCGGCTGTAACTTCGTGAAGATATTCGCCGCCCTGGGGCGGCGAAATTCGTGACAGACGTACAGCCGGCAGTATGATGTCCGCCCTCGTCGTGCTGTTCGCGGTCGTCGTCGCGGCGTTCGTCGCGATCACGGTGGTGTTCGCGTTCATCGGCGCGATCATGGAGTTCGTGTTCGTCGAGTCGCTCCGCGAGCGCGAGGTCCATGTCCACGAGTACGCGAACGCGTACTGGCGGCGCGGCCTGCGGCTGTTCGGGTTCCGCCTCGTCTTCGGCCTCCTCGCGCTCGCGGAGACGCAACGCTCTTCGGTCGTAGAATACGGGAGAAGTGGGCCGGCGCGAATTCGAATCGCGCGAGACGGTCGCGCTCACTTCGGTCGCACGCTGCGACTCGCTGGCTCTCGTTCGCTCCGCTCACGAGAA
>PXSD01000031.1 GCA_003023165.1 Halobacteriales archaeon QS_9_67_15 | reverse complement strand
CGATCGCCGTCCTCGTCAACGCCGCGCTCATCGCGTCGGTCTGACCGCATCCCGAGCGAGTTCGCGGGCCACCCGTCCTGTTTCCCGTCCACGGGTCGACCAACTATGACAACGAAACGACCGTTTTTGAACCGATCGAGACTCGTCACACGCACGGCTTGCCCCTCTGAGTAGGGAGTAACGTGCGGGGGGTGCGATGGGCGGTCCACTACCGACGAGTACGGACAGGTCGTGAACGGTCGGCGACCACGCCGTCGGCGGGACCGGCAGCCGTGTCGTCGAGAGAGCCCTCTGGGTCGTCGTCCTCGCGTCGCTCGCGCTGGACGTCTCGACGACCTGGGTGGGGCTCGCGGAAGTGAATCCGGTGATGCGCTGGGCCATGGACGGCTTCGGTATCGCCGCGCTCGCCGCGGTGAAACTCCTCGTCGTCGGTGGCGCGATGTGTCTCCGGGCCGCCCGTGTCACGGAACGGCCATCGCACTCGGGTGGCACTCCCGTGGGCGGCGACCGTGTTCGTTAACGCGATCGTACTCGCGACGGTCCGACGCGTCCGCCGGCCCCGCCGAGACGGTTCCGGGGTCGTCTCGACGCCGCCACGACCGCTCCACGGACGGACGCGCGGTCACTGGTCGCTCGGTCGCTTCTCTGCTAACACCGTCCTGTCGAACGAACAGACGAGCGTGTCCTCGCCGTCCTCGACGCGGAAGGCCTCGACCGTCGTCGTGACAACACCGCGCTCGCCGTCGCTCGTCTCCCGCTTGTCCGCGACCGTCGACTGGACGCGGATCGTGTCGCCGTGGAACACCGGCGCGGGGTGTTCGACGTCGTCGTACGAGAGGTTGGCGACGATGGTGCCGTCGGTCGTCTCGGGGATCGAGAGGCCGACCGCGAGGCTCATGGTGTGAAGACCGTTGACAAGTCGCTCGCCGAACTGCGTATCGGCGGCGAAGTCGGCGTCGAGGTGCAGCGGCTGCTGGTTCATCGTCAGGTCACAGAAACGCTGGTTGTCCGACTCGGAGACCGTGCGGCGCTTGTCGTGGGCGATCGTCTCTCCGACCTCGAAGTCCTCGTAGTAACGCCCTGGCATACCGGGGATATCGACCGCTCACAAAAAAGTCTAGGCGCTCACTTTACGATGTCTATCTTCCGTCGGTCCATCGACATGGCGACGGCGATGATGACGACGAAGCCTAGCACGATGTCCTGGACGAACGACTGGACCCCGATGAGGTTCATGCCGTTCGCGAGCACGCCGATGACGAGGACGCCCAGCAGCGTCCGGTGAGGGCCGCCCACGCCGCCGGTCAGGGCGGTCCCGCCCATGACGATCGCCGCGATCGACTGGAGGAGGAGCCCCGACCCCATTCCGGGCGCCGCGGAGGCGGTCCGCGCCGTCAGTAGCGCGCCGGCGGTCCCGCAGAGCAGTCCCGAGACGACGAAAGCACCGATCTTGTAGCGGTCGACGTTCACACCCGAGAGGTCCGCGACGTTCTCGTTTTCGCCCAGCGCGTAACAGTACCGGCCGAAGGGCGTTTTGAACGCCACGAACACCATCACCCCGTAGATCAGCAGTCCCCAGACGACGAGGTTCGGGACGCCGGGGATGACGTGACCGGTCGCGATGTCCCTGACCCCGGGGTTCCGATACGGGACCGAGGTCCCACCGGTCATCAACAGTGCCGTCCCCGAGAGGATCGACAGCGACCCGAGCGTCACGAGAAACGAGGGGATCTTGAACTTCGCGAAGACGATGCCGTTGAGAGCACCGAACATCGTCCCCGCTAGCACGGCGGCGACAAGACCGAGGAGACCGAACTGGTAGTCAGAGATGAGGATCGCGGCGATGACGCCGGTGATCCCCACCATCGACTCGATCGAGAGGTCGATGCTCTGCTGGAGGATCAGGAAGGTACCCGACGAGCAGCAGTATCGTGCTGTTGCGGAGGACGTTGTCGACGAGGTTCGAGAACGTGAAAAACACCGGACTGGCGACGCTGAACCCGACCATCAGTACTGCCAGCAGGGCGAACGGACCGAGGTCGATGACCCAGTCCTGTAGGGTCCGGTCTTCCGCGATGCTCTCGAACCACTCCCGTAGCGCTGACCGTGACGTTCGCTCTGACATCAGATCATCTCCGTTATGAGTTCCGACTCGGTCGGCTTGTCCGCCGGCGGCGCGTCGACGACGTTGACGAGCTCGCCCTTCTTCATCACGCCGATACGGTTGGACATCCCGATGACCTCCGGGAGTTCGTCGCCGATGAAGACTATCGAGACACCGCCTTCGACGAGGTCACGACACACCCGGTAGACCTCCTCCTTGGCCGCGACGTCGACGCCGCGAGTGACGTTATCCATGACGAGGATGTTCGACTCGCGCATGAGCCACTTGCCGAGGACGACCTTCTGCTGGTTCCCGCCGCTCAACTGGTGGACGAGCGTATCGACTCCGGGCGTCCGGATGTCCAGTTCCTCGATGGCCGCCTCGGCCATCGCGGTCTCCTTGTCGTGGTCGATGAGGTTCAGCGCCGACCCGATGCCCGCCAGCCTGTCGGTGACCCGGTCGGTTCCGATGCTCGGCAGCGAGATGTTCATCGGGAGCGACTGGTAGAGCAACAGCCCCTCGCTCTTGCGGTCCTTCGGGACGTATCCGAGTCCCGCGTCGACCATCTCCGACATCGAGCCGGCTTCGACTGTCTCCCCGCGGACACGGATCGCGCCCGAGTCCGGGGCGTCGATGCCGCAGAGGACGCGCCCGAGTTCGCTCTTGCCGCAGCCCTCGACGCCGACCAGCCCGAATATCTCTCCCTCCTGGAGGGCGAACGAGACGTCCGCGAGGTCGTCCTCGCGGGAGATCCCGTCGGCCGACAGGACCGTCTCGGCGTCGCCGTCCACCGACCGCTGGCGGTCGACCCGATAGTACTCGTCGGCCGTCTCGCGACCGACCATCGCCTGCTGGAGGCTGGACTCGGTCGCCTCCTCGGCCGACTGCTCGCTGACGAGCGCGCCGTCCTTGAGCACGTAGATCCGGTCGCTGACCTCTAGAACCTCGTCGAGTTCGTGGGAGACGAAGACGAACGACGCCTGGTCCCGTAGCTCCGCGATCCGTTCGAACAGCAGGTCGCGGCTGTCCTCCTCGAGGCCGGCGGTCGGCTCGTCCAGGAGGACGACCGGGTTGTCGGTGTGAATTGACTCGCTGAACGCCTTCGCGACTTCGAGCATCTGGCGCTGGTTGAAGCTGTAAGACTTGACCGGCTCGGAGACATCGAGCGTGATGCCCAGGTCGTCGACGACCTGCTGAGCCTCCTCGCGCATCCGGTCGCTGTCGATGACGCCGCCGCGGGCGTAGTCGGGGATCCGCCCCAGATAGAGGTTCTCGTAGCCAGTGAGGTTCGGGACGACGTCCTGTTCCTGCTTGACGATAGCGATGCCGCGCTGGGCGGCGTCTCGGGGACCCGAGACTTCGACCGGTGTCCCATCGATGACGATCTGCCCGTCTGTCGGCCGGTGAATACCCGTCAGTAGCTTCAACAGCGTGCTCTTGCCGGCGCCGTTCTCCCCGACGAGACCGACCACCTCGCCGGTTCGTATCCGGAGCGACACGTCGGTCAGCGCGTCGACGTTTCTGAACGACTTCGAGAGTCCCTCGACCCGCAAGCGGGGTGGTTCGTCGTCCCCCGATTCAGCTGTCGCCGCGTCGCTCGCCGTGTTAGCTACCATCGTGTGCTAACTACGCATAGGGGTTCTGTCCGTTCTCGAATCGCTCGCGGTAGTCCTCTTCGACCCGGTCGAAGAGGTCGGCGTCGTCGTAGACGTCCGGCACCTCGTAGTTCGACGGTTTGTTCTCCTCCGTCCAGAGCAGTTGGCTGAACTCCTCCTGCCGGATGGGGACGAGCAGGTTCTGCGGGTCCCAGTCCTCGCCGCTCTCCTCGTAAGACATGGCCTCCCAGTCGTATGGGGATTCGCCGTCGCTGAAGGCGATGTCGAGGTACTGCGACGGTTCGGTGAATGACACGTCCAGGTCGCTGAACGCCTCCCGCGAGAGCGAGTCGTTGAGGATCATGACGCCGCCGCCGAACATCATGCGCTCGGGGACTTCGGGGCGCCAACCGTGGAGCCAGTCGTACCCCTTGACGACGGCGTATCCGCCCTGCCAGAACGGCTGTGCAGCGAACGTTCCAGCGATGTAGGGGTTGCCGGAGTCGGCCGAGCGGTCGCGGATGAGTTCCGTCGTCTCCTGGAAGCCGTCGTAGCCGACGACGGGGAGTGCCATGTCGTTCTCTTCGAGGACGGAGATGGCCCCGAGCGCCACGCCGTCGTTCTGGCCGTAGACGCCGTCGATGTCGTCGCCGTACTGCGAGATGAAGTCGGACATCGCCTGTCGACCCGTCGAGCGAGTCCATTCGCTCGGGATCGGGTCGCCGAGGCGCTCGATATCCGGATAATCCTCCATCGCCCGTTCGACGCCCGCATTGCGATGGGAGCCGACGTGGCCAGGGACACCCGTGATGTGGACGAAGTTCCCCTCCCCACCCATCGCCTCGAACAGGACGCGCGCCGTCGCCCCGCCGGTGCGGACCACCTCGGGGATCTGGTACTGGAGGAACTCCGGGCCGCTGTCCATCGGCGTCCACCAGTTCGCCATCGTCCAGTAGGACGTGAACGGGACGCCGCCCTCGGCGGCTGTCTCGGCCACCGACCGGACGCCCGAGTTCTGGTAGGCGGTTCCGGTGACGATGTCCGCGCCGGCCGAGATGGCCGACTGCAACTGGGAGATCTGCTGGGACTCCTGGCCGCCGTGGCCCTGGTAGTCTACCGTGAGTCCGAGCGCCTGGGCTGCCTCCTCCGCACCGGTAAGAAACGTCTGCCAGATGTCGTTTTCCAGGTTGTCCGGCGAGACAAACGCTTGGTCGATATCGCCGTCGTACGACCGCTCGTCGGTCCCGGTCATTCCACCGTCACCGCCGTCACTGCCACCGTCACCGCCGTCACTGTCACCGTCGTCGCCGTCACTGCCACCGTCGCCACCACCCGAACAGCCCGCTAGTCCTGCTGCGCCCAGCGCACCGACCGCTTTCAAGTAATCGCGCCTGTCTTTGCTCGGCTCGTCACCGTTGTCGAAAGACATACTCATTTCTGTGGAGGACCGATCATAAGTGTTTGGTAACAAATGACAGTGCGTCTGGACTGTCGTCTCGCCGGACAATCTTTTGAGCCACCGAGATGTCGACGGAGCTGTCAGGGTTTCGATGGACGGGGTGAGACACGGGCAGCAGGTACAAATGACTGGCACGCGCTATCGCGACCATGGCACGCCGGAGCGTCCTGTTCTCGCCGGGGGACCGACCGCAACTGATGCGCAAGGCACCGACCACCGGCGCGGATGCGGTGGTGTTCGACCTCGAAGACGCGGTCGCGCCTGCCCGGAAAACCGAAGCCCGCGATGCGGTTCGAGACATGCTGGCTGAACTTGCCGACGAGGGCGTTGACTGCGAGGTCTGCGTCCGCGTCCGGCCGCCGGGCCGCGGCGCCGCCGCCGACCTCGACGCGGTGCTCGCGTCGGCATCTGTCCCTGCCGTCGACGCGCTCGTCCTCCCGAAGGCGAGTGCCGCCGCGGACGTGCGTGACCTCGCCGACCTGGCGGCGGAGCGCGACGCCGACCCACCGGTCCTGGCGCTGGTCGAGACGGCCGCCGGCGTGTTGCACGCCGAGGAGATCGCCGCCGCCGACGCCACCGATGCCCTGGTGTTCGGGGCCGAGGACCTGGCAGCCGACGTCGGCGCAACCCGTACGGAGGCCGGGACCGAGGTACTCCACGCGCGCGAACACGTCGTCCTCGCGGCGAGCGCTGCCGGCGTCGACGCGATCGACACGCTTCACACCGACTTCGAGGACGAGTCGGGCCTGCGCGAGGACACCGAGTTCGCGCTGGAACTGGGCTACGACGGGAAACTCGCCATCCACCCGTCACAGGTCGGACCGGTCAACGAGACGTTCACGCCCGACCCCGAGCGCGTCGAGTGGGCCGAGCGGGTGCTGGCCGCGCGAGACGAAGCCGACGCCGAGGGTCGGGGCGTCTTCGCCGTCGACGGCGAGATGATCGACGCGCCGCTCGTCGCGCAGGCCGAGCGCGTGGTCGAACGGGCCGGCGCAGCCGAGGCCGCTACCGAGCGCGAGTAGGACCGCCATCGGGGGCCACCGACCGGCGGTCGCCCGAATCCTTTTCACCGCGCTGACCCTCTTTAGGGACATGTCTGAAGAAGTTAATCCCTTCGAGAGTCTCCAGGAGCAAGTCGACGACGCGGCAGTCCATCTGGACGTCGATCCCGGGACCCTCGAACGCCTCAAGAACCCCGAGCGCGTCCTCGAGACGACCCTCTCTGTCGAGATGGACGACGGGTCGACCGACGTCTTCCGCGCGTATCGCTCGCAGTTCAACGGGGCGCGCGGTCCCTACAAGGGCGGCATCCGCTATCACCCGCAGGTCTCCCGCGACGAGGTCAAGGCGCTGTCGGGCTGGATGGTGTACAAGTGTGCCGTCGTCGACATCCCCTACGGCGGCGGAAAAGGCGGGATCGTCATCGACCCCGACGACTACTCCGAGTCCGAACTCGAACGCGTCACCCGCTCGTTCGCGACGGAACTCCGTCCCTTTATCGGCGAGGACAAGGACATCCCCGCGCCCGACGTGAACACCGGCCGCCGGGAGATGAACTGGATCAAAGACACCTACGAGACACTGGAGAACACCACTGAGCCGGGCGTCATCACCGGCAAGGCCCCCGACAGCGGCGGCTCGGCGGGTCGCGTCGAGGCGACCGGTCGCTCGGTGATGTTGAGCGCGCGCGAGGCCTTCGACTACCTCGGTAAGCAGACGGACGGAGCGACCGTCGCCGTCCAGGGCTACGGCAACGCCGGGTCGGTCGCCGCGAAACTCCTGGAAGACCTCGGCGCGAGCGTCGTCGCCGTCTCGGACTCCTCGGGGGCCGCCTACGACCCCGACGGCCTCGACACGCGCGCGATCAAAGAACGGAAGAGCGAAACCGGCGACGTGACCGACTACGACACCCCCGAGACGCTGACGAACGAGGAGTTACTCACGCTGGATGTCGACCTGCTCGTCCCGGCCGCACTCGAGAACGCCATCGACGGCGACCTCGCCGAGGACGTCCAGGCCGACGTGATCGTCGAGGCCGCGAACGGGCCGCTGACGCCCGACGCCGACGACGTCCTGACCGACCGCAACGTCCGCGTCCTCCCCGACATCCTCGCCAACGCCGGCGGGGTCACCGTCTCCTACTTCGAGTGGGTCCAGAATCGCCAGCGCTTCTACTGGGACGAGGAGCGCGTCAACGAGGAACTGGAGACCGTCATCGTCGACGCCTTCGACGACCTGACCGAGACCTTCGAGAACCGGGACCTGCCCAACTTCCGGACCGCCGCCTACGTGCTCGCCATCGAACGCGTCCTGACCGCCAGCGAGCAGGGCGGAACCTGGCCCTGACGCGGTCGGTCGGCGCTGTCGTCCGGTCCTGACGGTGCAGTCCCAGTCCCTTACTCGTTGGACACCGCTGTTATACGCCACTGGGTCCAATTGTCGTGTATGCCGGTCTACGAGCGCGAGACGGTCGTCGACGCGCCGTTCGACGAGGTCTGGGACTTTCACTCTCGGTCGTCGGGACTCGAAGCACTGACGCCCGACTGGATGAACCTCCGCGTCGAGTCGGCCGTCGGCCCGGACGGCGAGCTCGACCCCGACATCCTGGAGACGGGGTCGAAGATCGAATCGACCATCGCCCCGTTCGGCGTCACCCCCCGCCAGCGATGGATCTCCTACATCGTCGCCCGCGAGGAGGGCGACGGCGAAGCGACGTTCAAAGACGAGATGCTCCGCGGTCCGTTCCCGAAGTGGGTCCACACCCACACCTTCGAGGCAGTGGAGGGCGGCACCCGGATCCACGACCACGTCGAGTACGAACTGCCCGTCGTCGGCGGCTTGCTCGGTCCGCTGGGCTGGATCGGCTTCGAGCCGATGTTCCGGCATCGACACGAGACGACGAAGGAGCTGCTGGGGTAGCGTCTGGTCGGGTTCTCCCGTCGGCGAGCGGGGACCGGCTATCGACGGCGGCGACGCCAACTTCTTTCAGAGTCCGAGTACATCGTTGACATATGACACAGGTAGCTGTCGTCGGCGGCGGTCCCGCCGGCCTGAGTGCCGCACTGTTCACCGCCAAGAACGACCTCGACACCGTCGTCTTCGACACCGACGAGACGTGGATGCACAAGGCCCACCTGTTCAACTACCTCGGCATCGAGAGCGTGGGCGGCGAGGAGTTCCTCGAGACTGCTCGCGCGCAGGTCGACGAGTTCGGCGTCGACCGCCGACAGGGCCGGGAAGTACAGACCGTCGAGCGCGACGGCGACCAGTTCCGCGTCGTCACCGACGACGACGACCTCGCGGTCGACTACCTGGTCCTCGCGACCGGCGCGAACCGCGACCTCGCCGAGAGGCTGGGGTGTGTATTCACCGACGAGGACGTCGTCGACGTGGACGTCGACATGGAGACCAGCATCGACGACGCCTACGCCACCGGCGGGATGGTCCGCGCCGAGGAGTGGCAGGCGATCATCTCCGCCGGCGACGGCGGTGCCGCGGCGCTCGACATCCTCTCGAAGGAGACGGGCGAACAGTTCCACGATTTCGACACACCCGACGACGCGGAGTGAAGACCGACGGCGGCCAGTGGCCTCGGTCGGTTGCACTCGGATGGTTTCTCATGCGAGACCGATACCCGGTGAACGCCCTCGACGCGCCCGCTAGCAGGAAGCTCTCTCGGGAGCCGCGACGATCGCCGAAAGCCCTCGCCCCGCTCGCTAACAGCAGGTTCGACCACGCCCGACAGCAATCGCCGAAAGCCCTCGCCCCGCTCGCTAACAGTAGGTTCGACCACGCCCGACAGCAATCGCCGAAAGGATATCCTCGCTGCGCTCGGATAGTGCCCGCGCACCACCCGCGAGCGCGCTTCACGGGTCGCTCCGCTCCCCGTTTGCTATCCGTGGCGCTCCCTGTGGTCGCGCCACGCAGGCCTCGCCCTTTCAGTCCGCCAGGACCGCACTACACAGCACCGCGCCACAGACCTCCCCAGCCGACTCGTTCGGTCGCTCTGCTCCCTCACTCGTCCCTCGCACGCCTACTGTCGCGCCACGAGAGGCGCGACAGCGCGCGCCAAATCGATAGTTGACTGTCTACGACGAGACCCTCCCTCCCATGGTCACCGGAAGACGAAAGGCGGCGCTCCCGCAAAGAGTCGCTAATGGCCGGCGAGACGCTGTCGCGTCGCCTCGAAACCCGCGTGTCGCCGATGGCGGCGCTGGTAGTCGCGATCCTCGCGGTGTCGACCAGCGCCATCCTCGTCCGCTGGAGCGCCGCGCCGCCCTCGGTCGCCGCGTTCTATCGCGTCCTCTTCACCGTCGGACTGCTCGCGCCGCTGGCGTTCTCGAAACACGGCGACGACCTCCGGTCGCTGAGACGGAGCGACGCGCTCGCGGCGGGTGTCACGGGCGTCGCGCTCGCGGTCCACTTCGCGGCGTGGTTTCAGTCCATCGAGTGGACGAGCGTCGCGGCGTCGGTCACGCTCGTCCAGTCCCAGCCGCTGTTCGTGGCCGTCGGCGCGGCGCTGTACCTGGACGAACGGCTGACGCTCCCGAAGGTCGCCGGACTGCTGGTCGCGGTCGCCGGCGCGGTCGTGATGTCGCTGGGCGAACTCCTCAGCGGGGCGCTCGTCGGCCCGCGACCGCTCGCGGGGAACGGACTGGCGGTCCTCGGCGCGGTGATGATGGCGGTGTACGTCCTCGCCGGGCGGTCGCTGCGCGAGCGGGTGCCGCTCATCCCCTACGTCACGGTCGTCTACTCGGCCTGCGCGGTGGTCCTCTGTGGCTTCGTCGTCGCCCAGGGCGACAGCCTCACCGGCTACCCGCCCGTCGAGTGGGGGCTGTTCCTCGCGATGGCCGTCGGGCCGGGCGTGTTCGGCCACACCGTGATCAACTGGGCGCTGGAGCACGTCGAGTCCTCGGTGGTGAGCGTCTCGCTGCTGGGCGAACCCGTCGGGAGCACGCTGCTCGCGATGGTCTTGCTCGCTGAGTTCCCCGGCCACTGGACGGTCATCGGCGGGGGGGTCGTCCTCGGTGGGATCTACGTCACCGCCCGCGCTCGGAATGCTGGGTCCTGACACGAACGGTGCCCGCGAGCGCGTTTCCGCGGTGCGTCCGTCGCCGACGACCACCGAACCTCTCGGACTGGACAGACCGGGGGCGACCGTCCCCGAGGCCCTCGACCGCGAAGACGTGCTCCCTGTCGAGGTCAGGCCGCATGCTT
>PXSD01000030.1 GCA_003023165.1 Halobacteriales archaeon QS_9_67_15 | reverse complement strand
CTGGCATACTCCCTACGTCTACATAGGGATATATTAAACTACGAATGCGGTTTCACGCTCTGAAAAAACTTCCCGACCCCGTCCGTCGACCTGACCGAAACCGCCGGCCGATAGCACTCGCGCTTATTTAACCTCGGCGACGACAGTGCAGTGAAATTCGGGGAACCCCCCGATGGGCCGGTCTCGGAGGTTCCTCCGGGTGTTGAATGTCAGAGGCACTGTCCGGTCGGGCTCCCCCCGACACCGTTCGTACGGTTCACGGCAGGCCCGATTAATTGTACGACATAGTATGTCAGGGAACATCGAACGTCACCGCCACCGACCGCGATATCGCCGACGAACAGCCCTGACGCCGTCGGGAACCGGTCGCTACTCCCTCGCGCTGGTGGCTCATACTGCCGGCTGTAACTTCGTGAAGATATTCGCCGCCCCGGGGCGGCGAAATTTGTGACAGACGTACAGCCGGCAGTATCAGTCGATGTTCTCTCGCTGGTAGGAGCCGTCGTAGGTATCGGCGTGCTCCGCGTCGGCGAGGACAAGCTGTGCGATCCGCGCGCCGCGTTCCAGTTCGACGGTGTGGTACACTTCGAGGAGTCCTTCGCCCCGCCCCTCGTAGCCCGCGTCCCAGACGGCGGTGTCGAGCATACAGGAGTTCCGAAGCAACGACGACCGCGGGTAGAGAAAGCCGACGTGGCCCTCGGGGATGCGGACGGTGTCGGCGTACTCAACGACGTATCCGCCGGGTTCGAGGCGATACCGCTCGCTCTCGGCGGCGAGCTCGCGGCGCTCGCCGACCGTCTTCCCGTCGGTCCCGATGCAGCCGGTTCCAACCTGTTCGTACACTGCACCGAGCCGCAGGTCGACGCCGTTGGGCTGTACCTGGTCGTCGTCCACGTCCCCGAGGACGTCCGCGACGAACTGCCCGCTCTCGAACATACCGGCGGTGGGCCCCTCGCGGGCAAAGCCGTTTCGCTCCGACAGTATCGCCGGACGCGCCAGGCCCACGGGGCTCGACGGCCGACCTCGTCCACACAGGCGGAACGCGAGACGGCCTTCCGAGATGTGACAGCTACCTGTCTGGAACTGGATCGCAAGACTGCGACGGGGTGAGAACTGACAACGATCGCGGCGACTCGCGGGTTTTATATCTACTCGTGTGCCATTGTCGGACGTTATGGGACAGACACTCACGGAAAAAATTCTCGACGAACACCTCGTCGAGGGAGAACTCGAGCCCGGCGAAGAGATCGGGATCGAGATCGACCAGGTCCTCACGCAGGACACGACGGGAACGCTCGTCTGGCTACAGTTCGACGCGCTCGATCTGGACACCGTCCAGACCGAGGTCGCGGCGCAGTACTGTGACCACCAGACCTACCAGTTCGACTTCAAGAACACGGACGACCACCGCTTCCTGCGGTCGGCCGCCGGCAAGTTCGGCGCGCACTTCTCGCGCCCGGGCAACGGTATCTGCCACAACGTCCACAAGGAGAACTTCGCCGCGCCGGGCAAGACGATGCTCGGGTCGGACTCCCACACGCCGACCCCCGGCGGGATGGGCGAACTCGCCGTCGGCGCCGGTGGCCTCGACGTCGCCGTCGCGATGGGCGGGGGCGCCTACTACATCGACATGCCGGAGGTCGTCAACGTTCACCTTGAGGGTGAACTCCCCGAGTGGGCCACCGCGAAGGACGTCATCCTCGAGCTTCTCCGACGCCTCTCCGTGAAGGGCGGCGTCGGCAAAATCTTCGAGTACACGGGCCCCGGCGTGGAGAGCCTCTCTGTGCCCGAGCGGACGACCATCACCAACATGGGCACGGAGCTCGGCGCGACCTCTTCGATCTTCCCGAC
Source organism: Halobacteriales archaeon QS_9_67_15 (assembly GCA_003023165.1). Taxonomy (GTDB): domain Archaea; phylum Halobacteriota; class Halobacteria; order Halobacteriales; family Haloarculaceae; genus Halosimplex. The sequence continues at coordinate 6,836 of PXSD01000030.1, read as the reverse complement.
CGACGAGAAGACCGAGGAGTACCTCGAAGCCGTCGGCCGACCCGAGGACTTCGAGCGGGTCGAGCCCGACGAGGACGCCGAGTACCACGACCAGATCACGGTCGACCTCTCGGAGGTCGAGCCGCTCATCGCCGAGCCCTCGATGCCCGACAACATCGTCCCCGTCAGCGAGGTCGAGGGTGTCGACGTCGACCAGGTCATGATCGGCTCCTGTACGAACGGTGCCTACGAGGACATCCTCCCGGCCGCGAAGATGCTCGAAGGTCGCGAGATCAACAAGACGACCGAGATGGTCGTCGCGCCCGGCTCGAAGCAGGCCAGCGAGATGCTCGCCCGCAACGGCTGGACGGCCGAGATGATGGCCGCCGGCGTCAACTTCTCCGAGGCCACCTGCGGCGCGTGTATCGGTAACGGCCACGTGCCCGCGTCGGACTCGGTCTCGCTACGGACGTTCAACCGAAACTTCGAGGGCCGCTCCGGTATCGAGGACGACTCGGTGTACCTCTGCTCGCCGGAGGTCGCGACGGCGGCCGCCCTCGAGGGCGAGATCATCGACCCGCGCGACCTCGACGACGTCGAAGACCCCGGGTTCGAGCTCGCAGACAACTACGTCGGCGTTAGCAACTCCGACCTCATCACGCCCGACGAGGCCGTCGACGACGAGCTCATCAAGGGCCCGAACATCGGCGACGTGCCGCTGAAGGACCCGCTCCCGGCCGACCTTGAGGGCGAGATCCTCCTGAAGATGCCGGACAACATCACGACGGACCACATCAGCCCGGCCAACGCCGACGTGCTGATGTACCGCTCGAACATCCCGAAACTCTCGGAGTTCACGCTCACACGCGTCGACGAGACCTTTCCCGAGCGCGCGCTCGAGAACGACGGCGGCGTCCTGCTCGCCGGTGAGAACTACGGGCAGGGCTCCTCCCGCGAGCACGCCGCGCTGTGCCCGATGTACCTCGGCATCGACGCCGTCCTCGCACAGAGCTTCGCCCGCATCCACAAGGCGAACCTCTTCAACTTCGGCATCGTCCCGCTGACGATCGACGAGGACACCTACGAGGACATCGACCAGGGCGACTCCGTCGAGGTCGTCGACGACGTCGCCGAGGCCGTCCGCACCGGCGCCGAGGAGTTCACCGTCCGCGTCAACGACGACTGGGAGGCCACCGCCTCTCTCGACGCATCCGAACGCGAGCGCGAGATCCTCGCCGACGGCGGGAAGCTCACCCACGTCAAACAGAAACACGAGTCCGGCGACTCCGGCGCGCCCGCCGACGACTGATCCAACACCGTCTCCGCTTTTTCGACCGTCGTGAGCGGCAGCGCTCCCGGCCGTTCGTCCGAAACGGGCCCTCGTCCGAAATCGTCCGGAGCCCTCTCAGCGAACCCTCCCCTGAAACCCGTCGACGACCGCGAAGAAATCCTGTCGACGGTCGCTGTGCATCAGGTAGTGGTCGGCACCGTCGATCTCGACGTAGTCGGCGGTGTCCACCGTCAGTTCGTCGAAGTGGTCGAGCGAGCCCGGTCGGTCGGCGATCACGTCTTCGGTCCCGCGGACCACGAGCGTCGGCACGTCGATAGCAGCGGGGTCCCAGGCGGGGTCGCCCTCACAGGAGGCGCGCCAGTCGGCCAGCGCACCGGTCTGTGCCTTGTAGGTCGTCTCGTCGACGCCCTGGTTGGACTCGACCTGCGCCCGCCAGATGGCCTCGAAAAGGGCGTCGTCGCTTCCCTGGCGCTCGCGGACGGTCGCCCTGTCCTGGGTGTACCACGCCACGTCGACGCTGTCGAGGCCGAGCGCGTCCATCCCCTCCGAGAAGTCGTACCGGGGCTTGTACACCGGTGCGACCTGGGTGAGCGAGGCGAGTTCCGGGTCATCGCGCTCGACGAACCGGCCGCAGGTGTGACAGCCCCACGAGACGCCGACGAGGTGGACCGTATCGTAGTCCGCCCGGACGGTCGCGACGGCGTCGGCGACATCGTCGGCCGCCTGGTCGGCGCGGACCGGCGGGCCGTTGGCCTGGGGATCTTCGTCCATCTCGGGCGGTAGGTCGCTGTCACCGTATCCCCGGATGTCGAGCGCGTACGCCGCGCGGCCGCGGTCGGCGGCGGCGTTGAGCCACGAGTACGACTCGTCGCCCGCGACCGGCGTCGCGAGCAGCGCGCGCGCGTTCGTGATGCTCCCGTGGACGAACAGGACGGCCTCGTCGGCCGTCTCGGGTGCCTGTCGCCAGCAGTTCAGCCGGGTCCCGTCACGGGCCTCGACGGTCGTCGAGCTGAGGTTCATATCCGGGACACGTCCGGACCGCTGAAATACTCCGGGGCAGTCGACGGTGAACGGTCGTCGGGTTAGACAGCGTTCGACGGTGTCGCCGCAGACGAACGGGGCGGAACGCGTCGCAGCGACTTCGGCGTGCACGCCGACTCATACTGCCGGCTGTAACTTCGTGAAGTTATTCGCCGCCCCGGGGCGGCGAAATTCGTGACAGACGTACAGCCGGCAGTATCAGGAGGTGCCCACGAAGAACTCTGTGGAGCGAGACCACCGCGTGACGGCTGCGGAGTCCCGCTCGTGGGAGGTCCGTCGCTCCGTCGGACGACGACCCGGCGTCGGCAGCAGACATTTGTACCGGCGTCACATAGGCGGCGGCAGTGACGACGGTCGCACCAGACGACGCGTCGGGGTCGGACGTGCAGGTCCGCGAGGCCGAGCGCGCCGACCTCCTCGCGGTCTTCCACATCGAACAGACGGCGTTCCCACAGCCATGGCCGTTCTCCGCGTTCGAGCGGTTCCTGGGCGAACCGGGCTTTCTCGTCGCACAGGTCCGTGACGAGGACGACTCGCGAGAGACGACCACCGTCGGCGACGACGGCCGCGTCGTCGGCTACGTGGTCGCCGATACGGTACCCAACCACGGCGAGGGGCTCGGCCACATCAAGGACATCGCGGTCGCCGAGAAGTATCGCGGCGAGGGGATCGGGCGCTGTCTCCTCCAGCGCGCCCTGACCGCGCTCGCGACCCAGACCGTCGGGACGGTAAAACTCGAAGTCAGGGAGTCCAACGACACCGCCAAGCGGCTCTACCGTGGCTTCGGCTTCGAACACCGCGGTATCAATCCCCGCTACTACTCCAACGGCGAGGACGCCCTCGTGATGGTTCGCGACTTCTGACCGGCGGCGGCCGTCGCAACGCTACTGCTGTTCGTCCCTGAGTGCCTCGGCGATCGCCTGCAGGTCCGCTTTCCTGAAGCTATCGCCGGCGTCTTCGCCGTCGCCGTCGAGCCCGTCGACGGCCGCGCGGACCGCCCGCCGCCTCTCGGGTTTCGACGGCTGGCCGCTCGCGTCGACGTCGGCGTCGACGGCGTCGCAGACGGCGGCGAGCGCCTCCTTCGTGAAGGCGCTCGAGACCTCCCGCTCGAAGCGCCCGACCGAGACGCGGATCTCGTTGCGCAACGCGTGGACTGTCGGTGACATGGTAGTGTCGTTGTTGGGGACCGTAGTGTCAGTTCCGGTCGATGAGCGTGTGGTAGCGTCTCCGTAGCAGCAGGACTCGACGGAACGGGAGACGAGCGAGAACGGCGTGAAAGCCCCCGGTCGCTCGTGGCCCCTGACTCGCTGCGCGCTTCGGTCGCTCCCTCCAGTGCTCGCGTCATCAGCTGACCACGAGCGGCCGGCCTCTTTCATTCCCATCCGCGTCGGCCGGCTGGTACGTCTGTGCGGGCGGGAATGAAAGGGGGCGCGTGCTCCGGGAAGCACGACGACGCAAGCACCGCAGCGAACGGAGTGGGCGAGGAGCGCAGCGAGGGTCACGCGAACCGCGGCCGAGCGTGACCTCGATAGACGAGCGGAGCGAGTCTATCGGTGCGCGCGACCGGAGCACGCGGGGGCTTTCACGCTGTTCGCGGTACCGAGCGAGCCGGCGGTCGCGGTATCGACGCTCGCGTAATCACCGACTCCAATTCACCACGCGGCGAGCGCGTCGCGGCCGTGGCTGTCGGAGAGGATGCCGAGGAAGCCGAACACGCCGGTGAAGGCGAAGGTGCCGCCGATGGCCGCCGCGAACCGCCACGCGTTGGCGGTCCCGATGGTGTTCGCCCGCTCCGACTCCCGAGCGAGGTCGCCGACGAGCGCGAGCGCGAGTCCGGTCGCAAACAGCTCCAGCACGAACCCCTCCGCACCGAGTTCGTTGATGAACGTCGGCAGCAGCGTCAGGAGCGCCACGAAGCCGAACGACCCAGCGAACCGCGTGAAGTAGAGCGCCCGCAGTTGTCGACCTGTGTCTGTCACTGCCCGAGCGGGCGCGATACCGGCCAAAAGATACTACGATAGTCGAAGAATTCTCTTCTACCGGCGACAGGTCGGTTGCGGGGTAGCCCCGGGGAACTGCCCGCAGTATCCGCCCGTCTCAGTCGGACGCTTCGGCCGTCGCGAGCGGCGCGATAGCGATCTCGACCTCGCTGTCCTCGACCGTCCACGTCTTCCGATGACCATCCGACACCGCGCCGACCTCCTCGGCGCGCACCTCGTCGGCGATGAGGGCCTCGTGGTCGGCGACCAGGTCGGCGATCCGGTCGTCGCGGACCGCGTACTCCAGTCGGATCGGCTCCTCCATGTCGAGTTCGAGTTCCTTGCGCATCTCCTGGACGCGGCGGATGACCTCGCGGGCGTACCCCTCGCTCTCGATGTCTTCGGTGAGCGTGGTGTCGACGTAGACGACGCCCTCGCTGTCGAGCGCCCGGAACTCCGCGCCAGCGACGCCGTCGGGCGTGTGCCGAACGAACTCGACCATCTCCCCGTCGAGGGCGACCGACTCGCCGAGCGCGTCGGCGACTGCGGATTCGAGCGCGTCGACGGTCGGCTCGGCTACGCGAGCCTCCGGTCCCAGAAGGCTCATGTCGGCCTCGGCGGAGTAGGCGAGTTCGCCCCAGTCTCCCCCGGGGTCGACGACCTCTATCTCGCGGGCGTTGAGCCGGTCGGCCAGCAGGTCCGCGCGGCGTCCGACGGTCTCGGTGACGTCGGCCGCGTCGGTCTCGTCACTCGTCTCGGCGACGACGACGCGCTGGACCGGCCAGCGGAGTTTCCGCTCGGCCTGCTGGCGGGCGTTCGACCCCGCCTCCTCGACCGCCCGGATGACCTCGATATCCTGTTCGAGGCCGGTGTCGCGCCACTGGTCGTCGGCCTCGGGCCAGTCGCACATGTGGACCGTCGGATGCCCGGCGTCGCCGGTCAGCGAAGCGTACACTTCCTCGGCGACGAAGGGCGTGAACGGCGCGAACAGCGCGGCAACCTCCTCGAGCACCGCGTAGAGGGTGGCGTAGGCGGCCCGCTTGCTCGGGGAGTCGGACTCGTCCCACATGCGCTCGCGGACGACCTGCACGTAGAACCGGGAGACGTCCTCGACCACGAAGTCGGTGAGCGCGTTCACCGCGCGGTCGTTCTCGAACTCGTCCATCGCCGCCGTCATCTCCGCCTCGACGCTCTGGAGCCGCGAGAGCACCCACTCGTCGACGAGTTCGAGGTCGTCAGCCACGTCGTCGAGGGTGGTCTCGTCCGGATCGAAGTCGTCGGCGCGCATGTACGGCAGCGGGAAGCGCGCGACGTTCCAGAGGATGTTCAGGCGGCGCTGCATCTCCTGGGTCTCGTCCCACGAGAAGTTCATGTCCTCGCCCTGGGCCGTCACCGAGAGCAGGAACAGGCGCATCGGGTCGACGCCGTACTCGTCGATGACCTCGTGGGGGTCGACGAAGATACCCTTCGATTTGGACATGCCGCGACCGTCGGGCATGTTGGCGTAGCCGTGCATCAGCACCTGTTTGTACGGGATCTCATCCGTCGCGGCGGTGGACATGCCGAGTTGCGACCAGAACCACCCGCGGGTCTGGTCGTGGGCCTCCATGATGAGGTCCGCGGGCCACAGATCGTCGAAGCGACTGCTATCTTCGGGGTAATCGAGGGTGCCCCACGTCGCGACCGAGGAGTCCAGCCACACGTCGAAGACGTCTGGGACGCGCTCGTAGATGACGCCGTCCTCGGTGATCGTCAGGTCGTCGACGGTGTCCTTGTGCAGGTCGACGCTGTCGGGGTCGATGTCCTGATCCACTCGTTCGGCGAGTTCCTCGCGTGCTCCCGCCCCAATCGACCGCGTTCCCGTCCGCGTCTTCGCTTTCTCGCGGGCTTCGCGCCTCGCTCGGGACCCAGATCGGGATCGGAATGCCCCAGTAGCGCTGTCGAGAGACGTTCCAGTCGGGCGCGTCCTCGACGAAGTCGCGGAAGCGGTTGTCGCGCGCCCACTGCGGGTACCACTCCGAATCCTCGATGTTGTCGAGGAGTTCGTCTTTGATGTCGGTGACCGTGATGAACCACTGGTCGGTGACGACCTGGATGATGCCCGTGTCACAGCGCCAGCAGTGGCCGTAGTCGTGCTGGGTCGTGCCGGCGCTGAGCATCCGCCCCTTCTCCTGCAGGTCAGCGATGATGTCGTCGTCGGCGTCCTTGACGAACTCGCCGGCGTACGCGCCCGCGCTGTCGTCGTAGACGCCGTCCGGCCCGACCGGACAGAAGATGTCCAGCCCGAGCTCCGTCCCGCGCTCGAAGTCCTCCTCGCCGTGGCCCGGCGCGGAGTGGACCAGTCCCGTGCCCTCGCTATCAGTGTCGACGTAGTCGCCCGCGTACACTTCGAGCACGCCCTCGCCGTCGGGCGCGTCGGGGACCTCCTCGCGCAGCGGGTGTTCGTACGCCCACCCGACCAGCTCCTCGCCGGATAGCTCCTCGACGACCTCGTAGTCGTCGTAGCGACCGGCCGACAGCACCTCTTCGACCTTCGGCGCGGCGAC
>PXSD01000029.1:1488-10710 GCA_003023165.1 Halobacteriales archaeon QS_9_67_15 | reverse complement strand
GTCTGTTGCCCTCGGTCCCCGCGACCTGCCCTGTCACGTCGGTCCCCGTCTCGACGCCTCCGCTGGCAGTTCCACCCGAGAGCCCCGCCAGTCCCACCTGTTCAGACCATTGAACCGGCTGAATCGGATGGGACTGAAAGGGGCCGCTGGCTCCGGGAAGACGGGCGACGCAAGCACCGCAACGCAGTGAGGAGCGCAGCGAGCCCCTCGACTGGAGCCAGCGGGGGCTTTCACGCTATCTCGAAATATCGCTCTCATTTTGGCGGCTTATCTGAACACTACCTGCGACCGAGGGTGAAGCCATATACCGCCGGAGGACGAATCGGCGGTCGAGTGGTCGCGACCGATGGAGTGGATAGGACCGTGACGCGCTACGAGACCCACGTCGAGGAGGGGACCGTCTACGTCGGCGCGCCCGACGGGCCGCTGGAGATCGGTCCGCTGGACGTGGCGCTCGACGCCGTCGGTGGCCCTTCCTGGACGATCCGGTACACCGACGCCGAGCGCGAGCGCCACCCGACGATGGACACCTCCGACGAAGGGCTCACCGTCGACGTCGTCGACATGATGCACTCGATGACCTTCGGCGAGCGCTTCGTCGAAACGATGGCCGCCCACCCCACGGAGGCGCCCGAGTCCGACGACCTCTCCCCGCGGATGGGACTGTTCGTCGGGAAACTTCTGGAGAATCTGGAGAACGGCGTCGAGTGAACGGGACTATCCCGTGTCGCCAGGTGTCAGCTACCCACCGCTGAAGCGGTGGGCTTGTCGGTGGACTTCCGTTCTGCCGACACAAACGTGTCGGACGCCACGTCAGTAGCGTTCACGGTCATCACCGCCGATTTCAGGGCGTACTGACAGAACGCCCCTCCAGCGAGGGCGAGGTTCGGACCGGTGACGAACACGGCAACGAGAACTGGACCGTCCAGAGCGTCTTGGTCCCGGTCGACGCCGTCGTCGACGAGGCGGAGGCGCGGGACACCGCCGACGAGATGAGAGTAGCCATGCCCTGTGGCGTTCAGCTGCGTTACTCCTGGGGGCGCGGGCGCTCACTCGTCGGGGTCGACGTCGGTGACCGTCCCGACGCCCTTCGACTGGCCCTCGCGGAAGACGAACCGCTGGCCTTCCTCGACCATGTAGGGACGGAACTTGAATCGGACGCGGGTCGTCCCGGAGTCGCCGGGGAGTAGCCGACCCTTTTCAGGGTAGAACGCGGCGGCCTCGCTGACTGTTTCGAGGTGGACGACGGGTTCGTACCCTTCACCGATGCGCGTCGGGTGGTTCAACACCATCACGTCCGCCTCGAACTCGCGGACGGGGTCGGGGTCTGCGTCTCTCGGGAGCAACACCATACCGCGCTCCACGTCGGCCTCGCGGACGCCCTTGAGCGCGATGCCGACGATCCGGCCCGCCCGGGCCTTGTCGACGCGGTGGTAGTGCATCTCGATAGACCGGACCTCGACCTCCCGGAACGACCCGTCCTGCATCGGTCCGAGCAGGAGTTCGTCTCCCGCTTCCACGGTCCCCGACCGGATCGTTCCGGACGCGACCGCACCGACGCCGGTCACCTTGTACGAGCGGTCGACGTACATCGTGAACGTGCCGTCTTCCGGGCCGGCGGTTTTGGGGAGGCGCTCCAGGATCTCGTCGAGGGTGTCCATCCCGTCCATCGTGACGGCGCTGGTCGCGAGCACGGGGACGACGGTGTCGTCGATCTCCTCGACGGCCGCGCCGACCCCGTGTCGGGCGACCGACAGCGGCGTCTTGCCGACCTCGTGGAGGAGGCGCTCGACTTCCCGCTCGACCTCGTCTACCCGGTCGTCGTCGACCATGTCCGCCTTGGTGATGACGACCATCGTCGGCAGGTCGGTCGCGAGGAGGATCCCGAGGTGCTCTCTGGTGGTCTTGGTCGGGCCGTCGTCGGCCGCGACCGCGAGGAGGCCGTAGTCGAGTTTCTGTCCGACCAGCCCCCGGATCGTCGTGCGGAGCCACGGTTCGTGGCCGACGGTGTCGACGAAGGAGAGACGCCGTAGGAGAGGTCCGCGGAGAGGCCGCGTTCCACTTCGTGGGGCTGTACGTCGAGGTACGAGCGGGTGCCGCCCTCGCCGTTGTCCGGCTGACCAGTCACCAGCGACCCGACGAGCGTGGACTTGCCGTGGTCGACGTGGCCGGCGGTCCCGACCACGATGTGCTCGTCGTCTTCGAGGACCGCGCCCTCGCGGACGGTCGCGACGCCGACGATGCCGCCGGCGGGCGCGTCCGGATCGACCCGGCTCGGCTCGCCGTGCCGGGCGCCGTCGTCCTCGCGCTCGGCGTGGCCGTCGGCGTTGACGCCCCACGTCTCGACGTTCTCGATGTGGGCTTCGGCCTCCTCGGCCAGCAGGCTCAGGACGTCCATCGACTCGGTGAACTCGTCCGGCGGGATGCCGGCGATACCGCCGTCGTCTGTGACCCCAACGACGTACGTCGCCTCGCCGTCCCCGGAGAGGACCCGGTGACGGAGCTGTGCCGCCAGGCTCTCCCGGCGGCCGTCGGCGAGGTGGATGTCCTTCGTGAGCCGCTCTTTGAACTCGACGCTACCGCCCTCGCGCTCACCGCGCTCGATGGCGCGTTCGAGGGCGGCCCGGTCGGGGCTCATGAGGGCCGCTAACGGTGGCCAGTACAAAAGCCTTCTCCGGGTTTGCACCGGATGCACGCCGTAATCGGTCGGGAGCGTTCCGGGCTCGGACAGTGCACTCGGGAGGAGACTATATCACCCCGAAACGGTCCGGAGTCCTCCGGAGACCACGGGAGATGGACACCGTGAACCGGGCCGCGTCCATCGGCTCAATCTCGGATTCGTTCGACGGCGTCGAGGAACCCTTCTCCGTACTCCGCGTCGACCACCTCGTCCGCGGTCTCGCGCGCCGGTTCGTCGGCGTTCGCGACCGCGTAGGATCGGCCGGCGGTCTCGAAGGTGGACACGTCGTTGATCGAGTCGCCGACCGCGACGAACTCCTCGGGGTCGCGGTCCAGCCGCTCGGCGACCGCTTCCAGCGCTTTGCCCTTGCTCACGTCCGGCGATTTGACGTGGTAGGCGAAGCCGGTGTCGACGACTTCGAGCCCGCGGTCGGCGGCGACCCGCTGGAGCGGTTCCAGCGGCGCCTCGCGGCTGACCGCCACTTCGGTCTCGCGCCAGCGGTTCACGAGGTCGTGGTCGCCCCAGCCGAGCGCGTGACCTGCCGCGACGTACTCGTCGACGACGCGCTGGGCGGCATCGCGGTCACCGAGGAACAGCAGGTCGTCGGTCGCGTGGACGAACGCCACGCCGCCGTTCTCCGCGACCACGGTCCGCTTGACCCCCGCGAACGCACAGAGCGCGACCGGATATGGGAGCGCCTTCCCGGTCGCGACGACGACCGGCGCGTCCCACTCGCGGAGCACGGTGAGCGCTGGCGGGTGGACGGCGCGGTGTTCGTCGGTGAGCGTTCCGTCGATGTCGACAGCGAGTGGCGGTGTCACTGGCTGGCCGTGAGTCCGCCAGCGCAAAACGCTGTTCGGTGTCTGCGAGAGTAAGGACACCAGTCTGGGGACCGGGACGGTGTCTCTCAGGCGTCGGGTTCAGTAAAGACGAGACAGTAGGAGTGGTCGTAACCGTATCCGAACGCGGGTCCGTCGGCCTCGTCCGGGTCCTCGTGCGTCCAGGTCACCACGACCTCCCCGTCGAAGTGGAAGACCGACGAGACTCGGTCGGCCATGTCCCAGGCCAGCGTGGTGACTCGATCCTGGTATTTCATGTTCGAGACGTCGATAATCACGGAGCCGCCGGGAGAGAGGACGCTGTCGAGGCGCTCGAACGCGGTCTCGATGTCGTCGAGATATGCGTCGTACGTGCTCTCGCCCGCGTAGTTGCGGAACGGGTTTCGGTCGTCTCCGCGCTCCATGAACGGCGGAGAGGTGACACAGCAGTCGACGGATGGGAACCACGACGATTCGAGGTCGAGGACGTCTCCGTTGCGAACGTGTTCGGAGTGGGAGATCTGTTCCCGGATCCAGTCCGCGCGTTCGGGTTCGTACTCGATGCCGTAGGGGACCCGGTCGAGGTCCTCGGCGACCGAGAGCGTCGTGCCGAAGCCCGCGAAGATGTCGATCACGCGGTCGCCGGGGTCTGTGTACTCTTCGAGGAAGCGTTCGACGAGCACGTGAGGTGTGCGGAAGTCCTCGCCCTCGTCGGGGAACTCGTCGCGGTGTGAGAACTCGAACGAGAGATGCGTCCTCATCGTGTCTCGTTCCTCACGAGCAAGCTGGTATCTCTTTCGGTAGTTCGTGGTCGAGTCCCACGGACGGTGACAGTCAGTCGGTCAGTCGTTCGTAGGCGGACTTCACTTCCTTGAACGCCTCCTCGTCGCCGTCGGCGGCGTCGGGATGGACTTGCTTGACCTTCTTCCGGTAGGCCGACTTGACGGCGTCCTCGTCGGCGCTCGGGTCCAGACCGAGCGTGTCGTAGGCCTCGGCGGCGGTCGGGCCGCGTTGCTGCGTGGCCGCGGTCGCGCGTCGACGGCGTCGGTTCCCCCCACGAGCGCCGCCCTGCGGTCCGGCGCGCGCTCGCTGTCCGCGGGCCGTGCGGGCGCGCTGTCGTGCGCCCTCGTCGCGGGGCGGTTCCCACTCCTCCCGCGGCCCGGCTCCGAAGCCACCCTGCTGCCCGCCGGGGGCGGCGCGGTCTTCAACGCCGCGGTACAGTCGCCGTGCGAACCGCCCGGAGGCGTGGTACCACATGAAGTAGGCTACCGCGCCGAACAGCGCCGCGACGAGGAAGAAGCCGAGGTTGTAGACGAAGCCGAATATCCCGAACAGCATCGCTGTCGCCGCGAAGACGGCCGCGACCGCGGTTACGAGACGGGACCCATACACGGAATGGTCTTGGAAGCGGACCCCTCTAAATGTCTCGGACGAACGGGTCGGAGACAGCGACACGTCCACCTAGATGCCGGAGCCGACCCACGGTGGAGTCTTGGATTCCACCCGCTGCAAACCCCTGCCAAACCCCTAAACGCCTCGCGACCCAACGATAGACATGAGCGTTTCCGGGCTGTGTGAGGTCTGTCAGCGCCCAGACGTCGACCACACCTGTGACCGCTGTGGCAACCTCGTCTGTGACCGCCACTTCGACAGCGAACTCGGCGTCTGTAGCGAATGCGTCGCCGAGGTCCGCGGCGGCGACCCGTCAGACCCGACAGACACCTCCGACGACATGCCGGACGGCATCGACACCCACGAGTACTGAGCGACGGTTCGTCGCTGGGGGTGAGTGAAGGGGCGCGAACTGTGCGTTATCGATACCGATTGAGACGCTTCTTCAGTCGCTTGGCCGCCTGTCCGGACGCATCCGCGAAGCCTTCACCCTGGTCCTCGCCGGCGAAGATGATCCCCCGCGAGGAGTTGACGAGGCCGACGCCGTCGGCGAGGCCGTGTTCGACGGCGGCTTCGGCATCGCCGCCCTGCGCGCCGACACCGGGGACGAGGAACGGGATGTCCGGGACGACCGCTCGGACCTCTTGTAGTTCTTCCGGCGTGGTCGCGCCGACGACGAGACCGACGTTGTCGTTGCCGTTCCAGAGGTCTACGAGCGCGGCGACCCGTTCGTAGAGCGGTTCGCCCGAGGCGAGTTCGAGGTCCTGCAGGTCCTCGCCGCCGGGGTTGGACGTCCGACAGAGGACGAACACGCCCTTGTCGGCGCGTGAGAGAAACGGCTCCAGCGAGTCGCGCCCGAGGTACGGGTTGACCGTGATGGCGTCGACGCCTACCTCGTCGTCGAGGAGACCGGCGTACTGGCGCGCGGTGTTGCCGATGTCGGCGCGCTTGGCGTCGAGCAGGACGGGTACGTCCTTTCCGCGGGCGTAGGCGACCGTCTCGCGGAGCGCCTTCCAGCCGTCGGGGTCCTCGTAGAAGGCCGCATTGGGCTTGAACGCGGCGGCGTGTTCGTGCGTCGCGTCGATGATGCGACGGTTGAACGCCCAGCGGGGCAGGTCGTGGCCCGTCAGGTGTTCCGGGATGCGTTTGGGGTCGGGGTCGAGCCCCACCGAGACGACGCTGTCGGTCGCCGCGATGCGGTCGGCCAGCCGGTCGAAGAAGTTCATACTCGACTCTCGCCGACTCCGGTAAACAGTGTTGCGGAACCATCTTTTTGCGAGAGGGGTGTTCTCGGCCGCTTCGCGGCCTGCGGGCACCCCTCTCGCAAAAACATGGGTGAAAAAGACCGGTCGCTTCCTTCGGTCGCGACCGGGGAACCGCCTCGCTCACTGCTCGCGGGCGTCGCCCGCTCGCTATCGAGGCGCTCGTTCCACTCGCGCCCCGCCCCGTTCGCTCGGCGGATGCTGGTACGGCCGTCCGTCGCTGCTACCGACCGATTCGTGGTCGGGAGACGGTGTCTCCGTGCTACCAACTACCATTATCTGTCCGAACGCTCTAGTACGCCCGTGACCTGTCCGTACCTCTCCTACCGTACGTCCGCAGACAGCGAATCGTTCGACGAGGCGCGTGCGTACTGTGGAGCGGCCGAGCGGTTCGTCCAGCCGATGCGCGCCGACATCTGCAACGACCGGTTCGAGCTCGACCACGCCGAGGACTGCGGGATATACGTCGAGCACGCCAGCGACGACCCGGACGTGTCGGACCCGGCGGTGAGTACGACGGCGGGAGGCGACTCGTGAGTTACGAGCGGTTTCTCGCCGACGACCCGGTCGTCGTCACGGCGGCGCTGACGGGGGGCATCCACGGCAAAGAGGCCAACCCGAACCTCCCGGAGACACCGGAGGAGATCGGGAAGGCCGCCGCGGCCGCCGAGGAGGCGGGCGCCGCCATCGTCCACGTCCACGCACGTACTGACAACGGCGAGCGCGCGTTCTCGACGGCGCGGTTTCAGGAGATAGACGACGCGATACGCCGCTACGCCGACGACGTCGTCATCCAGCACACGACGGGGGCGACGGCCGCACCGACGGAGAAGCGCCACCGTTCGCTCCGGACCGACCCACCGCCGGAGATGGCGTCGCTCGACATGGGTCCCCTGAATCGATACGACCGGCTCACGAGCGAGAACACCATCGCGACTATCGACGCCCTGTACGACGAGATGGCCGACCGCGGGATCAAACCCGAGATGGAGGTGTTCAACGACGGCCACCTCAACGAGGTCCACGGTCTGCTCGACCGGCGCGACCTCGGCGACCTGCCGTACGCCACGCTCATCTTCGGCCCCGGGACGCTGACGCGGCCTCGCCCGCGGAACCTCCTGAACGCCGTCGACAACCTCCCCGAGGGCGCGCTGTTCAACACGCTCGGGTTCGGTCGCCACCAGTTGCCGTTCGCGACGATGGGCATCCTGCTCGGAGGGAACGTCCGCGTCGGACTGGAGGACAACGTCTACTACCGGCAGGGCGAACTCGCAGAGAGCAACGCGCAACTGGTCGAGCGGGTCGTCCGCGTCGCCGACGAACTCGGACGCGAGGTGGTGACGCCCGACCAGGCGCGCGACGTCCTCGGGCTCTGACAGCGGCCCGACGAGTGCGATGACGATGGCCGGTGACGCGGACGCCATCGGGTGACGTCGATACCGGGGAGAGTCTTTGTACGTCGACGGCGTACGCGTACCCGTGATACCCCACTCCCTCGCGCGCCGACGGGCTGGACCGAACCGCGACCGACCGACGACGCCGACCGAGGGAGTGGTCTGAATGGACGGACCGCACCAGGCGCGACCGCTCGAGACCGCCGGGACCGCCCTCGACGACGCCGAGGCGGCACTGGTCCTCGTCCACGGACGCGGCGCGACCGCACAGAGCATCCTCCAGATGGGTCGCCAGCTCCACGAAGACGGACTGGCACTGCTCGCTCCGCAGGCCGACCGCAACACCTGGTACCCCAACTCCTTCCTCCAGCCGGTGGAGTCGAACGAACCGGGTCGCTCCTCGGGCCTGCAAGCCATCGAGGACGCCGTCGAGCGAGCGAACAACCACGGCATCCCGACGGAACGGGTGATGGTCCTCGGCTTCTCGCAGGGTGCCTGTCTCGGGACCGAGTTCGTCGCGCGCAATCCGCGACGCTACGGTGGCGTTGTCGCCTTCTCCGGCGGCCTCATCGGCGAGACCGTCGACCCCGACGAGTTCGAGGGGTCGCTGGAGGGGACACCCGCGTTCCTCGGCTGCAGCGATGTGGACCCGCACATCCCGGAGAAACGCGTCCACGTTACGACCGAGGTACTCGAACGACTCGACGCGGACGTCGAAGAGCGAATCTACGAGGGGATGGGCCACGGCGTCAACGACGACGAGATCGAGTACGTGAGCGGAATGGTCACCGACCTCGTCCAGGGCTGACCGGCCGCTCCGCGGAGATACCGGATCGATGACACTCGGATCGCCTGTCGGGAGATTCATTGTGTCGAGTGGCAACGTCGTTGATCATGGCTGAGACGGACGGGGTCGGCGGGCGGCGTCGCTGGCTGCTGGTCGCCGTCGCCGCGCTCGCGATGGGGCTGGTCGGCACCTACCAGTTCATCTGGTCGTCGGTTCGACTCCCGCTGGCCGCGCGACTGGGCGCACCGGAACCGGCGCTGGGAACCGTCTTCACGCTCTTTCTCGTCTTCCAGGCGCTCTCGCAGTTCCCGGCGGGCCGGGTTCGGGACCGCTCGGGGCCGCGGGTCCCGCTGCTTGTCGGCGCGCCGCTGGTCGCGGTCGGGTACGCGTGGACCGCGGTAGCGGGGTCGCTCTCGGCGGTGTACGTCGCGTACGCGCTCGCCGGGGTCGGGACGGGGTTCGTCTACACCGTCGCCGTGAACACGCCGGTCAAGTGGTTTACTGAGCGCCGCGGACTGGCAACCGGCGCGGTCACCATGTCCTACAGCGGCGTGAGCTTCCTGCTCATCCCCGGCGTCCGCCGCGGCCTCGACGGCGGGTTCCGGCCGACCCTCCTCGTCCTCGGCGGTGCGGTCGGGGCCGTCGCGCTCCTCGCGGCGGTCGTGCTCAGGGACCCGCCGGGGATGACCGACGACGCCACTGTCGAAGACGGGGACGGTCCTGAGGCAGGCGGCGATGATGCCGACCCCGGCGGCGAGACGAACGACAGCGGACCCGAATCGACTGTCGACGACCCGGAGTACGAGTGGCGCGAGACCATCCGAACGTGGCAGTTCTGGGTGCTCTACGGGGTCTTCGTCGTCGTCAGCGGCGTCGGGCTCATGCTCGT
>PXSD01000029.1:0-1472 GCA_003023165.1 Halobacteriales archaeon QS_9_67_15 | reverse complement strand
GTCTCGGACGCCCTCGGGATCGCGATCATCGGTGGCGTCTCGGACAAGTTCGGCCGCAAACGGACCGTCGCTGGCTCGCTCGTCCTCGCTGGCGTCGCGCTGGCCGCGACGGTCCCCGTTGGCGCGGCGAACGCGGCGTGGGCGTTCGTCGCCCTCGCGGGCGGGGCCGCGCTGTTCCGCAGCCCGCCGTTCTCGGTCTTCCCGAGCCTCGTGGGCGACTACTACGGACAGGCCAACTCCTCGCAGAACTACGCGCTGCTCTACACGGCGAAGATATGGGGGAGCATCTTCGGCGGGACGGTCGCCAGCGAACTCGTCGTCTCGCTGGGGTGGACGGACTCGTTCCTGCTCGCCGCGGTGGCTCTCGCGCTCGCGGGGGTGGCAATGCTCGCGCTCGGCGACCCGAACGCCGCGTAGTCGGGTGTCTCTCCGACCCAGTCAGAGCGTCTCGGCGGCGAACCGCTCCATCGCCTTCTCCTCGGCGCGCTGGAGGCGATACTGGACGGTCGAGTGCGGGGTGTCGAGCCGGTCGGCCAGGTCGGCGACAGTCGCGTCGCGCGGCGTCCCGTAGTAGCCCGCGCCGACCGCGGCGGCGACGGACTCACGCTCCTCGGGCGACAGGAGCCCGGCGGTGCCGTACCCGCCGTTCCAGTTCTGTAGGTCCGAGACGTGACCGAGTTCGAGTGAGATATCGCCGCGTAACTGGTCGTCGATCCGGTCATACAGTGCGCCGACGGCGCAGTCCTCCGGGACGAGCAGTCGCCAGACGTACTCGTCGCCGCGCCGCTCGGCCTCGATGAGGAGCCCGTCGCCGACGTGGTCGACCGCGAGATAGGGGATCGAGTGGCAGTGCCGGATCTCCTCGGGGCTGGTGAAGTAGACGCGGTGTTCCGGGTTGTCGCTCAGCACCTGGTACTCCCGTGTCGACGAACAACTCACGATGTCGAGGCACTCGTTACAGACGGACTCGTCCAGGAAGCGCGTCTCGACGGCTTCAGCGCTGACTCTGAGCCGAGCACGTGGTCGACGCGCCACATCGACCGCTCGATGAACTCGTCCACCAACTCGTCGGCTCCCACCTCGTAAGTGAGGACGAACTCGAACTCGCGCATGGCTGCCCGTCCGTTTGGACATAGCTAAGAAGTTTCAATCGAGAACGGACAACCGCATCAGACGACCAGTATAAGCGTAGGGATCCGAGTTGTCTATAAACAGGTGTTCGAGAACCGAACCCGCGATCCGGGGTCGACTACGCTCCGACAGCTGCGTATCGGTCGCCGTCGCGGCTCGCGAGCCCGAAAGCGACGCTCCAGTCGAGGAGGCGCTCGGTCCGCTCGCGCCACTCCGACTCCCAGTCCGCGTGCCGGTCGCGCTCCCACCGCGGGACCGCCTCTCGTATCGCTTCGAACGCCTCCTCTGCGGTCAGCGGTCCGTCAAACCGCAGTGCGTCGAGGACCTCGCTCGCTCCGAAG
>PXSD01000028.1 GCA_003023165.1 Halobacteriales archaeon QS_9_67_15 | reverse complement strand
CACCTCGTGGAGCTCGTCCATCGTTTCGACGGTGGTGTCGCAGGCGGGCGCGACGGCGGGTTTCGGGTCGAAACCGACCGCGAGGCCGGCGACCTGGAGCATCGGGAGGTCGTTCGCGCCGTCGCCGACCGCGGTGGTGTCCGAGCGGTCCGCGCCGATAACCGCCGTCAGGACTGCCAGCGCGTCGTCTTTGGTCCCCTCGATGAGCGGGCCGTCGACGGTTCCGGTGAGTACTCGCGGGCGCTGCCCGCTCGTGTCTTCCGAGGCGCTCTGCGCCTTGCTCCTCCCGTCCGCTACCGGCAGTCGATTCGCGACGATGGCGTCGACCTCGACGCCCTCTCGTTCGAGTGCGGCGGCGACGCCGCGCTCGAAGCCGCCGGTGAGGATAGCGACGTAGACGCCGGCCTCGCGGAGCGCCGCGATCACGTCGGCCGCACCGGGACGCAACTCGACCCGGTCGAAGGCGGCCTGTGCCTGTTCGTCCGGTAGGTCCTCCAACAGTGCACAGCGCTGGCGGAGGCTCTCGGCGTACTCGATCTCGTCGTTCATCGCCCGCTCGGTGATCTCGGCCATGTCCTCGGCCGTCCCGTTCTGGCGGCCCAGCAGGACCGTCATCTCCGAGTCCGAGAGCGTCCCGTCGAAGTCGAACGCGACTGCGGTCATTGGCCGCTCGTTCGCCGCGGGGGGATTCAAAGTCCCCGATTTCGGGTGGAGGCGCGCCTCGGCCGACCGTCTCGGTCACCGGTTGCTCGTGTGTACACCCACGTCACCCCGATGGGGTTCAATCACGGACGTGCCGGCTGCGAAGGGATCGCTCTCGGGAGGTCGTTCCCGCCACGGACAGTCACGGCGTCGGCGGGTCGCCGTCGTAGCCGTCCACGTCCCGATAGAAGTTCAACAGTGCGAACTTGAGCTTCTCGGGGTCGATGTCGACCATCTCGCTCCGTTCCTCCGGCGGGAAGGTACCTCGAACGGAGTAGTCGCGCATCTCGACCTCCGAGCGCTCGGTGTAGCGCCTGTCGAGCAGGACGCGAGCGCCGAAGTCCTCGGGCGAGCGGACGACGCGGCCGAGCGCCTGACGCGTCTTCCGGACGGTCGGAATCTCGACGGCGTAGCGCCAGCCCGCGCCCTCGTCGTCGTCGCCGCGACCGCCGGCCCCGCCGCGGGTCTCCTCTTGGTCGCCGAACTCGGCGTTGTAGGCCTCCTGGACGGCGTCCATCCGGTCGTCGAGGTGGGGGTAGGGGACGCCGACGACGACGACCGTCCGGGCATCGTCGCCGTCGAAACTCACGCCCTCGGTGAGCGTCGCCCACAGCGACGTGAACAGCACCGCGTCGGTGTCGTCGGCGAACCGCTCGCGGAGGTCCTTCGCGGCGGTCCCCGGGCGGTCGAGGTAGGTCGCTCCGGTCACGTCGACGCGTTGGTGGTAGCGGTCGGCTTCGCTGTAGCTCGGGAAGAAGGCGAGCGTGTTTCCGGGGGTCATGCGCGCGGCGTCTTCCAGCGTCTCGGCGACCGTCGACTGGACCTGCATGTCGTCGCGCTGGCTGGCGAACAGCGCCGGCCCGTCGACGGCGTAGGTCCGACGGCGCTCCTCCGGGAACTGCGGCCCGTAGGCCAGCGTCTCGGGGTCTTCGAGCCCGAGCACGTCCTCGGTCACGTCGAAGGGACGCAGCGTCGCGCTCATCAGGACGCTCGCGTGGAGGTCGCCGAACAGGTCCGCAGTGACTGAACTCGGGATGCAGGTGTACAGCTCCGCGCGACCGTATATCTCGCCGGCGTCGAGAGGACCCCCCTCCTCCGCTCGACGGACGCTCACCACGGGGTACTGCCACTGCGCGGCGGACTCGTCGAGCCAGTCCTCGACGAACGACGCGGCCCGGAGCGTCTGGCACTCCTGGCGAGTCGTCGTCTCGCCGTTCTTGTAGGCCTCCTCGTAGGACTGGTCGAGTTCGCGGGCGAGGTCCATCGTCCGGTCGAGGTCCTCGCCGAACCCGGGGCCGGAGTAGTTCTGCAGGAAGGTGAGCGTCAGGTCGTCGCGAGCGTCGTCGTTGTCGATGGCCAGGTCGTACCAGTTGTCGTCGACGCGCTCGCGCTCGCCGAACGAGAAGGCCTCCTGATAGGCGTCGACGAGCGCCTGCCGGAAGGTCTCGAGGACATTCAAGGCCCCCTCGCTCCGCGGGTCGTCGGTCGTCTCCAGTTCCTCGACGGCCTGGTCGAGGGTCGTCTCGGTCAGGGTGCGACGAGCGTGGTCGCGAGCGGCGTCCTCGACATTGTGGGCCTCGTCGAAGACGGCGATCACGTCCTCGGGGTCGCGACCGAGCCACCGGAAGAACTGCTCGCGGATCATCGGGTCCAACAGGTGGTGGTAGTTACAGACGACGAGGTCGACGCCGTCCATCCCCTCCTTGAGGAGTTCGTAGCCGCATAGCCCCTCGCGCTCGGCGTAGCCGTAGACGTCTTCGGGGGTGCGGACGCCGTCGAACAGCCACCCGTAGAACTCGTCGGTGTCGACGGTCAGGTTCTGATAGTAGTGGTCGCAGACGTTGCGGTCCTCGCGGATATCTTCGATCTCCGCTTCGACGGATTCGAGCTCGTCCATCACCGCGCCGCGGGCGTCGGCGGCCTCGCTGCTTCCGTCCCGACTCTCCTCTAAGAGCGCGCGCTGCTGGGCCTCGAGTTCGGCGCGGTCCTCCTCGGCGTCGACGAGTTCACGGGTCGTGTCCCGCAGCGCCTGACACTCTTCGTAGCCGACGTCGATGTGACACATCGAGGCCTTCCCCTGGAAGACGACGGCGCGGATAGGCTCCTGGTCGGTGATCGCGGCGGCCTCGCGGACGAACTGGCGCATCTGCTGGTGGACGTTGGTCGTGATGACGACCGTCTTGTTCGTCTCGCGGGCGAACTCCAGGGCGGGGGTCAGTGCCGAGAGGGTCTTGCCCGTCCCCGTGGCCCCCTCGAAGAGGACGTTCCGCCGCTCGTCGAGCGCGTCGTAGATACTCCCCATCGCCTCGACCTGGTGGTCGTACGGCTCGTCATAGGGGAAAAAGCGCAGGTAGTCGGGGGGCTCGGACGCGCTTGCCACAGTAAGTAGCTGTTTGCGCGCCCGAATAAAAGCTCTCGCCCGAGCGCGGCGGGTACTGTTCGGAGACGAGATTGCGGTCGTCGGAAACAGGTGAAAACCCCTGTCGGCTCCGGTCGAAGGACTCGCTGCGCTCCTCACTCCGTTGCGGTGCTTGGGTCGTCCGTCTTCCCGGAGCCGACGGCCCCGTTCAGTCCCACCCGCCCAGGGCCGGTTCACCCGTCTAAGCAGGTGGGACTGAACGAGTCGGGGTTTTCACGCTGTTTGCAGTGGCGTCTCTCCGTCGCCTATCCGGACACCGTCAGCGCGGCGGGTCGCCGGCACTTACCGGGCGCTACACTTCGGGCTCGACGTAGACCTTGTCGACGCTCGCGTTGGCTTCGCGGATGGCGTCCTCGATAGCGGTGATCCGCTGGTCCATGTCCCCGGTCGGGATCCCGTCGGCGAACGCCACGTCGGCGGTGAGGAGGATGTTCTCCGGGCCGAAGTAGACGGTCCGGAAGTCGACGACCGCCTCGACGCCCTCCCAGTCCTCGACGATCCGGCGGAGTTCCTGCTCTTCGTCCTTCGGAAGGCTCTCGCCCATGATGAGCCGCTTGTTCTCCCAGGCAAGCGCGAGCGCGAACACCATCAGCATCACCCCGATGACCAGGGCGCCCGCGGCGTCGAAGAGCGGTTGGTCGAACACTCGCGCGAGCGTGATCCCGAGGAGTGCAACGATCAGCCCCAGCAGGGCGATGGTGTCCTCGGTCAGTGCGGTCAGGGTGGTCACGTCGCTGGTCTTTCGGAACGCCTCGCGCAGACCCCCCCAGTCGTTCTCGGCTATCTGGCGGCGCATCTCGGCGTAGGCCTTCTTGAACGCGTAGCTCTCGAAGACGATGGCCGCCAGCAGGACCGCGACGTTGACGTAGAACAGGTCGAAGCCAACGACGGGCTCGTAGGTGAACCCGAGGAACTCGACGCCGCCGCCGGTCTCACGACCGCCGTGCGTGAGGACGTGATACCCGTGTTTCAGCGACTCCCACCCGGCGATCCCGAACAGGAATATCGAGACGAGAAAGGAGTAGAAGAACTGCGCCTTCCCGTACCCGAAGGGGTGTTGCCGGTCGGCCTCGCGGCCGCCGAAGCGGAGGCCGATCAGCAGGAACACCTGATTGCCGGTGTCGGAGATGGAGTGGTACGTCTCCGAGAGCATCGACGGACTCGCGGTCAGGAGAAACCCGCCGAACTTCAGAACCGCGATCGCGCCGTTGGCGAACAGCGCCGCGACCACGACGCCTCGACTCCCTGCCATTTCCTGGTGGGTCGACCGGACCGGTCAAAACGCTTGGGTTCGACTCGCGACGCTTTTCCCGCTCGAGGACCGCGGTTTGAACGTGATCACGGTCGTCTCGGACACCCACGCCACCGACGGGCATCGACTGACGGGACGAACGCTCGACGCCGTCCGCGAGGCAGAACTGGTGGTCCACGCGGGCGACTTCACGACGGAGTCGGTGCTGGACGCGTTCGAGGCCGAAACAGGGAGCGAGACGGACGAGGAGGGCGAGTTCGTCGCGGTCTTCGGGAACAACGACGACGCGGGGGTCCGTGGGCGGCTGGGAGCGGAGCGGGTGGTGGACCGGGCAGGGGTTCGGTTCGTCGTCGTTCACGGCCACGAACACGACGAGACGTCGCTCTCGCTCCTCGGGCGGCAGGAGCGAGCAGACGTCGTCGTGGTCGGGCACTCCCACGAGCCAGGCGTGCGACAGGGTGGGGCGACCACTGTCCTGAATCCCGGGAGTCACGCCGACCCGCGCTGGTACCGTCCGGCACACGCGGAACTCGAACCGGCCGGGGAGGGACTGGCTGGCCGGCTCGTCGCACCGAACGGGGAGGCCTTCAGCGAGTTCGACGTCCCCGCCACCGGGCGGGAGTGACGGGAGTCGAAGCGGGGCGACGCGCATTCGTCGCTATGGCGGGGACGGAAAAGTAGCCACCGGAAACTCAAAGGGATTTTTGAGCATCAGCGCCGCTGCAGCGCCCTGTCCGTGTGACTCGACGCGCCTACTGCGTCGCGTACCAGACGAGGAACCCGCCGACCAGAACGGCGGCACCGCCGAGGAAGAAGAAGGCGCCCGGACCGAGGCCACTGGCGACGCTGGTAGCCGCGTCTGCGGCCCCGGCGTCGGGGACCGGTGTCGGCGTCCGCGCGGCCGCGGCCGCGCCGTCGCTCGCGGCACCGTCGGCACCGCCGAGCGAGGGGAGGACGTCCTCGCCCGAAAGCGCTTGAACGAGGACGCTGACGACGGCGAGGAGGCCGACGGCGCCGAGCAGTCGGGTGAGCGCGGTACGGATGCTGGTCGACTTCTCCTCGTCGCCGGCGAAGATGACCAGCGGCTGGTCGGCGGGTGCGTACACGTCCATCTCGCGTCCCTTCTGTGAGTAGGCGGTGTCGACGACTTCGACGGCGCCGGCCTCTTGGAGGTTCTCGAGGTGGTACTGGGCGTTCTGGAGCGAGGTGCCGATGCGGTCGGCGAGCTCGCCGGGCGGTGCTGGGTCGTCGTGGAGCTCCCCGAGGAGGTGGCGCGCGGTCTCCGAGGAGAGCGCAGAGAGCAGGTCGTCGGCGTCGTCGCTCTCGACGCCGACCACCCGCGGCTCCGCGTCCTTGGCCGCGGTAATGTCGGGCTTGGAGGGCAGCAGCGACATATCACATCTCGCTTTGCACCGCTGTGGTATCAGTCTTATCACCTGAACGGCGGATTATTCCAGAGCTTAGCCCAGCGGCTCCCGGTTGATCAAGACATCCCGACATCGTCAGCTGCATCTTCGAGTGTTGCACCCCCGTAGAGCCGTTTGACGAAGGTGAGTCGCTTACTCACCTTCTCGTCATCAGTTTCCGTGAGCAAGCGGTCGAGACCGTCCCGACTGAGGTGACGGACAATCTCTGTCTTCCCGCCCAGTCATCGTTCCACCAACTCATACGGATTATTGTAGATTATTTCCGGATTGCGCCGACCCCGGGGGCGGCGCGTACCGGTAAATCGCTACAATAATCCGTATCAGAGTACACCTAAATTCTCTGTGACTCACTATATTTATTATTTAGGGCACTGAACTTCTTTCCAGTCCTCATTGAGATTACCCACTTGATCTCCAGTTTTCCTGCGTAATTGCGTTTTGCTCACGTAATAATTGACAGTATATCGACCGATATCCCCGTGAACAGTCTGTGTTCTATTCGGATCAGGTCTATACCCGTAAGCGGGTTCCACTTGAAATTGGACATAATATCCTTGTTTTTCTGAAGTGATCTCTACTCTGTCGTCTGCGATTCCGGATGGGAAATGGACGAAAGTAACATTCAGATTGTTCTCTTGAATTACTCTAGCCTTATACGCCATTTCAAAATCAACAGTAAAACGTTTTACTTTTTCCCGAAGTAATGGATCCGGTTTATCAGGGCAAGGAGGCAATTTAGTATTATTCGTAGTTTCTGTTTTCCAGTCGTTTTCGGTGGTGCCAGATTGGAATTCCTCAGTATCTGCCTCGGTATTCGGAGGCGATCGAATAGTTTGCTGATCTGGATTCGCACAGCCACAAATAGAACCTATTAACACTCCAGTTCCAGCGATGAATTGTCGACGGTCCATAATGTCCGATGTAGCCAGAGTGAGCTAAATACCACGTACTATAAAATCGCTACTTTATCTAAATTACAGGCGCTAAACCCCGCCGTTTAGGGCGGGGAGGGTGTCACTTCTGTCCGACGCCCCATTGCGCTCTGAATACCGCTCGCCTCGCCGCCGCGAACACTGTCTGCCGGCGGTAGTTCGCGCAGATCCGTGCCGAAACCTCTTTGCACGGCGGCCCGGTAGGCGAGCGTATGATTCTGGACGAACTGGTCTCCGAGTTCTTCTCGGACCCGGTCCTCGTCTTCATCGTCGCCGTCCTCGTCGGGTTCGTCTTCCTCGTCTACCTCTTCCTCCGCCGCACCGCGAAGGGGTTCAAAGAAGGCATGAACCGGGGCCGCCAGTAAGACCAGCCGCTCAGGCGACCGCCCGTTCGATCCCGTCGAGCGCCCGTTCGATGTCGTCGTCGTCCACGTTCCAGTGCGTACAGAAGCGGACGCGGTAGTCGCCGAACGCGACACAGCCGACGCCCTCGT
>PXSD01000027.1 GCA_003023165.1 Halobacteriales archaeon QS_9_67_15 | reverse complement strand
CCAGCCACTCGCGGAGGTCGCCGTCGCCGACGAAGACGAAGGTCACGTCTTCGGGGAGCGACTTCGCGACCGCCGCGAGCTCCCGGACGTTCTTCTCTTCGTCCAGCCGGCCGAGGAAGCCGACGCGGCGAGCACGCTCACCGAAGGGACGCGTCACGTGGAAGTCGTCGGTGCGGACGTACCGAGCGCCGGTCGGGTACACGTCGGGCGCGTCGGGGTCGACGTCGAGCTGTCGAGCCATCGACGGCGTATAGGTGACGACGCCGTGGGCGGCCGCGAAGCCCGCGCGTTCGAGCGCGCGGACGAGTCCGGCCAGCGTTCGAGCGACCGGCGTCGGCAGCTGCTGTTCCCACCCGATGCGGAGCGTCAGCGGCACGTCGCCCCGCGGTTCGACGAGGACCGTCTTCCCGATGGCGCGGGCGAACAGGACCGGGAGCAGGTACGAGGTCGCGCCGTAGAAGAGGACTACGTTCTCGTCGCGGTCGGCGATAACGCGGCACATCCGGAGTTGATTCAGGAGGAAGCGTGCGGCGGCGACGAAAACGGAGTCACCGGCCCCCTTGCGGGTGAGTTCGACGAGTTCGTGCCGGTCACGGATCTCCGAGTCGGCCGGGAGGTCGGCCGTCACCAGCGCGACGCCGGTGACCGCGGACAGGATGTCCAGCAAGCTCCGGGTCGCGTTCTCGCCGGCGGCCGCCAGCGGATGTGTGACGACGCAGACGTCGGGGAGGTCCGCCATTACCGCTCCCTGGCCGCGGGGACGGTAAAACGCTGCTCATCTCCCGCCGTCACCCCCACTTGACGATGCCGTAGAGATAGCCGAGCCCCACGACGCCGGTCAGGAGGACGAGCCAGACGAGCTGTTTCGCGGCGGTCGCGTCGGGATCCCCGACCAGTCCCCAGAGCCGCTGTGGGACGTACTCACCGAGTATCTTCCCGAGGAAGTCCCCCTCCTCCTCGGCCGAACCGGGAACGAACTGCTGCATCCCGCGCTTGGAGTACCCCTGCCAGAAGGCGCGGTCGAGGAGCCACCTCGGCTCGGTCCGGTAGGCGAAGACCTTGTGGCCGACCTCGGCGTCGGGGACGTAGCGGACGCCCTGGCCGTATTCGGCCTGCATCCGGGCGCACAGCTCCGTCTCGCCGCCCTGGAGGTTTTTGTCGCCCTTGCGGCCGCCGATCTCGTCGTCGAACCCGCCGAGGTCGCGGAAGACGTCCCGTCTGAAGGAGATGTTCGAGCCGTTCGTGTTGCGCACCTCGGCGGGGACGTCTCTGCCCTCCCCGAAGCCGCGGTAGGTCGCGCCGACGAGGTAGTAGTGTTCCTCCGGGAGGAAGTCGGCTCGCCCGTCGACCCAGATGGGGTCCATGCGACCGCCGGCGGCGATAGCGTCGAACTCGTCGTAGGCGGCGACGAGGCGTTCGACCCACTCGGGATGTGCGACGGCGTCGTCGTCGATGAACGCGACCACGTCGCCGGACGCTATCTCCGCGCCGTTGTTTCGGCTGACGAGGAGGCCGCTGTTCTCGTCGTTGCAGTGGGTGACGACGTTCTCGTGGTCGCCGAAGTCGGCCTCGAACCGGTCGAGCACCTCGGGGTTGCCGTCGCTGACGAAGACGAGTTCCACGTCCTCGTAGGTCTGGTCGAGGACGCTCCGGGCGGCCTCGGTGACCGCGTCGTACCGCTCCAACGTGTGCTCGCAGAGGACGACGGAGACGCGCATGTCACCGCAAACGACGACGGGGCAAAAATGGGTTTCCGTTCGACACACACGACTGATACTGATTATTGTAAATTATTTCCGGACCGCGCCGACTCCGGTGGCGGCGCGTACCGGTAAATCGCTACAGTAATCACTATGAGAACTACCGAGCGGACCAGCCACCGGTCGGACGCGAATTCCGAACTGATAGCGGCCCTGGGCCGTCGTTGCCGTCGATACTGGAACGCCTGACCGGAGTAACGACCTGATGGCTCTTCAAAAGGCTTATGCGCGCCATGGGACTGGTTCCGTTCAATGAGTCAGTGGCGTGGCCGAATCGAAGACATCGAAGAACCTCAGGACGTCGTCGATGTCGTCGGCGAGTACTACCACGTACCGGCGCTCGTCGTCCTGCTCGGGTTCATGCTGTGGAGTCGGACCAGGGACTGGAAGGAGTTCCTGGTCGACGGAACCGTCTACTTCGACGGGTTCGACCCGTGGTATCACTACCGGATGGTGAAATACACCGTCGAGCACTGGCCCCGGACGAGCCCGTTCGACCCGTGGACCCGGTTCCCGCTCGGGACCCACTCGAGCCAGTTCGGGACCGTCATGGACCAGCTCATCGCGGCGGCCGCTCTGGTCGTCGGCCTCGGGGATCCGAGCGACCACACGGTCCGGATGGTCGCGCTGTTCGCACCCGCGGTCTTCGGGACGCTCGCCGCCATTCCCGTCTACTACGTCGGCAAGCGGACCGCCGGCCGATTCGCCGGTGTCGTGGCGGTCGCGACGCTGGCACTCGTCGGGAGCACGTTCGCACAGCGTGGCACGGTCGGGTTCAACGACCACCACATCGTAGAGGTACTCTTCCAGACGACCGCCATCCTCGCGACGATGGTCGCCATCTCCGTCGCCGAGGAGGAGAAACTCGTCTGGGAACTGTTCCAGGCGCGCGACTACGACGCGCTCCGACGGCCGGTCGGGTGGTCGCTCGTCGCGGGCGTCGCCATCGCGCTGTACCTGTGGACGTGGGCACCCGGTGTCTTCCTCATCGGCATCCTCGGTGTGTTCTTCGTCGTCGAACTCTCCTCGCAGTACGCCCACGGTGAGAGTCCCGAACACGTCGCTATCGCCGGCGCCATCACACTCGGGACGGCTGGCGTCCTGAGCCTCGCCGTGATCGAGGAGATCGGCATCGGTGCGACGAGTTACAATCTCGTTCAGCCGCTCCTCGCGTTCGCCGTGGCGGCCGGCTGTGTCTTCCTCGCGTGGCTCGCGCGCGAATGGGACGCCCGTGAACTCCCCGCCATCCAGTACCCGGCAGCAGTCGCCGGGATCCTCCTAGTGATCGCCGGGGCGACCGCGCTCCTACTCCCGGACCTCTGGGGCTTCTTCACGACGCAGGTCACCCGTGTCGTCGGGCTGTCGACGACCGACACGGCCGGGACGGTCGGCGAAGCGCAGTCGCTGCCGTTCAGACAGCTGTTCCCGCGATACCGATTCACGCTCCTGGTCGCGCTTCTGGGCGTCGCCTACCTCGCCGCGCGCCACTTCTACGACCGACCGCGTGCCGAACTGTCACTGCTCGCCGTCTGGACGGTCTTCATGCTGCTGGCGACGCTCACGCAGCGCCGGTTCGACTACTACTTCGGCGTCACCGTCGCCGTGATGACGGCGATGGTCGTGGGCCAGATGGTCCGCTTGGCGGGCCTCTCGAAGCCCGACACCGACATCGAGACGTACCAGGTACTGACTATCGTCGCGGTCGTGCTGGTCGTGTTCGCACCGCTCGTGCGGTCGTACTGGTCGTGTTCGCACCGCTCGTGTACCCGACCGCGCTCGCGATGCAGGTGACCGACGCCTCCGGTGGTGCCGGCCAGTCGGCGACCGCGTGGAACGAGAGTCTCAGCTGGATGCAGGGTAGCACGCCCCAGGAGGGGAACTTCGCCGGTGCGGACAACGCCGAGGACTTCCCGTACTACGGCACCTACGAGCGGGCTGAGGACTTCGACTACCCGGAGGGGTCCTACGGCGTCATGTCGTGGTGGGACTACGGGCACTTCATCACCGTGGTAGGCGAGCGAATCCCGGTGGCGAACCCGTTCCAGCAAGGAGCCACCACGGCGGCGGAGTTCCTGTTGGCCCAGAACGAGTCGCAGGCCAACGAGGTCATGGCCGACGTGAGCGAGGACGATGCGGAGACGCGGTACGTCATGGTCGACTGGAAGATGACCGAGACGGACAGCCGCATCGGCGGGAAGTACTTCGCGCCGTTCCAGTTCCACTCCGGTGACGTAAACCCGGGCGAGTACTTCTCGCAGCCGCGGAACGCGGTCTACTTCCAGGCCGGCCAGGGCGGTCGGCTCCGGAGTTTCCGCCTCCAGCACCAGGAGTACTACAACTCGACGGCCGTCCGCCTCTACAACTTCCACGGCAGTGCAGTGGAGCCCCAGCCCGTCGTCGTGGACTGGACGATCGAGGACATCCGCGGACAGCAGGTTCGGATGAGCAACGGCACGAGGCGATTCGACTCGATGGAGCAAGCGCGCGAGTACGTCTCGAGCGATCCGACCTCGCAGATCGGCGGTATCGGACAGTATCCGGAGGAGCGCGTCCCCGCGCTCGAACACTATCGGATGGTCGGCGGCAGTGACACCCGGGCGCTGGAGTCGCGCGCCTATCAGTTCGGGCTCCAGAAAGAGGCCGTTGGAGGGCTCCGGACCTCCCTCAGGACGCCCGGCGTCCTCAACGCGCTCCAGCCCGAGTCCGACAACTGGGTGAAGGCCTTCGAGCGGGTCCCCGGTGCGACCATCGAAGGCGAAGGGCCGGCGAACGCGACCGTCACGGCGGCGGTCCAGATGGAGGTCCCATCGACGAACGCCACGTTCGTCTACCGGCAGCAGGCCCGGACGGGCGAGGACGGTACGTTCACGATGACGGTCCCCTACTCGACCACCGGCTACGACGAGTGGGGAACCGAAGAGGGGTACACCGACCCGAGCGTCCGCGCGAACAGCTCCTACCAGCTTCGGACCGGCGTCAAGACGAACGAATCGCACGCCTTCCGCTACCAGGGGAGCGTCGACGTCACCGAGGGCCAGGTCATCGGCGAGGACGGGAGCGCGAGCCAGGTCACGCTGGAGAAGGGTCCGGCGCAGTCGACGGAAGTGAACGAGGTCGACTCGAACGAGACCGACGGCGACACTGCTGACGGAAACGAGACGACGGACGAACCGAGCGACGGGTCGACGGCGACGCCGACCCCGACGCCGGGTTCGTCGAACGGGTCGACGGCGACCGCGACGCCGACGGGCGACACCGGGACTGCGACGCCGACGGCCGACGCTGGAACGGCGACACCGACGAGCAGTTCCTCCGTCGTCTCTCCGTCGGCCGCCGGGCCTCTGACCATCCTCGCGCTCTTCGGTGCCGGCCTGCTCTCGCTGGTCACGCTCTCGAAGCGCGACTGAACGACTCTGACGCCGGTTCGGGGATTCCGCGTCGGTTTCTCACTCCGGTTTTCGTCGTGTGCCAGAACCTATCCGTCAGTACTATCTGCTGGCTCTGACTCGCGTCCCGTATGACGAGACGGAACCGTACCAATCCGGGCGACTGCGGGTCGAGCGTGCCAACGGGTGGTCGCGATGGCCGTTGACGGCGGCCTGCTCGCTCTCGACCTGCTACTGGTCGCGTTCGCGGGCGGTGCGATCGGCGCGGCGGTCGGCGGCTACGCGGCCTACGGACTCGCCGGACTGGTCGTCACGATCGGCGAAATCGCGCGCGTGACGACGGGTGACGGTGGGACGGCACTCGTCGCCGGTTCGACGGACCTGGCGACGGTCGGAGTGACCGGGCTCGTCGGGTACGGACCGGTGTTCGGCCCGCACGTGGCCTTCGCAGGGGCCGCGGCGGCTACCACGTTCGCCGGCCGGAAAGGACATCTCGACACAGATTTCTCCTACCACGAGGCGAAACATCTCGAGACGCCGCTGGGGCCGCGTCCCGCGGCGCTCGCGGTCGGCGGTGTGTTCGGTATCGTCGGCTACTGGCTCGTCCAGTTGTCCGTCCTCCTCTCGCTTCCGTGGGACCCCGTCGCGGCGAGCGTCGTCCTCTCGGCGCTGTTACACCGGGCCGTCTTCGGCTACCCGCTCGTGGGTCGTCCCGGGACCGACGTGCTCGACATGTCTCCCTACGAGGAGGGTACGCGGCGGATGGCCGCCGATGGTGACGGCGACGGTGCGCAGTCGCTGGTCGGTCGCTACGTGGTCGAGCCGTGGCTCCCCTACCAGTCCGAGTGGATGACAGTGACGGTCCTCGGACTCGTCGTGGGCGTGTTCGGTGGGTTCCTCGCAGTCGCGACGGGCAGTTACTTTCTCGCGTTCGGACTCAGCGCGACGGGACTGCTCTTTCTGACCGCCGGCGTCGACCGGTTTCCCGTCGTCCACCACATGGCGCTCCCGGCCGGCATCGTCGCGCTCGCGCTCCCGACCGTCGGTCCGGTCGTCGCGGTCCTGGCCGGTGCGGTATTCGGCGCGCTCGGAGGCGTATTCGGAGAACTCGCACAGCGGGTCCTGTACGCTCACGCCGACACGCACCTCGACCCTCCCTCGGTCTCCATCGTCGCGACCACCGTGCTGATCGCGGTCCTCGACCTCGGGGGCGTGCTCCAGCAGACCGCGGTCCCGACCCTCGGGTTCTGACCCTCTGGGTCGCTTACGTCTGGCGATCTATGCGACGAAAACGGCAGTATTCACAGTGTTTTTATACTGACCTCGGCATGTTACGATAGATGCACCAGTGGCTGGTCGCTGGCGCGGTCGGGGGAACGCAGCCACTCGGGATCGGGACGGAACGGATGGTGGCGGCCGGCATCCGGTACTCACTCTCGACCGCCGAGCAGTCACCCGTCTCGCTCCTCTCCGAGCACGCCTCGGGCGACATCGGCGGGATGTTCATGGCGGCCATCGTCCTAGTGGTCCTCGGCCTCGGCGGCGTCGCGGCCTGGCATACGGACCTCTCGTCCGTCCTTTCCTCCGGTGGTCCGACGTCGATGGAGTCGCCGGAGTCGGAGCCGGCCAGGCCAGAGACGACGAAGTCGACGGCCGAGGCGAGTGCCGCCGGCGAAGCCGCGGAGGAGAGTTCTTCGGAGCGCGTCCAGCGGACGGACCAGGAACTCATCGTACACATCCTCGAATCGAACGAGGGGCGGATGAAACAGGCGAAGATCGTCGACGAGACGGGGTGGTCGAAGTCGAAAGTGAGTATGCTGCTCTCGGAGATGGAGGACGACGGGGACATCAGCAAACTCCGCATGGGCAGAGAGAACATCATCAGTCTCAGCGGCAGCGAACCAGAGGCCGCCGGCTCGCCGTTCGAGGACGAGTGAATGTGCGAGGACGTGCCGAAAGGAACGCAAAGCGCAACCGTTAAACCCGTTTCCTCGCAAGAAACGGGTACACTCAGCACGGGTGTGCTCCGATAGTGTAGTCCGGCCAATCATATTGCCCTCTCACGGCAATGACCAGGGTTCGAATCCCTGTCGGAGCATTGCAGCGAACGTCACGCTGTGACGTGAGCGAAACGCGCACGACGGATTCGAAGTAGAGACGTCGCAACCGACGAGCGAAGCGAGTCGGTCCGTCTTCGCGTAGTTCGAATCCCTGTCGGAGCATCCGTACCTTCGTTCCTGCTGGTAGTTTTCGACCGTGAGATGTGAGTGATTACGTTCACGTCCCCGGGCAAACCGACTCAGTTGAACCGTCAATCCCGACGCTGTATTGCGATTAGCCGAGATCAGCGGCATCTACACTCGGTGGACGAGATCCGGTGCCATCTTGCGATCGTGAAATACCCGGGGGTTAAGCACGCGGGTATCCAACCGAACGGGAGGCAACGAGAAACGCCGGTGAGGCAACCGACCCCTTAGCATCCGTCTCTCTCCCAGCGACCGGTGTGGAGTGATTCCAGCCGTTCAGAGGCGTTATCCCGGGGCTCGTGGGCCTGCTTGAACTCGGCGGGAACACCCTCGGGTAGACCCGCTTCGCATCCGGACCGGTCGTCCGAATCGATGAGAGTCCGCGAGCGCATCTGCACGCTGCTGCGCAGTATCTCGGGTTATTATCGGAATTATCATTTAGTTCGGTAAGACGATGCTGTGTCGCGGTATACGAAGCACTCGTCACCGATTCACCAATAGACTTAACTTTGCGATGATCCGTCTGATATATTAACACTATGCGGCTCGTGACTATCGTGCTCGTGGCTACGGCTATCCTCTTTTCGGCCGTGACAGTGACAGTGTGGCGTCACCGGGAGGCACCTGCGGCCACTCTGTTCGCGGTAATAACCGCAGTTGCAGGCAGCGGCGTGCTCGGTGTCGCAGTCAGTGTCGTGTTGAACCTGGGCAGACCGGCTGTTCTCGTGACGGCGTTACTCGTTAGCCTGGTCCTGCCGGTTCCCTGGCTCCTCTTTTCGTTTCGGTACACCGGGCGGACGGAACTCGTCTCGTTCAACACCGCCGCAGTGGTGGCCACCGTCCCGTGGATAGGTGTCCTCGCGACGGCTTTGGTCTTCGGGTCGCAGTTACTACCCTGGCTGGCCCTCCCGTCTCGAGAGACCGCGAGCGGACTGGCCACCCTCGTCGTCGCGCTCCTCTCGCTGGTCCAGTGGTTCTCTCTCCTGTACGCCGGCGGACTGATGCTGATCGGCAGCGGGCTCCTCCTCTGGACGTTCCAGCGCTACGAGTACCTGGACTCGACGACGGGAATGCTACTGGGAATATTCGGAACGGTCCCGTGGCTGTCGTTGCTTTTCGGATTTCAGGTGGCCAGTATCGAACCGCTCGCACTCCCGCGGACCGTCGCAGTCGGCTTCCTGATAGGGGCCGTCTCGGTCGTGAGTATCTTCAGTCGGTATCACCTGTTCCGGAACGTCCCGGCGGCTGGCACAGTCGGTCCGACTACGATCATCGAGGAACTCGACGACCTGGTGATCCTGACGGACGAAGGGGGGACCGTCATCGAGGTCAACGAGACGGCGGAGCGGAACCTGAACGCGTCCGAGGCCGAAGTCGTCGGTGCCGACGTCAGTGAGCTTCTGGATGTCACCCTCGGCGACCAGCGGGAGACCCGGACTATCGAGGTCGAAACCGGGTCCGGGCGGACGTTACTCGACCCGTCAGTCTCCGAACTGACCGACCAACACGGACGGTGTCTCGGATACGCGATCGTGCTCCGAGACGTGACGACCCGTACGACCCGACAACAGCGACTAGAGGTTCTAAACAGGGTGATGCGGCACAATCTCAGCAACGACCTGACCACCATCGTCGGGCAAGCCGACTGGCTCCGGGCGAAAGCGAGCGACCCGGAGTTCGTGACCACCGCTGAAACGATCGTCGAGGTGGCCGACGACCTCGCCGGTCTGTCGGCCGACGCCGCGGAGATCGCAGAGCTCATCGACACATCTAAAACGAAGACTCGGGCCGTGCCGCTAGGCCCCTTGGTGGAAGACGTTTTACAGACCGTCGCCGGGGACGATCCGAACGTCGCCTGCGACTGCGAGGTCCCGTCCGGAATCGAGGTCGAGAGCTCACAGGACCTGCTCGAACTCGCGCTGACGAACCTGGTCGAAAACGCCGTTGTGCACAACGACACTGACGAGCCTTATGTCGCTGTTACCGCAAGGTACGAACCCGACCGACCGTACCCGCTGCGGATTTCCGTCGCGGACAATGGTCCGGGTATCCCGGACATGGAGCGGCAGGTCATCGTCCGCGGGACCGAAAGTCCGCTGCACCACGGGACCGGTCTCGGCCTGTGGGCAGTCCGCTGGGCGGTCACGAAACTAGGCGGGACTATCCAGTTCGACAGCCGAGAACCCAGGGGAACGAACGTCTCGCTTCGATTTCCGAAGACGCGTCTGTCCGATTCGGGAGGAGACGGTGAACACGACCGGTGAAAGGACGGTCAGTTCACCGTCCACGCAGGAGCGACGCTCACCGGTGGCGGTGGCCACGGCCGTTATCGTACTGGTGGCTGTAATTCTTTTACTCACCAGTCTCTGCTATCTGCGGATACAGACCCGTTCCGCCTGGATTCTCAGTTCGAGTTTTCACGTACTTACAGCCACCAGTATCAGTCCCTGATGATTATCGTTCCGGAGTGCCAGTTCCCGTCGCCGCTCGTCTGGGCCCTGAGGTCGTACTCCCCGGCGCTCGGTGGGTTTTTTACTCCGTCGAAGACGACGATGATCGAGTCGTTTTCGTCGGCGGTGTACGCCGAGCCGGACAACTCGACCTTCACCGCCGACCCGCTGTTCTCGACCTGCCATCCGTCGACGTCGTACGTTATGTCCCGGTCTTCGGAACCGTCGCTGTCCTCGTCAATAGCGATCCGCTCGAGTTTCCCTTCACCAGTGTCGGAAAACATGTTCGGTGAGCCGGTCGTCACTTCGAGGTAGATGCTGTTCAGCGAGTTACCGACCGTGTCCGAGTCAGGCTCGACGGTAAAGTTGATCCTGTAGGAGACGTCGGTCGCCCCTGTCCGGTCGTCCGCCGGCCTGACGAGGTCTCCCCGACTCCCCATCCAGGGGTTCGCCGCCATCGTCGTGGCCACCTCCTCGAACTCGTCGACGCTCTCGTTTAATTCAGCGTCGTACCGCAGCACTCCCGTGGCGAACACCGAGGCGACCAGTGCGGTGAGTACGACCATCAAGAGAACGCCGAGGACCGGACTCACCCCGCGGTCGGTCTGCATATCGGAGACGTGATGACTGTGAGAATAAGTATCTGATGCCCGTTCGTAGCTTTTATCGGAGACATCACTCGTGGAACGACGCTGTCGGGGTAGACAGTGATACTGCCGGCTGTACGTCTGTCACGAATTTCGCCGCCCCGGGGCGGCGAATATCTTCACGAAGTTACAGCCGGCAGTATGAAACCCCTCTCGGGAACGAATCCGTTCAGCGTGGTGACTCGACGTTCGCGTTCGCCGACGACGACGGCGGCTTTGTCCGTCTCGTCGACCTCGCCGTCGCCGGAGTAGGGCCGTT